>CAMVRS010000040.1 GCA_947169935.1 uncultured Lachnospiraceae bacterium
TATTCAAAATTACTAATATTTGATCAATATTTGGGGAGAACCCGGTTATGAGTTATATGGCTCCACCTGATGCGCTTACAATTGAAAGCTGTCAAGCTATGCTGCAACTTTTTACTGATATTTTCTACGAATATATTCCTAAGGATGACAGTATCACATTATACAATACCGGCGACAGTCTGCTTAAAGAAGGAACCGTTGAATTGTCAGAATTCATTAAGAACCTGCGCTGTGCGGACTGTCCTGAGGTTTTGTCGGAACTCGGGCAGTTTACGGAGAATCTCCGAAAGTGTTCCGGGCATTTTTCTGTTCTGATCCATCATGATCTTCTTTTTGACAGCAGTGACTCGCTAACCTTGATCCGGGGCAAAAAAGTCACCTGCAGTAACGGCCGTGACACAATGATAGGCCTTATACGTCTGCAGCGTACCTCCGATATCAATTACAAAGGCAATCTGAATTATGATCCCCTCACAGGTACTGTCACAAAAGATGACATCACAAAACTTGCCGTCGATTATATCAATAATCTGCATGCCGGCAACACCACCATAGCCATCCTTGATATAGATTACTTTAAACATGTCAACGATACTTACGGACATATGTACGGCGATCACGTCCTTCAGACAATAGCCGGCATCGCAAAAAATGAAGTAGGTAAGAGCGGAATCATCGGAAGGATCGGCGGCGATGAGTTCCTTATCATATTCTACAATACTTCCGAAAAGGATCATCTGCGCGACTATTTAACCGGTATCCGAAAAAAAGTTATTGATGCTTTCCCGGGAAAAGGTCCTCAGCATGATAAACCCATATCTGTTTCCATCGGTACGGCAACCTATCCCGATCATGCAGATAACTATAACGACCTCTTTATACTGGCAGATTATTCTTTATATCTTGCAAAGGAAAAAGGACGTAACCGTTATATCATGTATACACCGGAAAAACATGCGCCTCTTGAACATGTGCGCGAACACCTGAGAAATGGCAACATCGGAAATATAGTTAACGGGCACGATGACCTGCCTCTGGGCGATGTTCTTATTCAGATGCAGTTTATGATCCGTGACGGACAGCATCCTGAACTGTCATCTCTTCTATCTGAATTTGCCAGACGTTCCCGCATCCCTCTTCTGCTCATCTATCGTGACGAACCGCGTGAACTCATTTTCAGTACCGGTCCGCAGGCAGACACCCCCGATGCGCAGATCTGTGAGATCATCCGATATCTTTCTCCTGAAGACTACTCTTCCCGTCGTAACAGATCCGGCCTGATACTGTGCAACAATACTAACTATCTTTCGGAAGAAATCTCGGAGATAAAGGAACGGCTTCTGGCGCTTGAAGTTTTATCTTTTATATTAATACCCTATACCGATGCTGAAGGAAATAAGGTAGTTCTTGCATTTCTTTCGCTGCAAAAGAATCTTGTATGGAATCAGGATCATTTCATGCATTACAGTCTGTTCACGGACATGATCTCCACATATCCCGTAACAGATCTACTGAATTGATCTTTACACCGTTTATCAGGCTGTAAATCTCACCCAGCAGGGGCGTTTTGTGTTTTCCGCTCCGGGTCCTGTCGAATGCAGCTCTTCAAATACCACGGTCCCGCCTTCCCCTCTTCCGTTCCAGTCAGCAAACCCTTCCGGATGGATATGTCTGTCGATATAGCAGTTCTCCAGACGTATTCTGGCAAACTCACGCCACGGCCGCCCTATATAGCAGCTTGCCTGTGGTATTTCTTCCGTACATAGAAAACGGCAGTTACGCGCAACAAATCCTGTTTCAACATCCTTAGGTGTACATGGCGCAAAAACATATCCCGGCTCTACACTAACAAAATCACAGTCATCAAAATATGCCGTCGCACCCCCAAAAATAAAATCCACACCACCCTCGATCCTGCATTTCTTAAAATAAAAGGTGCGGGGAGTACGCGGTGTAAACTGCTTGGGCCCCAGAAAACCATCCTTCTGCACTTCCTTAGGCGGCAGTGGTGCCAAAAAAAGCGTGTCCTGATGACCTGTCAGAATACAATCCTCCAATGTGATATCGTCTCCATCAAGATATAATGCGATAGCCTGTCCTGCTTCCTTTCCCGGACCTGCCGTATTTTCAAATCTGCAATTCTTAAAGCTTACCCTGTCTCCATCAACAAGAACCGTCGCAGTTCTGAATGTATGATATGGTCTGCCGTCCGGATGTATAGCCAGCGCGCCTGTAGCTCCGCTGTATGTCTGTCCCTCTATAGAAATATCAGATCCTATTATTGAATATGACATTTGATCATCCTCCGATTCTTTCCTGTTCTGTCACACAAAAAAAAGACAACGATACTCCGTATATCAGGAAACCGTCAGAAGCCACAGCGTCTGCTTAACCAGTTATGTACCAGCTTAAGCCATGGCTGCGCGTTTTTCTCTACCTCATCTCCTTCACGCGTGGTAAGGAGATTTCCCAGAGATAATCCATGACGTCCATGTTCAAACAGATGATACTCTACCGGAATGCCTGCCTCTATCAGAGCCTGTACATACAGAAGAGAATTCTGTACCGGCACGGATGCATCATCCGTAGTATGCCAGATAAAGGTTTCAGGTACTGCATCGCTTACTCTTTTCTCCAACGACAGTTCTTCTTTTTTTTCCTCATATTCATCCGCCAGTAAAGCCCGGAAAGATCCATTATGTGCAAACTCACCTGTTTTGATCACAGGATAACAGAGTATCTGTCCCGCAGGCTTTAACTGTTCTATGCTGCATGACAAACTATTGCTTAAAAACCCTTCTTTCCAGAAACTGCTGAAACTGCACACCAGATGAGCCCCGGCCGAAAAACCAAGAAGATACAGCTGATCTCTGTCAACCTGCCACTCAGATGCATGAACATGTATCTCTCTGACCAGTGCTGCCAATTCCGTCAATGCCGTAGGATAAACCGCAGGGCTGCATGAATAACGCAGCACTGCGGCGTGATACCCCATGGCCAGAAATTGTAATGCCACGATCTCCGCTTCGCGATCGGATGTAAACTCATAACCACCGCCGGGACAGATAACGATCACCGGACGGCTGTGTATGGGTACATTCTTTATATCTTCCTGTCCGTAGAAATATGCCTTTGTCTCCGGAAGGGAATCCTTATTTTTTACATCGATCTGAAAGAAACGCATCGCTCTTCTCCTGTGTTTACGCCTTTAATTCCTTCACAAGAGCGATCAGTTCCTCATCCTTTGCATCCGCAAAGAAAAGCTCATCAAACTTCTCACCTGACAGCGCCCCTTTTACAAGGTCGCGGTCAAGATTCTTTAATATCTCAGGTAATGGTTTAAAAGCCTGCTCACGCACACCGTCGAGTATTTTCTTGTTTCTCTGCTCAGGTACTGCGCGCTCCCTGGGATATCCGCCCCCAAAAGGCTCCGAAAACAGTTTTTCAAAAATATATTCAAGATTCAGATCCCCGCCCCAGCCAAAACCAAGGGCAAAAGGTATGGAAACAGCATTACCGTCATTGATCTGTGCAAAGGTATATGCATCAAGAGGACTTGCAACATGTCCGCATATAACTCCCGGAAAGGAATTGAGTGCGAGCATTGCTCCTTCTCCGGTTCCGCAGCCGGTAACCACAAAATCTGCTGCTCCCGAATTTATCAGTAAGGCAGCCAGTATCCCATTCTGCACATATGTTAACTGTGCGGCATCATCAGCACCGTACATGCCGTAATTTCGTACTTCATATCCTTTTGTATCCGCCACTTTTTTTAACGCGTTGAATATGATCTCATTTTTTGCTGCCTGTGAATTCTCATTGATCAATGCTATCTTCATACCTTTTCTCCGTTTCTTCAGTCATTTACCTTTACATCTGCCTGACGCTCTTCCTCTGCAGCAAATTTTGACTCGTCCAGGTTACTGGGATCCTGTCCGATATATGCAGATATACCGCCGTCAATATACACAACCTGTCCATTGATAAAATCCGATGCAGGTGAAGCAAGGAACACTGCAAGTCCCATAAGATCCTCTGTATGTCCCCAACGCTGAGCAGGAGTCTTGGAACGGATAAAACGATCGAAAGGATGCATGGAACCGTCGGCCTGCTTTTCACGTAACGGAGCAGTCTGTGGTGTTGCTATATAACCGGGACCTATTGCATTACACTGAATATTGTACTGACCATATTCAGAGCATATATTTCTCGTCAGCATCTTCAATCCACCCTTGGCAGCCGCATAAGCGGAAACCGTTTCACGCCCGAACTCACTCATCATAGAGCATGCATTGATGATCTTGCCTGCACCCTTTTTGATCATCGCCGGAAGGACAGCCTTAGAACAGATAAAAGGTCCCGTAAGGTCTACATTGATAACCGCATTCCAGTCTCCAAGACTCATCTCAGTCATGGGTATACGCTTGATGATACCTGCGTTATTTACAAGGATATCAATATCTCCGACCTTCTCTGAGACTTCTTTTACAAAAGCCACAACCTGATCCTCTTTTGTAACATCACACACTTTACCGAAAGCCTTGATGCCAAGCTTCTCGTACTCCGCAATACCGCGGTCTACGAGTTCCTGATTGATATCGTTAAAAACGATTTTAGCTCCTACCTCAGCATATGCCGTTGCATATGCAAGTCCCAAACCATATGAAGCTCCTGTTATCCATGCCACTTTGCCATCCAGTCTGAACTTGTCGATTATACCTGCCATTTTTAATTACCTCCTATAATTTAATTTATAAAATATCCTGATTACGAACATTATCCATGTCATCGAAATCCTGATTTTCTCCAACCATTCCCCAGATAAAGGTATAATTTCGTGAACCGGCTCCCGAATGTATAGACCAACTGGGTGATATCACCGCCTGCTCATTTCTCATCACGATATGACGGGTTTCCTGAGGCTCACCCATATAGTGCATAACAAACGCATCTTCCGGAAGGTCAAAATACAGATACACTTCCATTCTGCGGTCATGTGTATGACATGGCATCGTATTCCATACGCTGCCGGGTTCCAGCTGTGTCATACCCATTTCCAATTGACAGCTCTCTACCTGCCCGGGAAGTATATACTTGTTGATCGTTCTTTTATTTGCATCTTCCACACTCCCC
Source organism: uncultured Lachnospiraceae bacterium (assembly GCA_947169935.1). Taxonomy (GTDB): domain Bacteria; phylum Bacillota; class Clostridia; order Lachnospirales; family Lachnospiraceae; genus NK4A136. The sequence continues at coordinate 5,134 of CAMVRS010000040.1, forward strand.
AAATGCTTTTTGTTCTCTTCTTTGATCACCACTTCACCTTCACCTGCAGTACCCTCGCGCTTGATGAGTACCGTAGGATATGCCGTATGCGCCGGTGCAGAATTGATATAAAACTTTGCCGGATCGGATGCATCCTTGCTTTCAAAAACTATATCCTTTGCACCCATACCTATATACATCCCGTTGCGGCTTATTACTTCATATTTTCTGCCATCGATCGTGATCACGCCGTCGCCTCCGATATTGATAACTCCCATTTCACGTCTTTCAAGAAAATATGAGGCACGTAATTCATCACCCGCTTCAAGCTTCAAAGCCTTATTTACCGGTGTAGCAGCGCCTGTTATAATGCGGTCGATATGGCTGTATACAAGATATATCTCATCTTCGTAAAAAACCTTCTCTATCAGGAACTCCTCCCTGAGGCGTCTGGTATCATAATATTTTACATCTTTCGGTGATGCCGCTGTTCTCAATTCCATTATCGTATACCTCCTATTGTTGTCATGTTAACGCTGCAGTAATGATCGCCATGGAATATACCTCCAGAGCGTTGCATCCGCGTGAAAGATCATTGATCTGTGCATTCAGACCAAGCAATATCGGACCGTATGCCTCAAAGTTACCCATACGCTGAGCGATCTTATACCCCAGGTTACCGGCATTGATATCAGGGAAAATAAACGTATTTGCATAACCGGCTACTTTTGATCCGGGTGCCTTCTGACGTGCAACACGGGGTGAAACCGCTGTATCAAACTGAAACTCTCCGTCGATCGGTACATCGGGATATTCTTCCTGCGCCTTTAATGTCGCATTACGCATCTTGTCTACGGAATCGCCCTTGCCGGATCCGTGTGATGAATAACTCAGGAATGCTACCTTAGGATCTATCCCGAATATCTTTGCGCACTTTATCGTCTCACCGCAGATCTCCACCAGCTCATCCTCAGATGGCTGGATATTGATCGCGCAGTCTGCCATTGCCAGTACCTCATTTTCACCGGTAGCACCGGGACGTACCAGTATAAAGCAGGAACTTACTATCGAATTCCCGGGCTTCGTTTTTATTATCTGAAGTGCGGGACGTACGGTATCTGCTGTTGAATAGGTGGCACCGCCAAGCAGGCAGTCTGCAATCCCCATCTTTACAAGCATAGTACCGAAATAGTTACGCTGCTGCATCATCTTCTCGGCTTTTTCCAGAGTCATGCCCTTTTCCTTGCGTATCTCATAGAACTCCTGTATCACTTCATCAAGCCTGTCATAATTGAGCGGATTTATTATCTGTGCTCCGCGGATATTATAACCTGCCTCCTCTGCAGCATTTGAGACCTTCTGCTCATCACCCAGCAAAATAGGTGTAAGGAAGTTGCTGGCCAGCAGGCGGGATGCCGCCTCCAGGATACGCGGGTCGTCACCCTCCGTAAGGACAATCTTCTTAGGGTCTTCTTTTAACTTCTGAATCATTGCTCCAAAACCAAACAATTGTTCATCCTCCTGAATTCATCTCATCAGTTTTTTATAAAACCACTCCGTCTTTGAAAATTGATATCTCACGGATTCCATGCTCCTCTGTTTTAGTAAGCTTTCCGCTCGCAATCTCCATAACAAAATCCAGCAGACGGCTGCCGGCATCATCAAGATCTTCTCCCTGTGCAATACTTCCGGCGTTAAAATCTATCCAGCTCTTCTTCTTTTCATAAAGCGCTGTATTGGTTGATATTTTTACAGTCGGTGCAGGTGCTCCGAAAGGTGTTCCGCGCCCTGTTGTAAACAGTATAAGATGCGCTCCCGCAGCAGTCAGATCTGTCGCACTCACCAGATCATTTCCGGGTCCGCTCAGTATATTAAGACCCTTTTTTGTAACAGGTTCCGCGTATTTTAATACATCTACGATCTGGGCACTGCCTCCTTTCTGTACACAGCCACAGGACTTATCCTCCAGTGTTGTTATCCCGCCCTCTTTATTTCCCGGGCTTGGATTCTCATATACTACCTGACCGTGACTTACAAAGTATTCTTTGAAGTCATTTACCATTGCTACTGCCTTATCAAACACATCCTGATCCCTGCAGCGCGAAAACAGGATATTTTCAGCTCCAAACATTTCCGGAACCTCTGTAAGCACTGTGGATCCTCCAAGCGCGATCAACCTGTCAGAAAACCTTCCTACGGCAGGATTAGCCGTAATACCCGAAAGCCCGTCACTGCCACCGCACTTCATGCCTACCACAAGTTCGCTGGCAGGTATATCCTCTCTGCTGTACCTTCCTACGCTTTCAGCCAGTTCACGGATCAGTCCGACACCTGCTTCCACGTCATCCTCCACATCCTGACATGTCAGGAATTTCACCCGTTCGGGATCGTAATCCCCAAGCTCCTCTAAAAACATGGGCAGCGTAAGATTCTCACAGCCAAGACTTAAGCACAGCACACCGCCCGCATTGGGATGACGGACCAACGACGCAAGTAACTTCTTAGTCTGTTTTAAGTCATCCCCCAGCTGCGAACAGCCGAAAGGATGCGGAAAATAATATATTCCTTCTACCGTACCCTTAACAAGCTCTTTTGTCTGCTCGGTTATCTGCTTCGCGATCCCGTTGACACAGCCGACTATCGGGATTATCCATATTTCATTACGTATTGCCGCACGGCCGTCTTTACGCCTGTAACCACTGAATGTACGGGGTGCTACTTCAGGCAGATCATATACTTTATGATCATAAACATATTCTCCGTCTTCTTTAAGCTGTGTTTTGACGTTATGTGTATGTACCCAGCTTCCTGCCTTAATATCGTCGACAGCCACTGCTATGCTATTTCCGTATTTTACGACCGGTTCACCCTTCATGATATCGCATATAGCGATCTTATGCCCTCGACGAACAGGCTCTGTTATCGTAATATCTTTATTACCGGCCGTTATGTGGCTCCCCTGCGTTATATCCTCAAGTGCTACAACCACATTGTCTGATGGATGTATTCTGATGGTCTGCATTTCACAACTCCTTATAGAATGATAAGCGCAAAAGACAGTTCTCTTTTCGTTTTAATACCTGCTTTTCTTTATTAAAGTACGCTCTTGTATGCGGCCTCTGCGCCTTCTTCACGTATCTTCTTCAGATCTGCGATCACTGTATCATACAGATCTCCTATTTTTGTAAGATCCTGATCCCACATCTTTTCATTTGAAAGCACATCCCTTACCAGAGTCTCATCATCGGCATTTTTGTGCTCATAATAAAAATCAAGCACCCATGGATCGTCCTGGATCTTATATTCATTACCCTTAGGACGAACACAGATCAGGCCGTCTGCTGTCCTTTCCTTTATCCCCGTAGAATAAAAGGCTATATAAGCCGCAAGACTCATTGTCAGCGCCGAAGGAAGCTTTCCGAATTTTTCAATATATTCAAGAAATGACGGTAAATTACGTGCTTTCCACTTAGAAGTAGAATTGAGTGATATACTCATCAACTCATGATTAACAAACGGATTATTGAAGCGATCGGTAACAGCAGCCGCAAAGTTTTCGCTATCCTGCTTATCCAGCGGAAGTACCGGGATCACCTCTTCGAAGAGCATCTTGTTCATGAAGCCCCTGATAGTTTCATTGTGCATACAGTCACGAACGATATCCTGTCCTGCAAGATATGCGCCGAGGACAAAACCGGTATGCGCACCATTCAATATACGTACCTTACGCTTCTTGTAGGGAGTGACATCCGGAACCACATGCACATTGACGCCGGCTTTTTTGAACGGCAGTTTATCTTCCAGCCATTTGGGTCCCTCTATATACCATACTCCAAATACTTCTCCCACATCCAAAAGCAGATCTTCATATCCGTTTGCTTTCTCAAGCGCAGCAACTTCCTGGGGATCGCGAATACGTCCGGGTACTATCCTGTCAACAAGCGTCGAACAGAACAGGCATTCCTCACTGATCCATTTACTGAATTCTTCACCCCATCCCCAGTCGTCGATATGCTTTAATATTATCTTCTGTAATTCTTTACCGTTGTTATCTATAAGCTCGCAGGAAAGAACAACCAGTCCACCTTTGCCTGCGAGAAAACGCTCATGAAGAAGTACAGCAAGCTTTGCAGGAAAAGATGCAGGAGGTTCCTGATCAGGTTTTGACTCAGGATCATATACAATCCCCGCTTCTGTGGTGTTACTTGATACATATTCCAGATCATCGCTTTTTGCGATATCCTTAATCTCTTCCCAATTGTCGAAAGGACTATAACATCTGTCTACTACTGAGATCACACGCTTGCGGTCAACTTTTTCTCCATTTTCCGTACCACGAAGGTAAAGCGTATATAATCCATCCTGCTCGTTTATCAACTCTGAAAGTCCCTGGGCGATCGGCTGCAGAAGCGCAACTTTACCGTTCCAGTTTGCTTTTTCATTTGATACATCAAAAAAGTAATCAACAAATGCGCGAAGGAAATTACCCTCGCCGAATTGAAGCATCTTAACCGGTGCGCTTTTTAATACGTACCCGTCGTATCCGGATTTTTCCAATACTTCATAGTTCAGTTTTGCCATGTTATTTCTCCTTTTTCTTTTTAACCAAACTGTTTGTCTGATGATATATAGTAAGCGCAATTGCTTATTGCGCTTACTATAACAGTCATTTTATATCCCAAAATAGCGCTTTGCGTTATGGTACGAGATTCCTTCTACTATCTTCCTGAGGCTTTTCTCATTATTGGGATATTCGCCGTCTTCTACCCATTTCCCTATCAGATTGCATGCAATACGCCTGAAATAATCATGTCTGGTGTATGATAAGAATGAACGTGAATCTGTAAGCATTCCGACAAAATTACCAAGCAGCCCCAGATTACCGAGTGCACGCATCTGCTCTTCCATGCCGTCGCGTGTATCCAGGAACCACCATGCTGCACCAAGCTGCATTTTCCCGGGCACCTCATCCGACTGAAAAGCTCCAAGACAGGTCGCGATCTGATTAAAATCATTGTGATCAAGCGAAAATACTATAGTCTTTGGAAGCTCACCCGTTTTATCAAGAGCGGAGAAAAACTTTGCAAGTTCATCACCGCAGCTGCTCTTAGCGATCATGTCAAATCCCGTATCGGGACCTTCTTTCTCAAACATGCGCTCGTTGACATTACGCGTACAGGAGTAATGTATCTCCATAACTATATTTTCTTTGTGGTACTTACGCGCCAGTGAAAGGAGCAGCTTGGTCTGATAGATCTCAGCCTCTTCCCTTGAAACGGGCTCTCCCCTCATTGCCTTGTTAAATGCTGCGTCTGCCTGCGCATCAGTGCCCTCTCTGAACATCACATAATCGATACCGTGATCAGAAGCCCTGCAGCCTCGAGCCTTAAAATAATCCAAACGCTCATTTAATGCGTCACATACTTCCTGCGTTGAATTGAGACTATCCTTACCTGTACATTTTGCCAGTTTCCCGATATAATCAGCAAATCCGGCTTTTGATATATTTATGGCTTTGTCAGGACGATATGATGGACACACCATAAATCCAAGATCCTCTTTTGCAAGCTTCTCATGCCATTCCAGGGTATCGATAGGATCGTCAGTCGTACCGACATAACTTACATTTGACTTCCGGATGATACCGCGAACAGACAACTCAGGATCTTTCTGAAGAAGCTCTGATGTTTTGTCCCAGATCTCTCTGGCATTCTCCTCACATAAAGCCTCGTTGATACCAAAATACTTTTTGAGTTCAAGATTGGACCAATGATACATCGGATTGCCAATAGCCATTTCCAAAGCTTTTGCAAATTCGAGGAACTTTTCAAAAGCATCCGCATCTCCGGTTATCTTATTCTCAGCCACCCCGTTGGAGCGCATAACACGCCACTTATAATGATCTCCGAAATAGCTCCCATCCGGATTCCTTCCTCCGAGCCATATCTCCGCAAGGTTATTATAACGGCGGTCCTCATAAATCTCCTGCGGAGAGATATGACAGTGATAATCGATTATCGGCAGCGTTTCAGCATAATCGTGAAACAAATGCCTGGCCGTCTCATTCTGCAACATAAAGTCCGCATCCATAAATGCCTTCATCTCAAGGCCTCCTCTCATATCATTTTCTTTTGATCCGTACTTGAATGTAAGCGCTTACACTATTGTTATAAACTTTTTCTCAGTCAAAGTCAACAGCTAATAACCGGCAGTTTATTTTTTGTTGATTATTACCGATTTATCCAACCTGTTTTGGTTGTTTTTGCAGACTTTGCAAAGTGTTTATGCCCTATTCTGTTATTGTAGTGTCTCTCTGGATCAATTCACAGGAAACCATGACTTTTCGTTCTACCTTAACATCATCATGGCTCAGAATATGAATGATACGATTTACGGTATCACGGCAGATCTCTTCTGTATGATTATCCACACTCGTTATCTCCGGTATACTGGTAACCGCAACTACCGAATTATTATAACCGATGATCTCGATATCATCGGGAATAGAAAGTTTTTTTGCAACTGCATATTTTACCGCACCTGCGGCAATAATATCGTTTACCGCAATGATACCGTCACAGTCGAAATCCTCTATGGACAACAACTGATCCCGCACACTATGGATACGATTCCCTACATAGATTATCCTGTTTTTACCGTTACTGATCTTTTTCTCACGCAGTGCGCATAAAAATCCTTTTTTCTTTTCATTTGCACTGTATGAATGTGAATCAGAGAGGAAATACAGATTTTTCCGTCCTCTTTCAAGCAAAGACATGGCAGCTGTATAAACGGCTTTCTCATCATCACATACCGACGCAAATATATTATCTCCTTTGACATTGCCGTTTATTATAAATACAGGTACCTGTTTTGCCGCTTCGCGTATATAATCTGTAACACTGTCATCCTTTCCGTTACCTGCATAAGTAGAACCAACGTAGATCAGTGCATCAATGTGTTTGGATAAGAGCATTTCCGTCTGCGCCTTTTTTCCTTCTGCATCAAAACCGCTGCAGCTTAACAGGCAGTCATAATTATGCTGCGAAAGAAACCACTGCAGATACGCAACAGCATTTGCCATATATGTGTCATCTATCGTAGGAACAAGGATACCTATGGTATGCATTGTATTTAATCCCAGTCCCTGTGCAAAAATATTAGGCGTATAACCTACTTCTTCTATCACAGCATGAACACGTTTACGTGTTTTTTCAGATACCCTGTCCGATCCGTTAAGAACACGCGATACCGTAGCTATTGAAACCCCGGACATTTTAGCTATATCATATATTGTCATTATTACTCCTTTCTAATGTTCAGTCACGAATTCACTTGCGCATCCTTGCGGAGCGTTATATTATGCAAAATTACTTATTACACTTATTATAAATACTATCTAAAACTTTTCAATACGTATAGCACATACTTTGTACTCAGGAATGCGCGCATATTTATCCAAGGCCGCATTAGTCAGTATATTTGCATTTCCGTCAGGGAAATGGAATGGCATCCAGCTTTCTCTCGGTGACACCTTATCACCGACACGTGCGGTCGTAATGATCGTACCGCGACGTGAGCTTGCACGCACCCTATCTCCATCTGCTATCCCCAGTCTGGCCGCATCTTCGGAATTTATCTCGATAAATGAATGCCCCTCTCTCTCCATCAGTCCGGGCGTCTTACCTGTCATAGCCCTGGTATTGTAATGATACAGGATACGGCCTGTCATCAATATAAACGGGTATTCATCATCCGGAAGCTCCGCACTCGGTATGTACTCTGCAGGATAAAACCATCCCAATCCTCTTGTAAACCCGCCTACATGCATGATAGGCGTACCGGGATGCTGTTTATCCGGACAAGGCCACTGCAGGCCTCCTGCGCGATCGAGGCGACGATGACTGATCCCTCCAAAACTGGGCGTCAGGGATGCTATCTCATCCATGATCTCTTCCGATGTCATTTGGGGCTGGGGATAACCCATACGGTTCATCAGATCTATAAAAATATCCGTGTCCAGTCGCATTTCACCTTCCAGTGTTACTGCCTTTCGCACTCTCTGCACACGGCGCTCGGTATTTGAGAAGGTACCTTCCTTTTCGGCATAACTCGTACCAGGCAGTACCACATCTGCCAGCTGTGCGGTTTCAGTCATGAACAGATCATCTACAACCAGAAAATCCAGACTTTCCAATGCCTTACGCACATGGTTCTGATCTGCATCTGTCACGATAGGATCCTCGCCAAAGATAAACAGGCCTCTCACTTCTTTTCGTATAGCCGCGCCAAAAACATCCGTTGCAAAAATACCCGGCTTTTTGTTCAGCTCTGTTCCCCAGGCTTTTTCGAATTTCTCCATAACGGCTTCATCCGTTACCTTCTGATATCCCGGGAAGTGCCCCGGCATTGCTCCCATATCACAGGCTCCCTGTACATTGTTTTGTCCACGCAGGGGATTTACACCACAGCCGCTTCGTCCAAGCTTTCCGACCATCATTGCCATATTGGACATACTCATAACGCCCTCTGTACCTGTGGAATGCTCGGTTACACCAAGACAGTATATGATCGGAGCCTTTGCCGCCTTAGCGTACATACGTGCAGCTTCACGCAGGTGATCCGGATCGATATGGCAGATCTCACCAACCTTTTCGGGCGTATACTCCATAACTATACTTTTCAGCTCTTCAAAACCCTCGGTCCGCTCCTTTACAAATTTCTCATCAACATAACCCTCATTGATAAAGACATTCATCATGCCATTTGCAAATGCTACGTTAGTACCGGGTTTAAGCTTCAGATGTACATCCGCCACCCGTGAAAGACCTATATTCCTTGGATCTACAACTATCAGTCTTGTTCCGCGCTTTACTGCCTGACGTATCTGCATTCCCACAACCGGGTGTGCCTCTTCCGGATTTGAACCGACCAGCATTATAACATCAACATCATTTGTGATATCTCCTATGGGATTTGTCATTGCACCCGATCCCAATGTCATGGCCAGACCGTGTACTGATGCTGAATGACATACGCGCGCACAGTTATCGACATTATTTGAGCCAAAAGCGCAACGCACCATTTTCTGAAACATATATATATCTTCATTTGGAGATCTTGAACATGCAAACCCCGCCAGGGAATCGGGCCCATACTCTTTTTTGATATTAAGCATTTTCTGTGCAATAAGGTCCATCGCCTCATCCCAGCTTGCCCGTTCAAATTCACCCGTCTCCTTATTCTTTATAAGCGGATATTTAAGCCGCTCGGGTGAATGCACGAAATTAAACGATCCGAATCGCCCTTTTACACAAAGCATACCTTTATTTGACGGTCCGTCAGCAGGCTCTACATCCACTATCTGATTATTCCTGACTATCAGATAATACTGACATCCCGTAGCGCAGTGAGGACATGTTGTTAAAACTTTTTTTACCCTTCCCGGCTGATATTTTTTCTTATTCTTAGCGATCAGCGCACCGGTAGGACACGCTTCCGCACAATTTCCGCATGATTCACAGGCTGTAGATTTCCAGTCCGGTCCGAATGGCGCATCGATCAGTGTACGCATACCTATCTTACCGTTATGCAGCACCCCGTTTCCCGCCCGTTTATTACAGGTACTCACGCAGCGCTGACAGTTAACACAAAGCTCCGGATAATATGTAAGAAAAGGATTTTCTTTTTTTACAGGAAGCTTTACACCGCTGCTTGGATAAACCGAATTTGTGATCTCATACTCGTTTGCAAGATCCTGAAGACGGCACGCGCCGCTTTTAGCGCACGAAAAGCAGCGTATATCATGATTTGCCAGCAGCATGTTCAGTATCTGTTTACGGCTCTTTACCACGCGTTCGCTGGATGTATGTATCACCATTCCATCCTTGATACGTGTATTACAGGATGTGACCAGATGATCGCGTCCCTCAACCTCAACAACACACATCTTACACGCGCCTATTTCATTAATCTCCTTCAGATAACAGAGAGTAGGGATATGTATATCCAGTAACTCTGCTGCCTGAAGTATTGTAGTCTTTTCCTCAAAGGAATGAGATATCCCGTCTATAGTAACATTTAACATCATACCCGGCCTCCTTCCACCACGCCACAACCGAAATGATCACAGCGCAGACATTTACGGCATTCCTGCATTGCCTCATCATAAGTCATCCCGTTCTCCACAGGATCAAAATTCCTTTTACGTTCCCTGGCAGAACGATCTGTCAGGTGTACCCGTCCTATACGTGTACGTTCGTTCTCTTTGGGTTCCGGATAATCGATCGCAGAAAGGATTTTGTGATGATATCCCAAATATTCATCGATATTGATCGCCGCGACCTTGCCGGCGCCTATCGCTTTTATTACCGTAGCCGGACCGAAGACACAATCTCCCCCGGCAAAAATATTCTCATATTTCTTCAGACGCGCAGTCGGCAGAGTCTCAAAGGTCTTTCTGCGGGGATTAACACCGTACTCCGCAAAAGGTTCCGATACGATGTCCTGTCCTATGGCCATCAGAACCACATCGCAGGGGATCACTCTTTTCTCCTCATTTGCATTGACCACACCGGGCTTACCTGCCTTATACTGCGAAATGATCTGTGGCTGCATTTCAAACCCTACCACTTTATTATTTTCATCAGTCTTGATGGATCTGGGTGCATTAAGCGTCAGGAGCTCAACTCCCTCCTCTATGGCTCCCTGTATTTCAGAGGGTAAGGCCGTCATATCTATCTGGCGTCTGCGATATACCACTGTTACTTCATCAGCATGGCATCGTATCGCAGAACGGCAGGCATCCATGGCTACATTTCCTCCTCCCACGACTACTACACGCTTACCCGAAAAATCAGGTATATCTCCCCGCCCTATACGTTCAAGTATATCTACCGCAGAATAAACACCCTCCGCATCGATCCCCGGTACATCCACGCTCTTTCCAACCTGTGCTCCTATGGAAATATAAACAGCATCATACTCTTTTCTGATATCTTCCATTGTGATGTCTTCCGGTATCCTTGTATTTACACGGACTTCAATATTTCCGGTAGACAGTATGGCAGCTATATCCTGATCAAGCCTGTCCTTTGGCAGACGATAGTTGGGTATACCGTAACGCAGCATTCCGCCCAGATGATCTCTCCTTTCGTATACAACTACCTTGTGCCCCATAAGTGAGAGATAATAGGCCGTGGTCAGCCCTGACGGACCACCGCCGACAACGGCTACTCTCTTTCCTGTAGCAACATTGCACTCGGGTACCTTAACCTGATCTGCCGATATCTGATCAACAGCAAATTTCTTAAGTCCGCGTATATTAACATGAGAGTCAAGAATATCCCTTCGGCACTTTTCTTCACAGGGATGCTCACAAATGAATGCGCATGCCGTAGGAAACGGATTATCAAGACGTATGCAGTTAATAGCGTCGGCGTAACGGTGCTCTCCTATAAGAGCAATATAATCAGGTACATCCACATGAGCCGGACAGTATGATACACACGGGATCTTTTGTCCAACCTCCGGCTGACAGCGTTTCTCCTCGATATGGCTCATGTATTCGTCTTCAAAAAACTCAACGCTCTCCAAGACGATACGCGCCGCCTCATATCCGATAGCGCAATCTGCGGTATCCTCGATCATATGGCAGAGTTCAACCATATCATCAAATACTTTTCGATCCGCCTCTCCTTCTACGATCATACGGAGCATTTTTTCCACCTGCTCCAGACCATCGCGGCACGGAACGCACTTACCGCAGGTCTGACTACGGGCGCTTTGTAAAAATGAAAGCTGCACAGCGAGGGGGCAAACTCCGGGGGGATAGCCCTTAACCCGCTTTACAAATCTCTCGAGAAATTTCATTGTCTTTTCATTCATCTCGTTTTTATCGATGACTGTCTGCGAATGCATGACTCTATTTCCTCCTTTTCTGATAAGTATAAAGCACAGGTATTACTCATCAGGCCTTGTGTAACCGCTTACATTTTTGTTTAAAAAAAATAGAACTCTATCTGCCCTATAATAAATGTTATCCCTGACTTTATTTAAGGTATCATATTTTTTAATACATGTATATTATGAATTTTGTTAAAAATCTGTCATCTGATTGTTACTATTTACTGTCGCCTGAATTTTCAGGTCATGCCGCACTCATTCTCACGGCCCGTAAGTATCCCCATTCCATGCGCTAATGCAGGCAGGAGATAATCAAGACATTCCCTTACTGCCTTTGGACTGCCGGGAAGATTTACGATCAGCGACCTTCCACGCATCACTGCCACAGCCCTGGAAAGCATTGCTCTGGGAGTTATCAAAAGACTGTTATAACGTATTGCCTCTGCTATTCCGGGAACATTTTTTTCACCCGCCCTCAATGTAGCTTCCGGTGTGTGGTCGCGCTCTGACAGACCTGTTCCTCCGCTTGTGATCACCAGATCAGCAGACTTTGTAAGACGTATCAGTTCACTGTATATACGATCTTCATCATCCGGAACAATTACGGTTTCTGTGATCTCATACCCTGCCGCCTTAAGCGCTGCTGCCGCAGCAGGTCCGCTCTTATCTTCCCGCTCTCCGGCACTTCCTTTATCGCTGCACACCAGCACCGCTGCTGTATATCCGTTCCTCTCCGCAACCGTTATCTCATCACCTTCCCTGATAACGCCTCCCCGGAGTACCCGTGCAAAAACTCCCTCCCTTGGCATTATACAGTCTCCGGTGATCTCCCGTATCCGGCAACCGGTGTGACATTCTTTGCCTATCTGGGTCATCTCCAAAACACTGTCACCGCAAAGCAGTACAGTCCCTACCGGCAATGACTTCATATCATATCCTTCTACAAGCAGATTCTCACCAAAACATCCGTCTGTAACAGGCGCTCCCTTCGCGCGAAAAGCCTCTGCCGCTTCATAGCTCAACAGGCTTACCTGCCGATGCCATTTTCCTGCATGAGCGTCGTTTTCAAGGCCCCAGTCTTCTATCAGTCTGGCACTTCCTACACTTTTTTTTACTGTGCCTTTTTTTTCACTTATACAGACTGCTTTTATTATTCCCACCTTTAACCTCCTATCTGGTTCATACGTTTCTCTTCAGCATTTCCCGTATCACCGTTTCCAAATCCATGTTTTTTATGTTTTCTCTGCAGCATTTCAGTTACGGCCGTTTTTATTATTTCTTTTTTTTCGCCTCTGCGAAGCATTCCGCGAATGTCCAGTCCGTCAGGATAATACAGACAAGGTTTCAGCATCCCTTCCGGCATCAGCCTTATCCTGTTACATGATGAACAAAACATGTGCGAGATCGGAGAGATAAAGCCTATCCTCCCGTTAAAGCCGTCAAAACTGTAATACCTTGCAGGTCCATGTCCGTCATAAGGAAGTTCCTTCGGGGTACCATGTTTTAATGTCAGTCTCTCAAGTATCAGGTCTGACGAAATCCCGGTATACAGTTTTCCCTGCCCTATAGGCATGAGTTCAATAAAGCGGACATCAAGTTTTTTGTCCTGTGCCATTTCCGCTACTTCCAGAACATCTTCATTATTTAATTCCCTGCATGGTACACAGTTTAATTTTACTTTCAGACCATAAGTAATTGCAGAATCTATGCCATCCAGTACATCATTCAGGCAGGCTGTTCGTGTTATCCTTTCAAAATGATCGGCATTCAGCGTGTCCAGACTTATATTTACCTCATTCAATCCCGACGATACCAACTCAGGCAGCATACTTTTAAGCAATACTCCATTGCTTGTCATAGCTATCGTTTCAATGCCCTTCGTACTATGGAGCTTATCCACCAGCTCTGCTATATCTTTTCGTACCAGAGGTTCACCTCCCGTAAGGCGCACCTTGCATACGCCCATTTCTGCAAGTATTCCGGTAACGAATGCTATCTCCTCATAAGTCAGCAGATCTTCATGAGCTACACTCTTTACTCTCTCTTCCGGCATACAGTATCTGCAACGCAGATTACACTTATCTGTCACTGATATACGCATGTATTCGATTTTTCTTCCAAGCCCGTCGGCTAATACATCTTTCATACCAAACTCATACTCTGTATAGTAAATGACAAAACACTTTTCGTTTTGTCGTACTTATTGCGCTTACTGTAATATGAACCCGTCAGCTTTCCATCCATATCAGACTTTTATCCGGTATCTCAAAAGACAGTTTTCCATCCTTGCAGATTTCTCTTAACTCATCCCAGTCTTTTTTTCCCGTTTCATAAGTAATAAGTGAGTATTCTGTTTTTCCATCACAACCTTTATTATGAAAATGTATCACTATTGAAAATGTATCCTCTATCTCCCTTACCAGCTCACATCTGAGCAGGCCTTCCCGTACTTCCGCATTCTCAGGTTGAAGCACCGGTATCAGATCATGCGCTCTAAAACCGGCATAATGATAATCACAGTCGCCTGTATTTAATGGAGCCGGCAGTATTATACCCCAGTCCGTTGCTTCATATTTTCCATCCGGAAGCCTTTTTACCCTGCTTATGTTTTTACATCCGGTCAAAAGTGTTGCTGCCAGTGTTCTCGGCGCTCTGAACAACTCGTGTTTTTCGGAAATGTCTGAAATATGTCCGTTTTCCATAACGGCGATGATATCTGTCAGCCTGTAACTCTCATTTCTGTCATGGGAAACAAATACTACCGGTCCGTCATATTCTTCCATCATCTTCATCAATTCCCGCTCAAGACGTGCCTTCAAAGAATTATCCAATGCCGTGAAAGGTTCATCAAGAAGGATTGCATCCGGCTCAGCCGCAAGCATACGCGCCAACGCCGTTCTCTGTTTCTGTCCGCCTGAAAGCTGTGAGGGATAATGCTTCTCCAGTCCGTTCAACGCATATCGTTTAATATATTCCTCTGCTTTTTTTTCGTTTTTTGCTCCGCATATTATATTCTGTTTTACCGTCATATTCGGAAACAATGCATAATCCTGGAACAGGTATCCTACCTTACGTTCCTGTGGTGACAGACATATATTTGCAGCAGAATCAAATAATACACGGTCATTTAAGATGATCTTTCCTTCATCCGGCTTCTCTACACCGGCAATGCATCGGAGTGTCATGCTTTTACCGCAGCCTGACGCCCCCAGCAGTCCCAGTACACGGCCGGCTGTATTGAAAGCCACCTTCAACTCAAAATTTTCCAGTTTCTTTTTTATATCTACTATCAGTCCCATTTCTCATCGCCGTTTCCGTTCCAGCAGATTTACCACCAGCAGTATCACAGTACTGATCATCATATTTACAAGTACCCATATCGCAGCCCCATGCTCATCATTTATACGCCATAGCTGATAGACTGTAGTAGATATAGTTGCAGTCCTTCCCGGAGTATAGCCGATCAGCATGCTGGTCGCCCCATACTCTCCGAGGGCTCTCGCAAAAGAAAGCACCATACCGGCAAGTATGCCCTGCCGGCAGGCAGGCATGCGTATGCGCCAGAATATATATGTGTCCGAAAGACCCAGAGTTCTTCCTGCATGAGCCAGATTTACATCAAATCCTTCGAATGCGCCGCGGGCCGTCCTGTACATCAAAGGAAAAGCTACGACCGCAGCCGCCAGTATACCGCCATACCAGCGCATCACGAACTGTATCCCAACGCTTTGCAGTAACCTCCCCAACGGCCGGTTGCCTCCGAATATCAGAAGCAGAAAATAACCGCAAACCGTTGGGGGTAATACCATAGGCAGCGTCAGGACCGCATCAAGCACTCCCTTTATCACACGGGGCAGCCCTGCAGTATAATATGCTGCACATATCCCCGCAAAGAAGACTATCACACACGCTATACCTGCGATCCGCAGTGAGTTCCACAATGGATACCAATCCATACTTTATCCTCTCAAATCTCCTGCATGGCTCACTTCACTGCACTGAATCCGACTTTTTCAAAAACTTTTATCGCATCATCTGTCGTCAGATAATCCAGAAATTCCTTTGCCGCATCATAATGTTTTGCTGTCTTTAATACGGCTGCAGGGTATATTACCTGTCCGCACATCTCGGGCGTTGCATAATCAACAATAGTGATACCGGCACTGTACGCATCAGTACAATAGATCACTCCCGCATCTGCTGCCCCCTCTGATATCTGGGTTGTTATTTCCTTTACATTGCTTCCGTATGTGATCAGTCCTGATCCTGCGAGCTCTGTCTCATTCAAACCATAGTGATCAAAGATCTTCCCGGTATACTGACCGATGGGTACATCCTCATTTCCCATGCAAAACAGGATATCTCCATTATTCAATGCATTGTACAGATCATCAAAACTCTGTATACCTTTCGGATTATTCCCGGGAACGCAAAGAGTAACACGGTTTTCCAGCAGATCGATCCGACTCCCCTGATCCACAAAATCCAGACCCTCGGTATTCACTGACTTATCTGCATTTATATCAAGCTGATCCATCTGCTTTTGTCCTGCGGAAATAAATACATCGCAATCCGCGCCTTCCTGTATCTGTGTTTTCAGAGTCCCCGATGAATCAAAATTATATATGATCGTAATCCCCGGATGCTCTTCTTCATAGCTTTCTTTTATCTCCGTCAGAGTCTCTGTCATAGATGCAGCCGCAAATACGATCAGTTCCTCCTCTGATTTCCCGCATGCAGTTAAAACACATGCAAACAATACTCCTATTAAAACTCCTGTTATTCTTTTCATTTTTTTATCCTTCTTTCCAAAATCATGATCATGTCAGCCGTTATGATCTGTATACGGCCTTAATCATGACGTACGAAATAACCGCTCTTTCCTCCGCTTTTTTCTTCAAGGCAGATTTTTCCTATCTCCATCCGCTTATTTATTGCCTTGCACATATCATAGACAGTAAGAAGGGCTACAGATACAGCAGTAAGGGCTTCCATTTCAACACCTGTCTGTCCCGCAAGCTTTACCCTGCTGCGGCACCGTATGGAAAATGTCTCTTCTTCCATTTCGAATTCAACCGAAACACTGCCAAGCGGCAGAGGATGACAGAGAGGGATCAGATCAGATGTTTTCTTAGCTGCCATTATTCCGGCAACGCGCGCACATGCAAGTACATCTCCTTTTGGCACAGTATCTTCAATAATCGCACTGAATACTTCCTCACCAACATAAATACTTCCACCGGCAACAGCGATACGTTGTGTTTCCTCTTTTTGCGTAACATCGACCATTATCGCCTGTCCCTTTTCATCCAGATGGGTAAATCTTTCCATACTTCACACTCCTGATATTTATGGTAAGCGCAATTACTTATTGCGCTTACTATACTTTAAACGGCTGTATTTTTCCGGTTTGCTCTAACACCTGCCAAATCCGCACTTTGGGAATGTACACGGAGAGCAGTTCAAACACAAGCCTCCTTCTCCGTATCGTTCAATATCTTCTGCAGTAAGCTCTTCGCCTGCAAGCACCCGCGGAAGCACCAGATCAAAGATCGTACGCCTCGCATACATCACGCATCCCGGTAAACCGATAACAGGTATCTTTTTTTCTTTGTATTTAAGATAAGCAAGCAAAAACATGGCTCCCGGTATAACAGGTGCTCCATAACAGATAATCCCGGCCCCGCTCGCACGTATAGCTCCCGGAGTCTTATCATCCGGATCCACACTCATTCCTCCGGTACACAGTATCATATCTGCGCCGCATTCCGCATACTCCATGATAGCCGCTGTTATCGCTTCACGGTCATCATCAAGTATCTTCTGGCCTATCACCTCTGTATCATACTCTTCAAGCTTTCTGCGTATCGCAGGGCCAAAAGCGTCCTCGATCCTGCCTTTGAATACTTCACTTCCGGTGGTAACTATACCTGTCTTTACATGCTTAAACGGTAATATCTTAAGCAAAGGCTCCTCACCGGCCACTTCTTTGGCTCTCTGCATTTTCTCTTCTTCAATAACCAGCGGGATCACTCTCGTCGCGGCAATACGTTCTCCGTCCTTAACCGGAAAGTTACCGTGTATGGTGGCGATCATCATCTCTCCCAAAGCATTTATCGCGTGCAGTTTTTCACTGTTTACTTTAAGGAGACCACTTCTTGAAGCACATATCTCTATCTTACCCTCCGATGGCTCTCCGGCTGTCATGTATTCTCCCATGCAGATATCCCTGAGCACAGCTGCTGCCTCATCTTCATGCAGTATACCTTCACACTTTTCCCAGATATAAAGATTCTCCTTGCCGACAGACAATAAGACCGGTATATCTTCTCTGGTAACTACATGACCTTTTTTAAATACAGGACCTTTAACCTTCCCCGGTATGATCTGTGTTATATCCTGGCAAAGCACATGTCCTTCCGCATCTTCAGTTCGGATCAGTTTCATTTTTACCCCGTTATTTCACACATCAAACAATTTATCCATTATGCAACAAAAGATCCCTTTCACATCATCGATCCCAAATATCGGGCATACTGTGTTTTCAGGGATTTCCACGTCAGTGGCTATACAGATCAGGCTTTCATGACGACACACGCTTTTTGAAGAAACCTCCGCACGTATTACCTCAACCTTAGGATATGCGGAATCTTTAAGTCCCTCGATGATAATAACGTCCCGATCCCGCATACGTTCTATCAGTTCCTCTGCATCGATATGACGATGCTCATGCAGGAAGCTTTGATCAGCGGAATAAACTGCCACAGCCTCTGCCCCTGCCTGATAAAATCTATACGAATCGGTTCCCTCTGTATCACACTCAAAATCATGACCGTCGTGTTTGATCACTCCCACCGACAGACCTTTTTGTATAAACTCATTTATGATCTTTTCTATCAGATATGTTTTACCGCTGTTCTTGATCCCGCTGACACAAAATACCACAGGCTGCAGTATCGAACGGTACTCGGCTCCTGTATTGATATTGCGCAGTGTTTTTGTATCAAAACAGCTTTTTGTCAGATCAATATATTTAACACGTATATGTGAAAAGATATCCGCAATGCAATATTTTCCTTTTGAGATCTGCTCTTCTATAACAGGCAGTATCGATCTGTGATATATTGCACAAAGAGGCTGCGAACGTTTTTCATCCCGGAACACATAAGCATCGTTATCCGATGAAATATAATCCGCCAGATAGTCAGCCATTTCTTTTTTTACAAAGGGCATGTCGGCAGCACAAACAAAAACATAATCTTCATGCGCATATATAAGCGCCTGCCTTATACCCTCGATAGGACCTATATCTCTGTTCTCATCAGCTACTTTAGGAACATCTATATCCGCATAATCTTCCTTGTGCGCTACAGAAAGAAATATCTCTCCACTGCCGGCAAACTCCCGCAGTAATCTGTCTATAAAACGCTCATTATTCAGTTTCAGCAGCGCCTTATCCTGTCCCATGCGGCTGGACTTTCCGCCAACCAGGATCGCTGTCGAATACTTAACCGGCAATGCTTCATACCTCACTGTTCTTATTTACAGATAATTGAAAAGACGCACCCTTACCTTATCCCCGGTCTTAACAGTCCGGCCGGCCTCCAGATCGATAAAACAATTACACTCTGTCAGATTTCGTATCACAGACGAAGCGTGAATATTATCTATCAGTTTTACTACACCATCATCATAGAAAGCCCTTAAAAGCCTCCTGTGTAAATTCTTCTTTTCGTAATTTCCCGACAT
>CAMVRS010000041.1 GCA_947169935.1 uncultured Lachnospiraceae bacterium
GCGGGATGTAATAGACAGGGGCGTGGGAAAATGTAGGCAAGAAGGACAGATAGCGGGGATCCAGATCGCCGCAGGATATTATCAGATCAACACCCTCCAGCTTTTCCGGGGTGTAATAATCCCAGAGATTCTTTGATTCTATATCCGCTATCGCCATTATCTTCATCGCATCAATCCTCTTTTATGCCCTGTACGCGTACCAGCTCTACGGCGTCTTCACGTATCTCGTCTATGCCGGGTATATAGCCTTCGATATTATCTGCCAGCCAGTCGATGTTCACTGCTTCCTGCGGGCTTATCGTACTGCCGTCTGCACAGCGCAGTACGCCATCCTTTGAAAAGATAGGACCGGTAAGCGGACTCAGATCCATGTTCTTTATGCCGCTCCGGAGGCTCCGCAGCAGTCTTATCTGTCCTGCAGGGAGATTTCTTGAGTACAGCACATCTACGGCATCCGATGACATACCCCAGAAGTAATTAAGCGTCTGATCGCCGAATACGCTGTCATCATTTTTATAACCGCCGCGCATTACGGAACGTATTATCTCTTCGTAGAGCTTACCCCAGTGGCGGACGGGCATTGCCAGGTTGATGCGGTCTTCTTCCGATTTACCGGGGATATAAAGGCCGAATTCCTTTCCTGCTATAAGTGACGCATTCAGATCCCTGCCGGATATCAGCGTGATATCTTTTTTCCTGAATTCATCAAGGGCGTTGTGATCCTTGAGCATTGACCATTCCAGATATACTTTTGCATTGGGGTTGGTCATCTGAACACCCAGGGCAAATGCATTTATCTCGGCCGTGGTGCCGTGTATGGGATAATCTGCCAGATAACCTATATTTCCCGTGCCTTTCATGGCGCCGGCTATGGCACCCAGTATGAATTTTGCCTCATACATGCGCAGGTAATAAGAACGTATCGCTTTGTGCCCCTGGCTCATGGAGCAGTTCAGGATGATGGTGTCAGGGTGCGCTGCAGCAGCACGCAGTGCCGCAGGCATCAGCTTGGGTGAAGTTGCAAAGATCACTTTGTTGCCGGCTTCAATGGCGTTCTCAAAAGCCTCGTCAGCCTGTTCGTCATCTACCATCTCCTTAACTGAAGCGGCTATCCTGTCACCGAAGACGCCTTCTACATACTTGAGGCCAAGCTCGTGGGAACGTACCCAGCCGGATATTTCTGCCTTACGGTCGTGGATGAATGCGATCTTCAGCACACTGCCTCCAAGCAGCTTCGATATGGAAAGAGAGCTGCGCTGGGATTCGGGCGTGGGATTCAGCACCAGTGTCATCATGGTGCCGCTGTTATAGTTGACAAATTCATCCCAGAGACGTACCAGGTCTTTCCTGATATCGGCCTGGGTCTTTTCGAGAGCGTCCTTATAGCCGAATATCGAGAGATAGTAGCATAAAGCGTCGCCGCTGGTTATATCCCATTTCTCGTTTACCCTGGGCAGGTATTCTTTTTCAAAGTTGATGAAGAGCATACGGAAATCCTGTTCCGTTTCCTTTTCCCATTTTTCGTCCCAGTGTTCGTCGCCCTTGACCATTTTTAAGAGCTTTTTGAAGTTGCCTTCACGGGACATATCAAGATAGTTTATGGAAGTGATATCATAAAACTCCATGAACTCGTAGTATATCTTTGTTTCCGGATCGTCGCTGCGTTTGGGTACCATACGGGTAACATAGCCTTCTATGCTGGCCGCATCCATATATTTAAATACGGATACACGCTTATTACCCTCCATGACATAGAAACGGTTTTTATATTCATATGCCTTTATGGGATCACGCAGACCGTCCTCTTCAAGCTCATCATATAATTTGGCCCATTTGTTGGCAAACTCCGAATCAGGCTCAAGCAGCGGCATGAAATTGCTTGCAAAAGCAGTAGTACGTCCGGCGCTGTACGTGCCGACGATGGATTTTAAGGGTATCTCAACAAGTCCCAGGTTTACCTGGGAATCTATACTCACGTGTTCCAGTATCTCGTCCAGTACCGGCAGGTAGGGATAGGGGGAATGCCCCTTGCTGCCTGCAGCTCTGTATTCTTTTTCGCCCAGCTTAAGGGCTTTGTAATAATCCTGTATTGCCATGATCGTTATCCTCTTTGCGAAATCAACAAAATACCATATCTGTTTTTGACATTTTATACAAAGAAAGCCTTTTTTTCAAGCGTAATAATGCTTTATTTATTCCGGAAAATCGTGTAAAATAAGGGCATATTGACGGGAAAAGGTATAAAGATGGAAAGTTATGATGAATTTGCAGCCGTTTACGATCTGCTGATGGACAATGTGCCTTATAAAGAATGGACAGAGCGCATCATTACAGAGCTTAAGCAGGCAGGGATATCTGACGGACTTGTGCTGGAGCTGGGCTGCGGTACGGGGACGGTATGCGAGCTTATGGCGGAAGCAGGCTATGATATGACGGGGGCAGACAACTCGCCGCAGATGCTGGAAGCCGCCAATCGGAAAAAAATAGCAAGCGGTCATGATATACTATACCTTCTGCAGGATATGCGGGAGTTTGAACTCTACGGAACCATGCGGGCTGTGATCTGTATCTGCGACAGCCTGAATTATCTGCTTACAGAAGAAGACCTGCTTAAGTGCTTTAAACTCGTGAATAATTATCTGGATCCCGGCGGTCTTTTTATCTTTGATTTCAACACAGTTCACAAATATCGTGATATGATAGGGGATGCGGTGATAGCGGAAAACCGTGACAGCTGCAGCTTTATCTGGGAGAATGAATATGATGAGCAGGAACGTATAAACGACTGTCTGCTCACCATTTATGCAGAGCGTGATGACGGAGCTTATGAACGCAGCGAAGAGGAGCATGTACAGCGGGGCTATGAGCTGCCGGAGATAAAAGAGCTGCTTTCCGGCGCCGGTCTTGAATTTGTAAAAGCCTGGGATGGCGAAGGCACCGGGGATATCAGCGAAGCCGATACGCTTAACAGGATCTTTGTAATGGCCAGGGAGTGTACAAAAACACCGGTGTCATCCTGAGCGAAAAAACAGTGTCATTGTGAGCGAAAAATACTTTGTCATCCTGAGCGAAGCGAAGGATCTTACTAATAACGGAGGAATTATCAATGATAGAAAAAGGAAGCATTTACGCGATCATCCCGGCACGGGCGGGCAGCAAGGGAGTGAAGAATAAAAACATACGCTGTGTGAAGGGGTATCCTCTTCTGGCTTATGCAATAGCGGCTGCTAAGAACTGTGAATATGTATCACGCATTATCGTATCCACCGATTCGGAAGAATATGCAAAGATAGCCCGCTATTACGGAGCCGAGACGCCTTTCCTGCGTCCTGCCGAATTTGCAACGGATTCTTCGCCGGATATCGAGTTCATGGAGCATGCCATAAAGTGGCTGGAGGAAAACGAAGGAAAACTTCCCGAATTCTTTATGCATCTCCGTCCCACATCACCTTTAAGGGAGAAGTCCATAGTGGATGAAGCCGCAAAGAAGATGCTCTCTGACCCTGAGGCTACAAGCCTTCGCAGTGCCCACAAACAGGTATTCCCGCCTTATAAAATGTTCTGTGTGCGCCCCGACGGATACTACCGCAGCTTTATCGAAGGCATGACCATAGATGAGGCCAACAATCCGCGTCAGGATTTTGACCAGGTATATACGCCTGACGGTTATGTTGATCTTCTTCGCACTTCATTCATTAAGGAAAACCATCTGATGCACGGGAATAAAGTTATTTCATACATAATCCCCAAGGCGGTGGATGTGGATGCGAAGGAAGATCTGGATTATATTGAATATACTCTGGAGCGCAGGGAAGAGAGTTTGCTTAAATATCTGAGGGAAAACTACAGAACACTTGAGGAAGCGGAATTGTAAATAAAAGTGTCATTCTGAGCGAAGCGAAAAACAGTAGTGTCATCCTGAGCGAAGCGAAGGATCTTGAAGATGGAGAACAAAATGAAAATCCTTATGACAGGCCTTGGAAGCATAGGCCAGAGACATGTGAGAAATCTGCGGAGATTATACGGTAATGACATCGAGATCATTGCCTTCAGAAGCCGCGGGCTTAAAACAACCTTCAGCGATGATCTTAAGATCCGTGAGGGTGTTGACCTGGAAGCGGAGTATAACATTACTCCATATTATAAGCTGGGTGAGGCGCTGGCACAGAAGCCGGACGCTGCATTTATCACCAATATAACTTCCAGGCATATGGAGACGGCGCTTGAATGTGCGAAGGCAGGATGCCATATGCTGATAGAGAAACCCCTTTCCCACGACTATGAGGGCGTGGAGAAACTTGAAAAA
This sequence comes from uncultured Lachnospiraceae bacterium, assembly GCA_947169935.1. Lineage (GTDB taxonomy): Bacteria > Bacillota > Clostridia > Lachnospirales > Lachnospiraceae > NK4A136. The sequence goes on from CAMVRS010000041.1 coordinate 4,307, forward strand.
CTTGTAAAAAAGAACAAACTCAAAGTATTTATGGGTTTTCAGAACCGTTATCATCCCGGTGTACTGCGCATGAAAGAAAGCATAGAGAGCGGGGAACTGGGGAATCTCTGTTACGGCAGCGTAGAGTTTTCCGAACGGCTCATAACCATGCACCGTTACGAGGATTACAGGGATACCTATATGGCGCAGCAGAAGATGGGAGGCGGTCCGGTACTGAACCTGCAGATGCATGACTTTGATCTGCTGCAATGGATACTGGGGAAACCGCTGGAAGTAACGGCGCAGACCAAAAACAAAGGCGGCCTTGAGATAGATGTGGAGGAAAGCGCACAGGCAGTCTTTGAGTTTAAAGGCAAAGTCCCTGTATATTCACATACGGATTTTATACAGTATCCCCCTGTACATTGTTTCAAGTTTGTGGGTGAGCACGGGAGGATAGAGACGGATCTTCTTGCTGCAAAGACTGTTAAGTATATAGGAGATGAACCTGCTGAAGTCTGGGAAGAAAAAGACTTTATACGTAACGATATGTTCATAGAGGAAATCAAAGATTTCTTTGACTGCGTAAAAAATGACAGGGAACCTAAGATACCTTTGGAAGCAGGAATCACTAGTCTTAGGATGGCCCTGGCCCTTAAGGAAGCGGCGCGCCTGAAACTGGCACAAAGCATTTAATGTCATCCTGAGCGGAGCGAAGGATCTTATCAAAGAATAAAAGGAGACTGACCATGAAAAAAATATACACCAGCAGATTCGAGATTCCGGGTAAAGTATGTATAGTCACCGGTGGCGGCGGGCTTATAGGTATGAAGCATACCGAGGCTATAGTGGAGGGCGGCGGTATAGCCGTACTTCTTGATATAGTGCCCCAGGGGATGGAAAGGGTAAAGAACAGTGTAACGGAGGAGTATGGCGAGGATACAAAGATAGAATGCTTTGTTACGGATATCACAAACCGTGAAGCCCTTGAAAAAGTGCGCGATGAGCTGCTTGAAAAATACGGTCACATTGATGTGCTGATCAACAATGCGGCAAACAATCCCAAGGTTGAGGGAGGCTCAAAGAATCTGGGGGCAATGCGCTTCCACGAGTTCCCCGTTAATATCTGGGACCAGGATCTGGCTGTGGGACTTACAGGCGCCATGCTCTGCGCGCAGGTATTTGGTGAAGTGATGGAAAAACAAAACAGCGGCATCATCTTAAATATTTCTTCGGATTACGGTCTTATTGCTCCGGATCAGCGTATCTACAGAAAGGAAGGCGTGCCGGAAGACCAGCAGACCATCAAGCCCGTTTCTTATTCTGTTGTAAAACACGGTCTTATAGGTCTTACCAAATACCTGGCAGTATACTGGGCGGATAAGGGGATAAGAGTAAATACGCTGTGCCCCGCAAGTCTTGAAAACGGACAGGATCCCGAATTCCAGTCAAAGATATCAAAGCTCATCCCGCTTGGGCGTATGAGCCGTCCTGATGAGTATGTCTGCACCATCCTTTACATGATAAGCGATGCAGCAACCTATATGACGGGAGCAACTGTTGTGCTTGACGGCGGAAGGACCATCTGGTAATGAGTTCCGATAAAGGAAAAAATTATAAGCTTGAAGCGCTGAGGGCAGCAGTGTTTGCCCTTTTCGCATGCTGGGCGGTGGTGCTGCTCTCCGGCTGGAGTGTCCGTGACCCCTTAAGTATTTTTTCCTTTGCGGCTTTGTTTATCCTTTTCCTGTATGAGGGCCGTATCGGTAAAAAAGAAGGCAGCAGGGAAAGGTTTATAGCCGCAGCGCTCTTTACGCTGGCAACGGTGCTCGTAAAATACACGGCTGTATCGGAAGCTTTCGATAACGGACTGTTTAAAGCGGCGAGCATACTGATACTTTCCGCAGGCTGCTTTTTACTTTTTTCCGCACTGATAAACAGCGCCTGCGAACTGTTAAATAAGGCTGATGCCGGCTCAGCACTCTGCCGGAAAGAAGACGAAAAGATACCGGTATTTTTAAAGAAACATCTTTTACTGTGTTCTTTTGCATTCTGCTTAGTGTGTTATCTTCCCTGGTTTTTGTACAGTTTTCCCGGGATCTTTGATCCCGATCCCATTAATCAGATAGAGCAGATACTTGGTATTGCAGCGCCTTCGGATCATCATCCCTATGCGCATACCCTGGTGATCTCGCTGTTTTATCATATAGGAAGTATCTTTAGTCATGATATCAATATTGCCATAGGTTTCTATACATTCTTTCAGATGAGCCTGTTTGCTTTTGCAGCAGCGTTATGTGTATATACCCTCTACAGATATCTGCGTCTGCGTTTTGGCGTATGCATGGCTGTGCTTGCATTTTATGCGCTGCTTCCTTTTATGGCGGTTCATGCTATACTGGTATGCAAGGATACGGTCTTTGCTTCGGCGCTGATGATATTCTGCTGCATGCTGACGGCCATGATTTACGAAGGAAAGATAAGAATACCGGCAGCCGTGGGTTTTATCCTTTCCGGGATCGCGGTCTGTCTTATGCGGACCAACGGCTTTTATGCATTTATTATCTTTATTCCTTTTTTTATCATTGTATTCAGAAAGCGGTGGAAGACAGCGGCAGCGCTGGTCCTGCCGGTACTCATTCCGGTTCTTCTGATCAAGGGGCCTGTTTATCAGGCTATAGGCGTTCAGAAAGGGGATCTGGTGGAATCGCTGCACGTGCCTATGCAGCAGATCGCATGTGTTATCGCCAGGGGGCGGGAGATTGAGCCAGAGGAAAAACAGCTGATCGAAGAACTGTGTTCCTATGAGCAGATCCCGGACCGTTATATTCCCTGGCTGGCAGACAGCATAAAGGAACTGATACGCGCAGGGAATCCTGCTGTGCTGGAAAAGAAAAAAACAGATTATCTGATGCTCTGGATCAGGCTGGGACTGCGTTACCCCAAAGATTATATGGATGCCTGGACAGGGCTTACGGAGAATATCATCTATCCGGACGGAGATTATGATGTGGCCGTGATAGAGGGGGTTTTCGGAAATGATATAGGACTGGAATGGCGGCCGGTGATAGGGGGAGGGATATTGCTTAAGCTTCGTGAGATCCTGCTTAAGCTGGGAAGTTTTATCCCTGTTTACGGCTTTTTATGGAGCATGGGCAGTTATTGCTGGGTATTTATGTTTTTTGCAGCATACCTGCTCCAGCAGCGCAGACAGCGCCGGAGACTTATAATACTGATGCCGGCGTTTGGCCTGATATTTACGCTCTTTCTTGCTATTCCCGTAGGAAAGTATTTCCGCTATGCCTACTCTTATGCGGTGCTGCTTCCGTTTATATTCTGTACAACAGCCGGCATAAAAGGGAGCCAGATATGTCAAACATAAAAGATAAAAGTTTATAGGAATAAGTATAAAGGTGGTCGCGGCAATGAATGCTGTTGTTGCGATAATCCGGATTATAAACCGGATCAGGAGTAAGACAGTTTGTAAGGTATACGGAGGTAAAAAATGTCTAAAAAAAGGATATTATGCTTTGGCGATTCGCTGACCTGGGGATACGACCCGGATAAAAGATCGCGGTTTCCGGAGGATTCAAGATGGCCCATGGTAATGCAGGATATTCTGGGCGACGGGTATACGGTGATCGAAGAAGGCCAGAACGGGCGCACTATAGCAACCGATGATCCGGCTGAAGGTGAGAAGAACGGGATAAAATATATCGGCCCGTGTCTTGAGAGCCAGAGCCCCCTCGATGCTGTGATCATCATGCTGGGCTCCAATGACTGCAAAAGGAAATTTGCATACTCATCCATGGATATTGCCGGAGAAATGCAGATCATGCTTGAGAAGATCATTTCATATAACCATTTCAGGTGTGACAACAGGTTTAAAGTTATACTGGTTTCACCGCCTTATATATCTGATGCCATTAAAGAGTCATGGCTTGGTGACAGCTTTGGCTATGAAAATGCGGTAAAACTCTCGAAGGAGCTTCCCGGATGGTATTCATCGCTTGCGGAAATGTATGACTGTGTTTTCTTTGATGCATCAAAGCATGTTGCGGCAAGTGATTCTGACGGATGTCATATGGATGCAGAGAATCAGAAAAAGCTTGGCAGGCTTCTTGCAGAGCAGGTCGCAGGAGTTGTATAGTATTTTCAGGGTACGGTTACTTTCAGTATTCAGAGGGAATAGTCAATGGAGAGATATGTTAAACTGAAAAGTTTGTTGTTGATACCGGCTGTCATGCTGTGTTTATCGGCCTGCACTGCCTCGCCTGAAAATGGAGGAGACGGGACGGATAAGCCGGCGGAAACCGAAAATGCAGAAACTGCTGCGGCAACTGCTGCGGTAGATTTTGATCATGAACTGGATGGTTATGAGCCGGCGCGTAACAGTTATAACTTTTATTTTACATATAAAACAGTCCATCCCTGGTGGGATGCGGTGGCTCTGGGCATGGAAGACGCCCAGAGGCAGTTCCTTGAAAAAGGGATAACCGTTACTTATGAATATATGGCGCCGGATGCGGCATCTGCCGAGGATCAGATCAGCAGACTCCATATGGCGGAAAACGCAGGATATGATGTTATAGGCGTTGATGTGGCTGACGAGGATATCATATCGCCTGTTCTTGATGAGATGGCCGCCAAAGGTACAAAGATCATGACTTTTTCCAGCTCTGACGCAGCAGAGGGGTGTAAGAGGATAGCCTATGTCGGAAATACCCATAATTATGAGGACGGCGCGGATCTGACGGAGGCACTCTGCGAAAAGCTGGGATATAAGGGAAAAGTTGCGATCCTTGTGGGAAGCAAGGGGGCTCCCTGCCACGAAGACAGGGCAAGAGGCGCAGCCGATACCATTGCAAAATATGAAAACATGCAGATAGTCGCTACCGAGTATGATATGGATTCCATCGACCTGGCTTATGAGCTTACTTTAAAAATACTTGAGGAAACCCCGGATCTGGACGGGATCATATGCTGCAATATGAGCAATCCCGTAGGCGCAGCCAGAGCCATAACGGAAAAGAACAACCCTGCGGTGATAGTGGGTATGGATCACGATCAGGAAGCGCTGCATTATCTGAAAGACGGCGTTATATACTGCCTTGGCGTGCAGGATTGCTATTCGATAGGTTTTGATACGCTTCAGATCGCGGTGAAGATAGCGGATGGTAATAAACCCGGAGAGCTGTTCCCGGAAAAGACGAACGAGATAACAACAGTGATCTATCAGAAGGATGCAGCGATGATGCTTGAACTGCTGTATGGAGATGTCTTATGAAAAAGAAAAAACGGATCACACAGAAAACCTTTGTTTTTACGGCTGTTATCGGAAGTGTCCTGATAATGGCTATACTGGCGGTAAGTACTTTATGGTCTTCAAAGATGACAAACTCCGCTACGAACGAAGCCGTCTCCGCAGTGAGCGAATTCTATCTGGAAGCGATGGCGGACCGCCGCGCAAAGACGATCACCAACCTGATCAACAACAACTTTGACCAGATGGAAAAGGCTATGGCCTTTATTGCCGATGAGGACATAAGAACCCAGGAAGATCTGCGTTTATCCATAGGAAGGATAAAATCCCTGCTGTCACTGGACCGCTTTGCAGTGGTGGATTCCGACAATGTTGTTTATACACGGTATACAACTTATACAGGCGGCAGCAGGCATTCGTTCCTTGCGGAAGAAAAGATGGATGAAAGAGAAATCAGTACCGTATTGATGTACGGTTCTTCCAAGCAGCTCTGTCTGGCGGCTCCTGCACAGGGGATAAAACTGATGGGAAAGAACATCAAAGCCTGCTTTGTCCAGATAGACATTAAGGAAATAGTCGACCTGCTGGCATTTGACGATCAGGGCAGGACATATTTTGCTCTGTATTCACAAAACGGCGAAAACCTCTCCGGCACCGAACTGGGGCCTTATATTGCCGATAAGAATCTTTTTGAGGCTGTCAAAGGAGTGGTCCCTGATGATGAATGGAATTTAAACCGCGATAACTTTTCAAACGGCAGCGGGGGAAGCATAACATTTACGGCGGACGGTGCGGAAGAAACGCTCTGTTATGTGCCTATCGCAGGTACGGACTGGAAGATGGCAGTGTTGATCCATGAGAGTGTTATCCATGATACGATCCGTGATATAAGCGAGAAGAGCATGGCTGTAAGCCGTAATCAGATCATAGCCATACTGGTACTGGTACTTCTGTTTGCTTTTATTCTAATAGCGGAATTCGGAGTGTTGTCGCATTATAAGGTCGAAGACGAAATGGAAAAGAGTAAAAACCTTCATACTATGGCCAATACGGATTCCATGACGGGTGTAAGGAATAAGCATGCTTATTCATATATCGAAACGGAGCTGAACGAAAAAATAAAGAATAAGGAGATCGGCAATCTGGCTGTTATCGTGTGTGACGTTAACGGGCTTAAGCTGATCAATGATACACAGGGACATGCTGCCGGAGATAAGCTTATCAAAGACGCCAGCAAACTGATCTGCGAATACTTCCCTCATGGCGCGGTATTCAGGATAGGCGGCGATGAGTTTACGGTTATCCTTAAGGAGAAGGGTTACGATACCATGAATGAAACCATACCCGAGTTTAACCGTAAAGTGGAGGAAAATATCAAAACGGGGGACGTGGTGATATCGATAGGATATTCCGCTCTGAAGCCGGAAGATGAGCAGCTTCATGATGTATTTGAACGCGCGGATCATATGATGTATAAGCGCAAAAAAGAATTAAAAGAAATGGGTGCACCCACCAGACCGGAGTAGCAGATTATCGCGTTGACACAAGCAAAAGCATAAAGTATAATCACATGAGTTGACACAAAGGGGTGCCCGTGCAAGGGTGCCCTTTGCGCTTTTTTGGACGGTGCAGAGACAAACAAAAGGATCCGCTTAAGGACGGATCATGAAAGGAAGGGCTTATGAAATATACAAAGGAAGAGATACTTGCATTTGCAGAGGAAGAGAACGTAGAGTTCATCCGACTGCAGTTTACCGATGTTTTCGGGAATCTGAAGAATATGGCTATAACAGCCGGCCAGCTTGAGAAGGCGCTCAATAATGAGGTCATGTTCGATGGCTCCACCATAGACGGATTTGAAAGACTGGGAGAGTCGGATATGTATCTTTATCCCGATCCCGATACCTGGGTGATACTGCCCTGGAGACCCCAGAGCGGAAAAGTTGCGCGTATGCTCTGCGATGTATATACCATGGACAGAAAGCCTTTTGAAGGCGATCCCAGACGTGTGCTCAGACGTGCCACGGAAAAGGCTGCGGAGATGGGCTATACCTTCCATGTGGGCCCCGAGTGCGAATTTTTCCTTTTCCGTACCGATGAGGACGGACAGCCTACGACCCAGACCGAAGAGCAGGAGCGTGCCGGATATTTTGATATAGGTCCCATCGACGGCGGTGAGAATGCAAGGCGTGATATGGTGCTCACCCTTGAAGAGATGGGCTTTGATATCGAGTCTTCATATCATGAGATGGCACCTGCCCAGCATGAGATAGATTTCAGCCATGATGAGGCGTTAAAGACTGCCGATAATGTGGTTACATTTAAAATGGCGGTAAAGACCATCGCCCGCAGGCACGGCCAGCATGCAACATTTATGCCCAAGCCCAAGTACGGCAATAACGGATCGGGCATGCATCTTAATATGTCACTTCACAGAAACGGTGAGAATATCTTCAGGGATGATGCCTCACCCTACGGTATAAGTCAGGAAGCCATGTGGTTCATAGGCGGCGTTCTTGAGCATATCAAGGCTATGACGGCTGTGCTCAATCCTCTTGTAAATTCCTATAAGAGACTGGTACCCGGTTTTGATGCTCCCGTATGGATAAGCTGGAGCGGTAAAGGCAGGGGACCGTTGCTTGGCATTCCCGCCAATAAAGGCGCAAAGGCAAGAATAGAACTGCGAAGCCCGGATTCATCGGCCAATCCCTATCTGGCCATGGCGGTGGTACTGCGTGCAGGACTTGACGGCATAGAACGTAAGATAGATCCTCCGGCGCCTATCGAGGAGAATATAATGTCAAAGAGCGTAGCCGAGATAGAGGCTATGGGGCTTGAATATCTTCCCACAAATCTTATGGACGCCGTAAGGGAACTGGATAAGGATGAACTGGTGAAGGATGCATTGGGAGAGCACGTTGCACCTTTATATATCGCATGTAAGAAAAAGGAGTTTATGGAATACAGTGCGCAGGTTTCCCAGTGGGAAGTAGACAGATATCTGTTTAAATACTGATATGAGCCTGATCGTTCTGTTTGGAAAAACAGAAGAAGGCAGAGCCATAAGGGGCATACTGATGAAGGGCGGATATGATGTGGATGCACTGTGTGCTACAGGTGCCCAGGCTCTTACCGAGGCGGATAACCTTGGCGGAGGTATCATTATCTGTGGATATAAATATCCCGATATGATATACTCGGAGCTTAAGGAGTATCTTCCCCGGGATTTTGAGATGCTTTTGATCGCATCGGCTTCTGTTGTTGAGGAAGGCGTGCCCGAGGAAGTAGTGGCTCTTACCATGCCTTTAAAAACCGTGGATCTTTATTCGACCCTTGGAATGATGCTGGGCAGGCAGGCCAGAAGGAAAAAGAAGCTCAGGAGCATGCCCAAAAAACGCAGCGCCGAGGAGCAGGAGATCATCGACAGGGCTAAGGCGGTGCTTATGGAACGTAACCACATGAGCGAGGAAGAGGCGCACCGTTACCTTCAGAAATGCAGTATGGAGAGCGGCACAGGGCTGGTAGAAAGCGCGCAGATGGTGCTGACGCTGATGGACAGCTGAGTTTAGATAAAGTATAGACACGTCAGGAGAAGTTTCGAATGCACGAGGAAGAAGTTCAGATACACAGGAAAGAACTTCAAGGGCGAAAGGCAGTAATATACGCGATAATAGCAATAGCCGTTATTGTCATATGTGATGTTTTTTTCTTTCGTAATATTATTTTTACGGATTTTATGCTTGGGAATCTGGGGGATGGACTTTTCTGTAATCTGATCACCGAGCACTGGTGGCAGGTGATCATAGGAAATGAGGGTTTTGCCGAGCTGCCTTTTTATTATCCGGCGCAAAATGTCCTGGGATATTCGGACATGATGCTGGGATTTGGCCTGATCCATTCGGTTTTCAGATTAGCAGGCATAAATGTTTATTATGCTTTCGAGATAACATTGTTTGTAATGCATTTGTTGGGAAGCCTGACAATGTATTATCTGCTGCACAAAGAACTTGGTACCGGCAGAGTCTGGAGTATGCTTGGTACGATAGCGTTCTCATATTCATGTGCCCTTTCCGCCCAGTCATATCATCCGCAGCTCATGGCGATAGGAATGATGCCGCTGCTTTTTGTGCTGTTTCTGAGATTTTGGCGTTTCAGGGAAAACAGGATCAAAAGAAACGTATATGCGTTCCTGACGATAGGCTGGTTTGCGCTTCTTACATATACTGCCTGGTATTGGGCGTGCCTCACGGGCCTGTTTGTATGTGTTTATCTGGCGGTTTTGCTGTTCGGAAAGATCGGGAGCTTTAAAAGCTTTATCACGCAGGCGCTGGATGAAGTAAAGAAGATTGGGATAGATATTATTGCCTATATCGTCTGGTTTGTTGTATTATACATCCCTTTTTTGCGGATCTATCTGCCTGTCCTGGGAGAGATGGGCGGATACAAGGAGGTTTTTTATCCCCAGCCTCACGTATTATTCAATGTTACTGTAAAAAATGTAATGCTTGGGTGGCTGGTTGAAAAGATCGGATGGGAGCAGGTGGACCTGGACGATAATGCCGGTTTTTCGGTTGTATTACTGGCCCTGTTTTTAGTAATATTTATTGTGAGCATTGTGAAAAAAGATAAGATCGGGAAATCCGAAAGCTTTTTCCTTTGCTGTATATATATCAGCATATTTATATGTATGATATTACCCATGGGATTCGGAGAGGAGCGTAAGTCACTGTGGAACCTGATAAAAGTGGTACTTCCGCCCTTAAGCACGATCCGTGCCATGGGAAGAGTTTATTTATGGCTTACATTTCCTATGGCGGTCATCTGTGCGGTCTGGGGAGAAAAATTATTAAAAGGGATGCCGGCGTGGTCTGTAGCATTGCTGGCGCTGCTGCTGTTCTTTTCACAGATAATGCGGGGCGGCCTGTATAAAGAAAACTTTGTCCCTGAAGAACGGATCGCTTATGACGCCACGATCCCCGATGCGCCGGAGGATATGAAGTGCTTTTATATCGTAGAACCACAGCCCCATGACTGGGATTATTATATCTACCAGATGGAGGCTTATGAGATAGCGGCGAATAAGCATTACAAGACAATAAACGGACATTCCGGACAGGCACCGGATGTGTGGGCGTTATGGAGCCCGGAGTGGCCGGATTATGAAGAAATGGTAAAATCCTGGATAGAGTTCAACGGTTTGGATCATGTTTATGCTTATGACCGTACCAACCGGATATGGATTCCCTGGGAAGAAAGGAATGCAGAGTTAAATGAAGTTCGTTAAAATGCAGGGCTGCGGCAACGATTATGTTTACGTTGACGGCAGCAGGGAAAAAGTAGAGAACAAACCGGAAGTCGTAAGAAAGCTGAGCGACCGCCACTTCGGAATAGGCGGTGACGGCGTGATCTTCATTAATCCTTCAGATGAGGCTGATTTTGAGATGGAGATGTATAATGCCGACGGCAGCCGCTCGGAGATGTGCGGAAACGGTATACGCTGCGTGGCAAAGTATGTTTATGATTATGGCCTTACGGATAAGAACCCCGTAAAGATAATAAGCGGCGGCAGTGTAAAGACGCTTGAGCTTCATATCAAAGACGGTAAGGTGGATACCGTTACCGTAAATATGGGTGAGCCTATTTTGAATCCGGAGAAGATCCCGGTGGACAGCACGCAGTTTGCAGATGATAAGGACGGGATCAAAGACCGTCTTATAAAGCTCGATGACGGTAAGGGAGATAAATGGGAATGCCGTGTGACCTGCGTGTCCATGGGCAATCCCCATGCAGTAACCTATGTAGACAGCGTTGATGATATAGACATGGAGCATATCGGACCGGTACATGAGCATCATCCGGCGTTCCCCAAGGCTGTTAATACCGAATTCATCCAGGTTATAGACAGCAGTCATCAGCGCATGCGTGTATGGGAGCGCGGCACCGGAGAAACTTTAGCCTGCGGTACCGGCGCCTGTGCATCGGTGGTATCTTCCATACTTAACGGGAAGACGGGAAGAAGCGTTACAGTAAGCCTTCCCGGCGGAGAACTCTTCATAGAATGGAAGGAAGAGGATAATTGTGTATATATGACCGGTCCGGCAAGGGTGGTTTTTGAAGGAGAGGTGGAAATATGTTAAAAGCAAATCAGGATTATCTTAAGTTACCCGGCAGTTATCTGTTTTCTACAGTGGCAAGAAAGCAGAGGGAGTTTTCGGAGAAGCATCCGGAGAAAGAGATCATCAGACTCAGTATAGGTGATGTTACACAGCCTATCGCTCCGGTCATCATTGATGCGCTGCACCGTGCGGTTGATGAAATGGCTTCGGTAACAGGTTTTCACGGATATGCACCGGACCTGGGCTATGAATTCCTGCGTAATGCAATAGCAGAGAATGATTATAAGGCAAGAGGCTGCGAGGTGTCTCCCGACGAAGTATTTGTTTCCGACGGTGCAAAAGGCGATTGCGGAAATATCCAGGAGATATTTGATAAGGATTGTAAAGTGGCCGTATGTGATCCCGTTTACCCTGTATATGTTGATACCAACGTAATGGCGGGCCGCACCGGTACCTATGATGAGAAGACAGGCGTCTGGTCGGATGTGATCTACATGCCCTGCCTTAAGGAGAACGGCTTTGCGCCGCAGCTTCCGTCTGAAAAACCGGATCTGATCTATCTTTGCTTTCCCAATAACCCCACAGGTGCTACAATTACTAAAGCACAGCTTCAGGAATGGGTTGATTATGCTAACAAAAATAAAGCCGTTATAATCTATGATGCCGCATACGAGGCTTATATCTCGGAAGATGACGTGCCTCACAGCATATATGAGTGTGAAGGCGCAAGAACCTGCGCGATAGAGATCCATTCATTCTCTAAGAACGCCGGCTTTACCGGACTCCGCCTGGGATATACCGTTATCCCGAAGGAACTGGAAGCAGACGGGGTTAAGCTTCACGGCCTGTGGGCAAGGCGTCACGGTACAAAGTATAACGGTGCACCCTACATAATCCAGCGTGCAGGTGAAGCGGTTTATTCGCCCGCAGGCAAGGAACAGTTAAAGGCCCAGGTGGCTTATTATATGAAGAATGCGGCTTATATCAGGGAAGGCCTTACAGAGGCCGGCTATAAGGTTTCCGGCGGTATCAACGCCCCTTATATCTGGCTTGAGACTCCGGATAACATGACCAGCTGGGAGTTTTTCGATCATCTTCTGGAGCGTGCCGGCGTAGTAGGTACTCCCGGATCCGGATTCGGACCTTCCGGTGAACATTATTTCCGCCTTACGGCATTTGGCAGTTTTGAGAATACCATGGCGGCGATCAAAAGGATAAAGGAGATGTGATATGGCAAAAGCAGCGGTATTTCTGGCAGACGGTTTTGAAGAAGTGGAAGCTATGGCTCCCATCGACATCTTAAGAAGAGGCGGTATAGAAGTTACTACCGTATCTATCATGGGAAGGAAGGAGATCCACGGATCCCATGGCATTGATGTTTGCGCGGATGCACTGATAGAGGATACGGATCTGGATCAGATGGATATGCTGATACTTCCCGGCGGTAAACTGGGAACGCAGAATGAGGAAGCCTGCGAAGCGCTTAAAGCCAAAGTTAAAGAATTTGATGCTGCAGGTAAATATGTGGCGGCTATCTGTGCTGCACCTACCATATTGGGACATCTTGGAATAGTAAACGGCAGAAAGGCTACCTGCTACGGCGGACTTGAGGGAGAGCTGAAAGGCGCCGATACCTCCACCGATCCCGTGGTTGTTGACGGGCATATCATTACTTCACGCGGCATGGGAACTTCCGTGGCTTTCGGCCTTAAGCTGCTTGAGATCTTTACGGATAAGGAAAGCGCAGATAAGATGGCAAAGGCCATAATGGTGCCGTAAAAAACCGTTATCTCCGAAAGATCTGCCACTGCCGGCCTATAAGGAGGAAATATGAAAGAAAACCGGGAAGAGCTCAAAAGAAACCTTACTGCTTCGAATCTGTTTCACGTAAATCTGGAACAGGAAGGGAATCAGATAAAAAATAAGATCCCGATGTTCGGGCCTGTTGAGGATCAGCCGAAAAAACAGGCTTATAAAAAGCTGGATGGTAATATGAAGTTTAACTTCATCAATGAGTCTGTCCTGAACGGTCATCTGGATAATATTCTTCTGGATAATGAGGGAAAGCATTCCGAGGAATGGAAGGTACTTGTTGAGGCCGTAACAGCGGCAAAGGAGGTTTTTTCAGATAAGGAACGCCTTAATTCGGATGAAGGCGTTCTTAAGCTGATGGCTCTTTCCGAGGCCTGCAACCGATATTATGAAACTCACATCAAAAAGAGCGGTAAAAAAGCGGATATGAGAAAAATGCATGTCCGGGCCATACGCAATATGCTCAGCACCGGGTTTGCAGGAGCGGCCGGTATCGGGGCAGATGAAGAGCTTGTACCGGTGGATCGGCTTAAGGACCGTGAAGCGGGCGCAAGCGAGAATGTAAAACGTCTTTCGGAGTATTATGTGGCTTTCAGTAAAAAGATAGGGGAGGATAAGATAGGTTCGGTGGTGGAAAAGCTTAACCGCCGCTGGAATGTATTAAAATCCTGTGAGGAAGACATACGTATTTACCGTCAGACACATGAGGTCGATCAAAAGAGTGATCCGGAAATATGGCATGTTATCAAGGAATATGATCATATCCGTTCCCAGATCTTTTTTTTGAAAAAATTGAAAAAGGCAGGCGGTCACGAAGCGGTATTTGAGAACAGGATCGCTGACGAACTGCTTCAAAAAACATATGAGACAGAGGACAAACCCCTGCCGCCGGACAGCCTGGTATCAAAAGAAAAGAGTGATGAGGGACTCAGTGATAAACAGCTCGCGGGACTTTCCGAGATCGATACCTGGGTAGTCCGGAATTTCAGCAACGGCGGCTATATGGCGTGTTTTGGAGAGACAACGGACAGGTCGGATATCATTAACAATCTCCTTTCATTAAGCCGGCGTGAGAGGATGTATATATACTATCTTGTGGAGAAGCATGAGAGGATCAATCCGACCATAGAGGGTTTCGGTATGTCCCAGACAGATTATGTGCCGGATATCAAAGCTTTTAAAAACCATATGGTTGCGAATAAGCTTAAGTTTTATTCACGCTTTTCCGGCGGATATATATACTGGAACAAGCTGAGCCAGGCAATGGCTATAGCTATGCGTACCCGTCCGATGCTGCAGACGGTGATGAAGAATACGGGCGGCCTGTCAAAAGATAAAAAGGCGGACGGCAAAGGAAAACTGCTTTCAAATACACAGAAGGAACAGAAGAAGCATTTAAAGAATCTGTACAAGCTGCTGAAAGACAGTAAGGATATCCTGGAAAAACTGGGCAGGGAAAAGAAGGCCGCGGGGAAAAAGGAATTGAAAGACCAGCTTGAAGTATTGCGTGCCCTGGCAGGGGAGGAGCTGGCGGCCCTGCAGCGTCTGGATAACAGCATAGAGAAGAAGAATCTTAATGAGATCAGGGAATCTGTTGAAGGCGCCGGAGTACAGAAAAAACCCAAACAGCCTGATGTTAAGCAGTATCTGTCCGGAATGCCGTCTGATATAGCAGGGGTTTCCCTTAAGACCAGCAACATGATAAAAGAACATGTGCTTGGTTTCAGTGATAAGACAGTTGACTCTATCTTGAAGGTCATGAATCCGGTAAACACAGGACTTGGCGCCTTAACCGGTGCGATAGGCTTCGTATTCAGCGCCATGGCCATGATAGAGGGCGGCGGGAATATGAGCTGGAATGAGCTTGCAGAAAACGCTGCGGGGCTTGGCGTATCTGCCGTGACCACGGCATCGAAGGGGGCCGGGGTTGTAAAACTGTTTACAGGTAAGGATTCTCTCCTGACGGGGAAGGAATTATCTTCTGCACTTATTGTTGCTGATCTGGGAATTCAGGCCTTTCATACCGCTACCATGACCAGGGATGAATATCACAGGATGAAAGCGACACAGAAGTTTTCAAAGGTTTTAAAGGCCAAGAAAAAAGCCGGTGAGAGTGCGGAATTTGAGAAGAATATGATGCTTCTGCAGGACCGTATCTCGAACAGCAGGGCCAAGACGACCTTTACAAAGCTGGCGTTGTCAGGGGCAATGATCGTTACTTTGTTTGTATGTCCCCCTGTCGGAGCTGCAATAGCCGCCGGACAGTTTGCGGGAGCGATAGGCAACAGGGTCTGGGAAAACCGCCGGAAACGTTCGAACAAGTATTATCTGTTTGATAACCATTTTAAGATCGAAGAAAAAGCGAACGCGCTGATACAGAAGAAATATGTGAAAGAGCCGGTAGATAAAGAGGCTCTTATGAGCCAGCTGAGGCGTCGTGTCGCAGCGTCTATAGGGTATGCTTCTCCCTCCGACGCAGCGGATGCTTTGTCAAAGAGGTATGCCAAGAAGATGATAGAGCTGGCGAATGCAGGTGGAGAAAACAGTGATTATTATATACAGCTGATCAAAGGATTCGGACTTTATTACAGGTACATAGGACCGAATAGTACGAAGAACCGGCCAAGCGTTAATGATCTTGCTAAAAAGCTTACGATCTGAGATAAATATTTATGGAGGGACAGATAATGGCAGATTTAAAGGAATTAAGACATAAGCTGTTAAAAAAGATAGAATCCGAGTTTCAGGAGGAGCTTATCGCCGCGCTGGTCGCAGAAGAAACAGAAGACCAGCCGGAGATACTTACCGCTATATTTCCTTCCCTGGCGAAAGAAGGAGCCGACCTGGACGGGGAGTTTTTGTTCCTGCCCACGGAGGAAGATGACGAACTGCAGTTTTTTGTCAGCATAATAAATATTGCCCAGGAAATACCTGAGGAGACGGAATATGAACTGTATGCTGCTATGGCGTTCCTTAATTTCCATATTGCGGCAGGAAGCTTTTCGGTATCGCCGACAAACGGCAGGCTGGTCTATAAGCATACCATAAGTATGGCGGTAGATGAAGCTGAAGAGGCGGTAGAGGAATATATGAACCGTTCCATGAGCATGGCGATACATCTGGCAGATGTATATGCAGGACTGCTTCTCGATGTAATAGACGGGGAACGTACGGCAGATGATGTAAGAGTATTTCTGACCGGAGCGGAGCCTGCCGATGAAGAAACGGAATAAGGGTATAATACTGGAAACCGAGCGCTGCTACCTTCGCGAGATCATGCCGGAAGATGTGCCGGCGGAATATGAGCTTTATAACAGCCCCCATATGACGGATTACATTGAACCACTCTGGGATATTGAGGAACAGACTGAGTATCAGAGACGGTATGTGGAGGTCATTTACGGGGAATACGGATACGGCATGTGGGCGGTTTTTGATAAAGTGACGGGCAGACTTATCGGAGAGGCGGGGCTTGAGCACCGTACGGACATCAACAGGGAAAAATTCCCCTATGACTGGATGTTTGATGAAAAGTGTGATGAGCTGGGATTCTGCTTTGCCGAGGATCTGTGGGGACAGGGCTACTGTACCGAAGTCTGCCGCGCCATAATAAAATACGGTACGGAAACGCTTGGACATAACTGTTTCTTTGCCAGGGCGGAAAAAGAAAACGCTGCCTCGGTAAGAGTTTTGGAAAAGCTTGGATTTAAGCATTATAAAGAGATCTATTACAGATTGATGATCTGATCATGAAAAATCTTTGGAAATATTTTAGTTCGTATAAAAAGGAATGTGTGCTGGGGCCTCTGTTCAAACTGCTGGAGGCCTCATTTGAGTTGTTCATTCCCCTGGTGGTAAAGCAGATAATCGATGTGGGCATACCGAACGGGGATGAGACTTATATGATACAGAGGGTGCTGCTTATGGCGGCGCTCACCTTTATAGGACTGGTCTGTTCACTGACGGCGCAGTTCTTTTCGGCAAGGGCTGCGGTAGGTTTTTCCGCAAAGGTAAAATCCGCAGTATTTTCCCATGTACAGACGCTTTCATATACCGAGCTTGATAAGACGGGAACATCTACATTGATCACCCGTCTTACCAGCGATATAAATACACTGCAGGGCGGCGTGAATATGAGCCTGCGCCTGTTCCTGCGCTCGCCCTTTATCGTATTCGGCGCAGTGGTAATGGCTTTTACCATTGATGTCAAGGCGGCTCTGATATTTGTGGTCACCGTACTGGCGCTTTCGCTCGTGGTCTACGGCATCATGCTTATCACCGTGCCCATGCATAAAAAGGTCCAGAACGATCTGGATAAGGTGACGGCGGCAGCGAGATCCAATATAGGCGGCGTACGTGTGATCCGCGCCTTTGGCCTTGAGGAAAAGGAAGAGGAAAGCTTCAGAAATTCCAATGATGCGCTGGTGCGCATGCAGATACTTGCAGGCAAGATATCGGCGCTGCTGAATCCCGTAACTTTCGTACTGATAAACCTGGGATTATGCTATCTGATATATCAGGGCGGTATTGCAGTGGATACCGGGCGTTTAAGCCGCGGAGCCGTGGTGGCGCTGGTCAACTATATGTCGCAGATACTGGTAGAGCTTATCAAGCTGGCAAATCTGATCGTACAGCTTTCCAGGGCATTAGCCTGCGGAAGCCGTATATCCTCCGTTTTGGATATCGAGTCCTCCATGAAAGACGGTGATAAGGAGTATACTAATGAGTCCGGAGCTGCGGAACTGGAATTTAAGAATGTATCTTTCAGGTATGCAGAAGCCGCAGAGGACGCCATTGCGGACATCAGCTTTAAGCTGCCTGCAGGAGCAACTCTTGGAGTTATAGGCGGTACCGGATCCGGAAAGAGCAGCGTTATAAATCTGATACCCCGTTTTTATGATACGACAGGCGGAAATGTATATGTGGATGGCACAGAGGTCTCCCGGTATAAGGAGACATCATTAAGAAAGCGTATTGCCGTAGTACCCCAGAAGAGCGTGCTCTTTAGCGGGACCATAAGAGAGAATCTCAGCTGGGGCAGAAAGGACGCCACGGATGAGGATATGGAACAGGCTCTTAAGATGGCACAGGCTTATGACTTCGTTATGGAGAAGGAAGGCGGTCTTGACTATAAGGTAGCCCAGGGCGGAAGCAATTTCTCCGGCGGTCAGAAACAGAGGCTTGCCATAGCCAGGGCACTGGTCAGAAAACCTGCGATACTCATATTGGACGATTCGACATCGGCGCTTGATTACGCTACGGATGCGGCGCTGCGCAAGGCTATAAAGGAGATGAAGGATGCGCCCACTACCGTTATAGTTTCACAGCGCAGCGCATCGATAATGCATGCGGATATGATACTGGTGCTGGATGACGGCCGCGCCGTGGGACTTGGCACGCATGATGAGCTTATGAAAAGCTGCAGCGTATATCAGGAGATATACAACAGCCAGTTCGGAGGTGATGAATATGCGAAGTAATACCAGAGTGATCCGCCGCATATTGCACTATCTTAAGCCCTACTGGTTCTTTATGCTCTGTTCATTGTTCTTTGCGGCTGTATCGTCATTGCTGTCATTATACCTGCCGGTCCTGACAGGTAAGGCGGTGGACCTTCTTATCGATAAAGGCCTGGTGGATATGGAGGCCTTAAAAGGACTGATCTTTCAGATGCTTTTCATCATAGGCATATCCGCCCTGGGGCAATGGATAATGAACGCCTGCAACAATCATGTGGCATACTGCAGCGTGCGTGATATCAGAAAGAGCGCTTTTGAACGTCTGCAGAAACTGCCCCTTTCCTATATGGACAGCCATCCCACCGGCGACAGCTTAAGCCGTCTGATAGCCGATGTTGATACCTTTGCGGACGGCCTGCTCATGGGCTTTACCCAGTTCTTTACGGGGCTGCTGACCATAGTCGGAACATTATTCCTGATGCTGTCGATCCATAAACTGGTGGCTTTGGTGGTCATCTGTTTAACGCCCCTTTCGCTTTTTGTGGCCGGCTTTATCGCCAAGAATACTTCCAGCCTGTTCAAGAAGCAGTCGGTGACCAAGGCCGAGCAGACCGCGATAATCGATGAGATGATAGGAAATGAAAAGCTGGTCAAGGCGTTCTCACACGAGGCTGAGGCCGCTGCGCAGTTTGATGAGAATAATTCAGAGCTTGAGAAGGTTGCATTAAAAGCCATATTCTTCTCATCCCTGACAAATCCTTCAACACGTTTTGTAAACAATCTGATATATGCGCTGGTGGCGTTATTCGGAGGTTTTGCCGTGATACGCGGGCATCTGAGCGTCGGAAGCCTTACCGCATTTTTAAGCTATGCAAACCAGTATACCAAGCCCTTTAACGAGATCTCCGGCGTTGTGACCGAGCTGCAGAATGCCATTACCTGCGCAGGCAGGGTATTTGAGCTTGCGGACGAGCAGCCCCAGACTCCCGATAAGGAAGATGCGGCTGTACTTAAACAGGCTGAAGGCGGACTTAAGCTCAGCGGCGTTAAGTTTTCTTACGTTGAGGATAAGCCGCTTATCACAGGGCTTAACCTGGATGTTAAACCCGGACAGAGAGTAGCAATAGTGGGACCTACGGGCTGCGGTAAAACAACCCTGATCAATCTGCTGATGCGTTTTTATGATGTTAAGGACGGAAGCATTGCCGTAGACGGAAAAGACATCAGGGATTATACCAGAAAATCATTGCGTTCAAATTACGGCATGGTGCTTCAGGAGACCTGGCTCAAACCCGGCACCATAAGGGATAATATAACATTGGGCAAGCCGGATGCCACGGATGAAGAGGTGATAGCTGCGGCAAAGAATTCCCACGCCCACAGCTTTATCATGCAGCTGCCCAGACAATATGATACCGTTATAGGAGAGGAAGGCGGACAGCTTTCGCAGGGGCAGAAACAGCTTATATGTATAAGCCGTATAATGCTTTCGCTCCCGCCCATGCTGATACTTGATGAGGCTACCAGCTCCATCGATACCCGTACGGAATTAAAGATACAGGATGCATTCGCAAGAATGATGAAGGGCAGGACCAGCTTTATAGTTGCCCACAGGCTCTCCACCATTAAAGAAGCGGATACCATACTTGTTATGAAGGACGGAAACATCATTGAGCAGGGCGATCATAAGAGCCTGCTCAATGCCGGAGGCTTTTACTCAAAGCTTTA
>CAMVRS010000042.1 GCA_947169935.1 uncultured Lachnospiraceae bacterium
TATTGTTAATATAAACCAAAATTTTACCTTACATTTCTAACTTTGTGATCATTCTCGTTCTAATCAATCTCTGTCAATTCATTGCCTGATCTATCAGCTCTTTTATATGGATCTCAACACTGTCAAGACATGCAACCGGACAGTTGCTGTCATTTAAGATCAACGGAAGCTCCGTACAGCCTAAAACAACCGCTTCTATCTTGTCTTTATCCTGCATCTTTCTAATAATATCCTGAAACTCTTTCAATGTAGACTCTTTTACTATTCCGATCTCCAGCTCCTCAAATATCCTTTTTGCAATCAGTTCTCTGTCTTCTTTATCAGGAATGCATACTTCGATATCTGCTTTGGAAAAATCCTTTTTCATGTGATCCTGTTCCATCGTAAAGATAGTTCCCAGAAGACCTACTTTCTTATATCCTCTGGCTGCTGCTTCCTTACTGACAGCCTGCGGGATGCTTATCAGAGACGTGTCTGTTTTCTTTATCAGCTCATCATAAACGATATGCATAGTTGCCGCTGTAAGTGAAATAACCTCAGCCCCACTTGCTTTTAAGCAGTTTATCTTTTCCGCCAGATAATCCACAAGAAGATCATACTGCTTTTGGGTCACATAATCCCAGGCTCTTCTGAAATCCACGCTTTCTATAGCTATATCCGGCATGTGTTTACCGCTTGTAGCTTCATCTATTCTTGTATTGAGTTCTTTGTAATACATCAGTGTAGATTCGGGTCCTGTCCCGCCTACCAGTCCGATTTTTTTCATGATAATTTTTTACCTTTCAGCTCGTTACCGTTTTACATATTTCGCCTTACAGTTCTAACTCTGTGACGCGAGCAATGCTTTGAGCCTTGCGATTTCCTGCTTTTGGTCAGCATTTTCTTTCTTAAGGTCTGTGTTTTCCTCCTTAAGTTCTGTGATCATATCCGCCATTCCCTGCTGACGCAAAAGAAAATCTTCACGTGCTTCACATTCCTGCTGAATACGTTCATCTTCCGAAAGCTCATATATGGTTTCAGCAGCTGCGCTTAGGCTGATATCCTGTTTGGCAAGCATCTTAATATCCTCCCACGTTTTAGCTTTAAACAACTTCGCCCATTTGTCGATATTATAACGTTTATCTTCGGCCGTAGCAAGGGAACCATAATTTCTCCATAAAAAGAGCAGACCTTTTGGATCTGCTCTTTTCAACTTATAAATTCTTTTCAAACAATTCGAAATTCAGGCTGCCATCCATACACCGAACAAGAGGATCACTGATCAGCGCCAGCTCCAGACGCTCCCGCTCCTTTGCATTCAGCATGACAAGTCTGTTCTTTTTAGGATCGGACATATGCTGCAAAGCCATCTTGTAAGTATCTTTATCAACCTGTGTGATCGCAGCGCAGAAGTAATCATTGAGATACTCAAATCCTTCCGGCAGACATGTCATCTTATCATCCAACATGAAGATACCGTCCCGATACTTTCCTCCGGCAGGTTCAACAAATTCCGGGATCCGCCATTCTTTTCCAAGCTTCTGTGCGCTTCTTATCTTTCCCCGGCGAATCCACTGCCTTACTGTGCCAACGTTTACTTCATGCAGCTGCGCATAATCTTCAACCGCAAGCATCCTCGGTTCCATCCGGATAAGCACATACGCTTCCAAAATAGTCCGTGCATCCTTGTCATAATGCTTTTTTGCGATCTCGCTTTCCCCTACCAGCTGCAATGCAATGATCGCTGACTCTTCGGTAATCCCAAAGATGTATTCCCAGCCTCCGCTCAGGTTCTCCGGAAACTCACGTTTCCGAACCATTGACAGGAAACGCTCACAAAAATCCAGATATGCCATATGGCTCTTTACTGATTTCTGTGCTTCAGCTCCCTCTCCTGTCTTTAAACCTTTGATGTGTTCCTCGATTGCTCCGACCAGCTCCTCCTTAGTCGTGATCCTGCAGAGACTTTCGGTACTTTTAACAGCTTCCTTGTTTTTCTTTCCCATATTCTGCCTCCTTATCAATGTACACCGTTTTCGCTACAGGATGATAATAGCAGGGTAATATGTATTTGCCAAGTACATTTTGTATTGTAGAAATACATTTTATTGTCCTTCCCTCCGATTATTATTTTTTCTTTTCTCATCATGCTTAACAAAAGTAAACAGCGCTATATAAAAACCTATGATTATCCCCCAGATTCCTGCCAGCGCATTAAATATGCAGATGATTGCTCCTATAGCCACGAATATAAGCGCTATAAAATACGCTACAATCATTATCTTCCGGCTGTTTTCCCTCTCCTTCGCTTCCAGTTCCAACTCTTTCAGCCTTATCATCCGTTCCGTATCTGCCTGCCGGATACCGGCCTCATCAATTGTCCTGTAGATATGTTCATTCTCATTATTGATGATCACCTTTGTACCGCAGTATGTGCAGAAAGCAACTTATGATAACAGAGCATAAATAAAAAAATCCCCACCAAAAAGGTGGGAATGTTTACTCGGCGTAATCTTTTATTCATCGGGAGTGATCTTCTTTTGACCCTGCTTAATCAGCAGATCGTCTATCTCATCAAGCTTATATATACGGTTCTTGATCGCTACTATTATGCAGGCATCACGCTTATCTTTTGCATAAAGTTCATTCATCCCGTACAGCTTTAGTGCCCTGCTGGTTTCATCCCAGCTGAAATGTCCGGCGATACACATACGGATGATCAGATCACGGTCCGTAGTGTGCTTATCCATTGATATTATCTGACTGCCATAGGATTCTGATACTCCGGCAAAGGAATATACGTCCTTAAGCTTTATCTTCTTTTCTGCCAGTACGTCCTTAAAATAATAGTAAAAGCCCTTCTTCTCATCAGTCATATATCTGCTGTTTTCTTTAAAATACTTATCCAGCTGATCCGGCGATGTATCTTCCAGCAGTTTATTCAGTTCGTCAGTCGGCTTTTTCTCCATCATTGTTTCTCCATCTTTTCGAGTTCCGCTAAAAGATCCAGCGCGCTGTAGCGCTCTCCCGCTTCCATGCTTATGCAATGCTTTACGATCTCCCATATATGTCCGGAAGGATGCTTTTCTTTTGGAAAGCTGTTCGTAAGCATCTTATTTAAAACGATCCCAGTTGCATATATATCCGTCTTGGAAGATGATGCCGAAAGCCCGTATCCTGCCTGCTCCGGTGCCGCATAATGCTGCGTTCCCAGGTATCTGGTATCATCGGTCTTATCGGGATCATACCACTTGGCCACGTTCATATCCAGAAGATATACCTCGTTATCCGGTGTAATTATTATATTTGAGGGCTTTATATCCCTGTGCACAATAGGCGTAGTAAGTGAATGCAGTTCATTTAAGATAACGCACAAGCTCTTTGTGATACGGACGGCTTCATCTTCCGGCAACGGTCCTTTCCCCAGCATATCTTCTACAATAATGCCATCAATATACTCTTCAATAACTATCAGGCAGTTGCTGCTCACATATAAGTCTATTATACGTGGCATATGTGCGATGGGATTATTCTTAAGAAAATCATAGATGCTTTTATCATAGATAGTAAGCAGTTTCTTAACAAAAAGCTTTCCGGATTCAACGTCTCTGACAAGTATAACGTTGTTTTTCCCGCCCAGCGGTTCCACATCAGCATATGCAGATAAACGCAGCACTTCTTCATCTGTTAAGCCTTTATACGGATTACTCTGATCAGACTCATATTCATCCACGGAAAGGAAAACATCGCTTTCGCTTAAGCCATTCTTATACCCGCATTCCGTGCAGGTCCATTCATCACCGCTCTCATCAAAGCCCGGCTGCACGTTCAATAAAGCCCCGCAGCCATCGCATCTCCAGATGATATCTGTATCAGTCTCCAGCTCCGGATTAATAAGCATCTCACCGCAACCCTTACATACCCAATAAGGCAGGTCGTTGCTGTAGCCTTTCTGGAGGGTAAGGTTTGCATCACAGCGTGGGCAGAATTCGTATGTTATATCGTCATTCATTGTTATATTTCCACTTTTATGTCATTAGCTATCCATAAATACAACGTTATCAATGAACTCTTTAGTCGAAATTGCTCTTTCTCCGGACTCATCCGTGAGCATTCCCTCGTCAGTCAGTATTGGAGTATCAAGGACTCCCTTTATAGACACTGCAAAGCTGGCACATGAAGCTATACATTTCTTAGAATCCGTACTGTAAACTGAATAATCTTCTCCCTCATTCTTTACTATATCCTCCATCTTATATATAAGCGGAAGGAAATATGAGTCAAGGCGTGCCAACAGATTATAAAACATATATGTTCTACGTCTTATAGCCGCACACTGTTTGGATGCTACACTAAGCTGTTCTGCTATCTGAATGGCCTCCATTTGGTTAGTCTTTGCCTTCTCCAGATTTTTTTTTGCAGCTGCGCCTGCAACTAATCCCATAACCATAAGTGCCGGGCCGGCAACAAGACCACCAAGAACCGCGGTTCCCCCAGCCATTCCCAACCCACCTGCTGCAAGAGAGCCACCTCCAAAGAAGGCTAACGTAGCATTTGTGGCTGCAGCTCCACTTAAAGTCGATATTGCTGTTCCTGTAGATGCCACTGCAAGAGCCTGTGCCGCACCATATGCACCAAATGCAGTCAATGCCCCGCCCGCAGTTCCTGCTACAGCACCTGCACCAAGAGAACCTGCAAAACTAACTAATTCCTTCAGTTCCGTAAATTCTTTTTGATCGATGTGTAATTTGCTTAATTCCTCCAGTCCGACACTATTTCTAAAATCAACATTTTTTATCCTCGTAAAAGTATCGAGAAACTCTGTCATATTGCTATTCAGTACAAACAACTTTTCTTCTCCAAGTTGACTTAATGACCTTCCGCAAGCCAACCTTTGATTATTAAGGTAGTTTGTCGAATCCTCCACAATCTCATTTGCATTTTTATTTATCTGCTTAGCAGAATATGTATCTACTCCGGCTTTTATAGTTTTTCCAGCTCCAAAAGCGCCTGTTGCTGCTGCTACTCCGATAAATAATAAAGGTATAGGCATCTCCGTCGTCCTCCTTATAACCTGATCAGATCTTTGACACTTTCAAAGATACAATTCCTACGATCCTGCAGTTCATTTACATGCGCTTCTATAGTTAAATACGGTCTGTTTGTAGTCTTTATCCATTTTGTCTCTTTTTCAAGATCTATTAGTGTTAAAAGGGTGTTTTCCATTTCAAGAAATATCGTTGAATCTATATTAAACTTACGAACGATATATTTTATTAATTTTCTTTCTTTTTCATCGTATTGTTCGTCACTATACGCAATAGTCAAAAGATCCCATATCAACAACTTAGGCGTAATGAAGCTATCAGCTGTTGTGTCAGGTATAAGAATAGCTTCCTCCACCCCATCTTGTACAACATCATAATAATCATCTGCATCAATAACTTTATCCAGCTGAGCCTTACATTCCAAAACAATACTATCCTTATGTTCAGCGAAGGATGGGTCAATCTCCGCCCCTATCTCATCAAATTTATCTTCCTCACTATGATAAACCTCTCCATCAACAGCCATTAGATAATAAAAGATCTTAATGGCATTCCTTGTCGATATAGCCTTTATGGTTGGCTCTACCTCTTTCTGTTCTTGTTTATTTGATTCATCTGCCGTAGCTTTCTTTTCTTTTTCCTCTGCATCAGCTACAGACTTTTCCACCATTATTGCCTCATCTGTTTCCTGCCCATTCGATTGTTCCTCTTTATCTGATGAGGATCCATTTTTCTTAAATATACCCTTTACCTGATTGGGAATCTTAATCTCTGGTTTCTTTACATTCTGCGCCACATTTTTTATTGAAGAAGCCGCCCCTGCAAGCTGTGTTTTTAATTTTTCCTGGATTTCTTTCTTTTCCATCTCTTTTTATTCCTCCTCTACAGAATTAATGCTGCATCAGAATCCATAAGATCGTCAAATTCTTTTTGATTTGTAAATTGTGGTTCACGTCCAAGAACCCTTTGAATTACTACATTTCCTTTTATTACAAGATCCGAATCACCTGTATTGAATCCCTTCTTTATATAATCAAAACCACTCATAAATGCAGAAATATCCTCAGCAAGAAATGTTGATACTCTTTCTTCAAGCATAGCTTTATATGTCTCTATACTATCTATTACCTGCTTAGTCTTGATTTGTGTCAATATCAGCTTTTCATGAATAAGTTGTGCTTCCTTTCTTTCATTCGAAATTTCTTTTACTATCGCCAATGCAGCCCTTCCTGCTCCAATATAATTATATCTGGCAACAAATTTCCCTGAGAAAAGTACCCAGCTCCCACATGACTCTATAGCTGCATGTACTGCAGCATCCGCTGTATCTGCAATGTTGAAAGTCATACTCGCTATCATCATCACCCTATCCATCGTCCGGTTTCTAAATGGTATAACCCGGCTCCAATCGATTCCCTTAACGCCATGATCTATTAATTCACCACCAAGATGGACAATGAAAAACAAAAGCCTGGCATATATTTCATTGAAAGCAACCGGTATTGCCTGTAAGCCAAGTTTTTTATATAAAACAAGTTCATGTCTTAAATCAAGCTTATGATTCTGATAAAGATCATCAACAAACAAAGAGAGTCCCGTATCCTTAAACCCGGGCAATGCCGCCAATTCATATAGGAACGATACAAATATCCCGGGAATACCCATCCCGCCTCCTGCTGTATTTTTTGATCCACCCATATCACTCACCAGGTGGCCAAACCAGTTATCCGCACACTTACATACCTGCAAAAGGATAGGTGTAGAAGCTACTATATGTACTATTTTATGAACTATCTCCGGAACCTCTTTTTCATATGTATCTTCATATTTCTTTTCAGCCATGGATACGATCCAGTTCAAGAAGCCTGTAAGTATAGCAGGACCTATAATCTCTATAATATCGTCGCTAGACGGTTTGAGAAAAATAAGGTGCCACTCTCCCTCTTTGTTAACGAATGTACCTATTCTCAAAAACTGGACTACCAAAGAGGATATCAAACCTATAGGTGTAGGATGATGTGCAAGGTCCGCCAAGTGGTGATTCTTAGCCGATACTCCTATTCCTGCTCCTTTCCATACATTGTCCTGAGCTACCTTAAATGCCTGCTCCAGTTCACCTATGGCATCTTTCAGCCTTTCATTTTTTAAACCACGGGACTTTGCATATTCCTGGATAAAATTATTGACCTGATGATGCGATAATCCGATATCTGAATCAGATATTTTTAGCTCTCCCACAAATCCAGCATCAACGAATCCGGCCATAATACCGCTTGCAATGCCAATAGCATAATCAATCCACTCAGAACGATCAGTATATCTATTCAGCTCATTATTCACAGCTCGGAGTGCAGCATCAACATCATAGCTCATCTCTGTTGTATCTTTTTGGGCGCCACTCTTCTTCTCAACATCAACCTTCACCTCGGCAGCAACAATCTCTTCTTCCTGAATATCTTTTTTATCTTCCTCTTTCTTCTTTTCCAGCGTATAAGTTCCTGATATTATGCCAGCATATTTAGACGATTTAGACCATTCATAGCATTCATACACACGCGTTGCCATCCTCGGGTGGCTCTCGCCTTGAACCATCATCTGTTCAAATGCTTTATTAGCTTTGGAACTATTTACAAAATCATTCAGATCAATAGCCTGCTTAATGAATTCTTCACGATTTATCCCCTCATCATATCCATGCACTCTTAAAAGCATATCAATCGTTCTATCAACTGAACCGTCACATAAGACCGCCGCTCTATCAGCTGACAGTTCGC
Source organism: uncultured Lachnospiraceae bacterium (assembly GCA_947169935.1). Taxonomy (GTDB): domain Bacteria; phylum Bacillota; class Clostridia; order Lachnospirales; family Lachnospiraceae; genus NK4A136. The sequence goes on from CAMVRS010000042.1 coordinate 7,802, forward strand.
TACACCTATCCCAAAACAAAATAGCTCTTAACAGATTAGGCGTTAAAATCTTCCTAATAGGGCTAATCGCGTTAAGAGGGCTATTCTCAATGCCATCCATAAGTAGCCCAGCGATGGAATGATATAATGAATGTTTACACGCTATGTGTCCACATTCATGAGCTAATACACTCGAAATCAACTCTACCGGTATCTCATCAACCATCTTTGAAGTAATATATATATATGGGCTGACACTGCCCATAGTCCCCGCATTTATTTCTTTTGAATTGATGTAATATAGTTCAGGTATATTTATCCCTAACTTATCACAGATTGGCAAAAGAAGACTATATATCTCATTCATCTGATTTTCACCAAGTCTTATTGCCGATGATAAAAATTGATATTTAGCAGCTTTTTCATCATAGTTAGCTGCATAGGTCTCGCGCAACTTTATAAATCTCGGAAATTTATTTAAAACCTCAAATGCTCTTCGATCCAGGTCATGCATGTATAATTCAGCACTATACGCCATTTTTGCCTCCTCAAATACGATATTTTAAAGATATATTAATACAGTTATTCCCAAATATCTTCTTCACTTATTGTATTCTCATAACCGCATTTTAAACACTTCCATGTACCTTTTGTATCAGTAAAGCCATCCTGCATATTAAGGAAATCTTCACATCCATCGCAAAACCACATTATATCTTCATATTTTTCTCCCGAATAAACACCATCACCAAACGTAGGCTGTCCACATTCTGTGCAGAACCAATAGCCTCGATTTGGGTCAAAACCCATTTGATCATTAAACACTCCACCACAAGAAGGGCAAAAGTATTCTCCATCATATCCTATACATATATCTCCTTCATCCCAAAGGCTAACAGATAAATCTTCCGCACTAGAAAGTCGGTTTATAATATGAATGTTATCTATCCACTCATCAACAGGCAAAGTTTTAATATTATCTATAATCTTATTCACAGGAAGAATAGCCTCAAAACCACCCGCTCCATCTATTTTCATCATGATTCTGTCAAATTCATACTTAATAATATTTACCCCTACCTCTCCAATCAAACCTCCTACCATACTTCCAATAGAATATGCGAAAGGAAGCGCAGGAAACAGTTTTTTTACAGTCTTCCCCCCCGCAACTTTGCATGCAACTATAATTACATTCTCCGCCATCAGATTCCCATATTCATCAACAGAGATTTCCCCATTATATAACGCATACCCATATTTAATTGCCTGCATTGTAATTTTAACAATAGCAGCCACTTCTCCGAATGCTATATCTTTTAGGCTCGCACCAAAAGCGCCTTTTTTACATGCAGTTTTTAGAAGACATGCCGTTGCCCCTTCTATCATAGCCCCAGAAGATTGAATAAACCCTTCAATACCTAATGTTGCCAATTCATCAATGCTTATCTGTCCTGACTTTACCATCTCTCGTATTATTGAGAACAAATCAGGTCCTATTTTAAGAACGACATCCATCAGATTTGCTTGTGGCTCAGTCGATAATGCCTTCTTAATCACATATTTAGGTGTTATAACAGGAGCAAAAGAAATACCATATTCATCAGGATCAAACTTTCCGGTAGATGTTAACTCCATTGCAATTCGCAGTTCTTCATTGCTTATTGTCGCTGTTTTGTCTATTTCTGTACCGTTAACCCTTTTGCGAAGCTTAGTAATCGCTTCATTCCAGTCTTCCGATTCCCCTTGCAATACAAAACCATTCTCGGTTCCGCAAACATAATCAAGCGCATTTGTTAATTGGTCTGAATCTATGATCCTGTCTTCACCAAGATATAAAGATACTAATTCAGAAATATCACTTCTATAGCCGATTTCATTACTATACTTTTGGAATGTAAGAGGCACTCCCCCCGACTCTGTACACTCATTCTCGTAATTTACATATACATCTAATATAGTCATTGCCTGTTCGGCTGCTACTTCATCAGAAGCAGTATAATACTTCATGCTTTCTTCCTCAGAATCAGTTTCTATTACGGAAAGGAGCTCATTTTTCTCATCATTCCAACGTTCGGTAATGCTTTCTACTTCTTGCCTAACTGTATCCGCCGAAAGGCTTTCCGCGAACTCCCCTGTAAGCTTTTCTAATTCTTCTTCTATCGATTGAATAGTCTCTGTCTGTTCTGCTTCAGCGACACTTTCGCCCAGAAAACCAACAGCAGCATTCCATCCTGCCTCAAAGGCAGAACGATACTCTTCTTTAGTTATTGGAGATGACGCCCCAGTACCAGAATTTTTATTATCAAAAAAACCACAACCTCCAATATAATTGGATAGACATATTATAACCATAAGAATTGATACACTTCTTTTAATTTTAGTATTCAATATAATTCCCTCTCTTCTTTATATAGTCTCTTTATCTTATTATCATTATAGATGTGTTATACCTCTACAATTCTCCCCCCTCTTCTTTTTGCCTGTCAAATAATTCAATGTAGTATTCCAAAGGATGATAATCTTCCCTATCACGATTGGGTCCAATTGCCATAACAACTATAATACTTACCATTAGACCGACCGCTATATATGCCATAGATTTCATCGAATAAATCTTCCCTTTTAGTAATTGAACAAAAATAACCATAGCAAGTATAAAATACAAATCAGCCATTACCATAAGTAAAATTATTTTACCTTTTTTTGAAGATGAATGATCATCACCAAGTACTTCACATTTGCCGATTTTTTCCTTATTTCAGGGGGTGCATACCGCAATGCATTCCCTAAATACATATTCTTAGAAGACTCATCACAAAGACACAGTCCAAGCCATCCTATATAATTATTGGGGTACTTTCTCGCGATTTCCTTGAAACATTTTATTGCTTCATTCTGATTTGATGTTTGTAGATTATTTATAGCTTCCTGTAATTCGCTTTCTGGTACATCAGACGTATTCACATTCTTCACCTCGCTAACTTCAATCAATAAAATTCAACATCTATATCCAACTCAGGATTCTCTGGATTAAGTCGTCTTATCAGACACTGTATGGTACTAACAGCAGCCTTCTGTGCATTTAGATAATACTGCTCATTCGAAAGGAATTCTTTTTTTATTAGAATATCTGCTGTATTCAGCTGATTTTTCGCTAACTCCTCACCAACTTTATAGCTATCATTTAAAACATCATTCTGAAACAAAAGTGGTTTGATATTCATATAATCCAATGATATGTTTACAAGTTCCGGGTAAGGTACCCTTACCCTTATGTACTCTCGTTCGTCATCCACGATAAATTCTGCCGCTTGAAGGTTTACAATGTATATTCCTTCCCCAGGAACCTCTAACCATGATGAGATCCCATTTTTATTATCTGCGGCATTCTCTATAACATATTCGACATCGCTTACTTTAAGGACCTCAAGATTCGCCACTTCCTTAATATCCTCTATATTGATAGACACTCTGTTACTTACATGGTACTTCTTTTCTGCATTTTTATAATACTTATCATAGAAGTTCTGATACACTGAAGCTTTTTGCTGTTCATAAGCCTCCTTATAGCTCGCAGAAATAGCATCTGCACCAGTTCTGACAATACCCGTTCCTGCTATTACGGTTATTATTCCCATAACAATCAGAATAATCCATGGAAGCTTCGTTTTATTCTGATTCTGGTCTCTTGTATCCAATTGTAATTCTTTCTTCAATTCACTCATGCACGTCTTCCTCATTCTGCCCACTCTATAACAATCTCATCCTGCGAAAGAGATATCATTTCAATAATATTTCCAACCTGATTCTCAGCAGCCTGTCTGGCAGAATCCACAAGCTCATCATAATTAACCAACGTATCTTCCGATATTTCCTGTATTTTCTTCATTGTATTAAGATATGCTTCAAAGCCATCCTCAGCGCTCCCGTTAAAGAACCTTTTCTGATATTCTGCAACTTTATTTACTGAGCTGTCATCCAGGTAGAGTTCTCCTTTCGGCAAAGGAAGAATAACTTTGATTGAACCTGCTTGCTTTATCACCTTTGCTAAACTCATATCAACTGTAAAAACCACATTTCCATTCACCAGATATAATGCAGCATAATTCTGTTTCTCACCGATAGAATGAAAATCACTCAGTTTTACACTGGCAACCAATACCTCCAGCTTTTCCATTCTTTGTATCTGATTAGCCACTTGTGCTTCTGTATCTTCAGCACTGAGTCCAGCCTTTTTACCGGCTTCCGTACCATCAACACGTCCCTTGGTCATCCCCTCAAAAGAACCTATAGCATTTCCAACAATTGTTCCTATGCCACTGCCAATTTCTTTTCCAATCAAAGATGCATTTATACGCAGCTTTACCGTATAAATCATTACACATCCCATCAACACGCATAAAATGATAGGCAGAATTGTGGTCGGTATCTTTTTCCCCTTATTTTCCATGCTATGCTCCTTATAGCGTTTCTATCCCAAATGATTGCTTAGTTATTGTATGGCCATCGAATGAATTATCTATTATTATCGTCTTTTTAGCCTTAGTTTCTGAAGATCCAATATCGAATACAATTCCTCCTGCCGGTTCTTTCAGCTTGTGATCAGTATCCGTAATTTCGTAAGTCAGTTCAAGTTTTTGACCTTCTTTGACTCTCAATGCCCCTGACACCTCTTTTCCATCAAGTTTATATGTATATTGGGCATATGTATCAGTTTTATCAAGATGAACTTGTATGTACTTTTTTGCAGGATGGTCTGTTATAATTCCACCGATATTTTTTAAGTATTCTGAGTATTTCATCGTATCAGAATAATAATCATTCGTTATCTTCTTTCCCGAAATATAATACCCATCTGCAGGAACAATGACCACTGTAACCTTTGTTGAATCTTCTATAAACTCGTTGTCGCTTAGTATTCTCCCCGTATCTGTTTTCAGGACTTCAATCTTCGAATTCAATCCCGCAGTTGGTATTGAGTGTCTTCGAATATCTACTACACTTATGGTAACATCAATAGACTTATACCAAACAACCGAGGTTCCTCTGGAATTAGGATCATATATAAATATCGGATCTATCTCCTGGCTAATATCATCTATATATATCTCGCTTTCTGACTTATTCTTCTTATCATCCGTAAACTCAACCAGTACTTTTAATGCTTTTCCTGATTGAATCGCACGATTTGACATTGAAAGCTGTATCGGCTTGTCTGTCCCTATTTTTTCATTCTTCACGATAGTATGTTCATTATCAAAAAAGCTATAATCCTTGGAATCTTTATCAAAATGAACTTTATCAACTTTTACTCCTGAAGCTTCAACAGAGAATTCCATCGAATCCCCTACCGTTTTATCCAGTTTTACATTCAGTACAGGCTTATGTCCCTCGTCTTCGTAAAATACCTTATCCACATCTGTCCCATTAACAGTAACAGTCTGTGATAATGTATCACCAACATTATAGGTGACTTCTCCGGCAAATTGAGAAATCCACCCTTCCCATGGTTTTAACTTCATCGTAACAATAGCACCACTGTATGTTGAACAGCTCGTTCCAAATATTCTGCTCCCGTTCAAACTATATTCAACGCTTCCTCCTGATGCCGGTTGCGGAAGCATAAGACTCACGGATACTTTGGGTGTAAAATGAATACTTCGTAAAGCAGCTTTAGTAGTCTCTTCATCTTCAACAACTATATAATGATCCGCTTCATCCCCGGCAAGCCAGTACCCATTAAAGGCGTATTCTTCCTCGTAATATATCCTGCTCCCTTTTGCAAGAACCTGAGTAGAAATCACTGTCTGTCCAAAACACCTGAATCTAATTCTTCCATAGTCATAAGAATACTCATTAGGATCAAACGTAAAAACCCCATCTTCCTCCGGTACTATAAATGTATATCTGTATTCATTCTTTGATATGTTTTCTGTTTGGGTAAGAATTAATTCCCGATTTTTTTCAAGGCCCTTCCATTCCTGATCAGTTTCAATAATAATTGTGTCACCATACTTTGCTTTACCTATTTGAAGTTCCGCATTGGCACCCACTTCACCTCTGTCACTCCCATTCACTATAACATGTCTTTTCACATCAGATATTAAAGAAACCGGGATATACTTATGTAATTCAACAGAATAGTCTTCTGTCTCATCTTCTGCCTCTCTCTGCTTAAAGATTACTATCCCATCATATTCATCGTAATAGTAGCATTCCGGTTCAGATGAAAGGAGGAAAAACTCTTCACTATCAAATTGGTAGCTTATTATATATGATGTGATCGGACTTATTTCTATATTCTCAGTAGTATATACCTTATCATTTACTACCCATTCTCCCTTAAGATCCAGTTCCTGTCCGTTATCATCTTTATAGAAATCTCTTAAAGTAATCGTTCTTTCAATATATTCTCCAATAGGCTCTATAGATATATCAGATACTTCATAGTTATCCGGAATATTCAAAACATATATTCCTTCATCAGCCTGCATTACTAATGAAGATTTCTCTCTTACACCATTCTCGGGGTATTCATAAATTTCGAATCCCGAGAATGTATACATGCTACTAATCACATCATTTGAAATATCCACAGTAGCATAAATGGCTTCTCCCTGATTTAATCTATAGTTATTCGATTCTATCTCATTTAAACAAAGCTTATCAGAATAATACTTTATAATAAGATTTTTATTTTCAGCGAAGGTTACTTTTATACCATAATTTTCAGTAGTTCCAATATCTCCCTCGCTATCTACATAGTATCCATCTGTTCCTATCAGCTTTTCGTCAGCTAATTGTTTGTATTCGGCATAATCATCCCCATTGTAAACTCCAGATTTTTGAAGCATACTATTTGCAAGGTATTCATCTACTGATGAACACCCCACCAACAAACATAGCCCCAAAACCAGAATACTACATACAATTTTTCTATTCATAATAAAATGCAGTTCCCCCGAACATCATATATTTAACTCTTAGACTAATAATCTACAAGAACTCATAAGATACCTACCGCAAACAAGCCGTTCCCCTCTACTTCTACAAATACAATATGTCTAATCACCCTACTCTCCCATTAAACATTATACCTTATCCAAAACTTTTCATTCCCACCAATTTGGTGTTAATCCTTAGCACTTCGTAACATCATCCCACATATCTTTAAATATTTTCTTGAACCGTAGCCATTTGCTATGAATACAAAGAACCTATATCATCTATGTCATTAATATTTCATCGGTTCATTATACTCAGAAATCTGAATCATTTTATGCAGATACATTTATAAAACCACCAGTACCATTCTGCACAGGGACATTTTCCTGTACAGGTATGTTTCCTTCGGGAATCACTTCAACTGTTATATTCTCCAACGTATAATACTTCTCATTATTATAATGCAGAAGCTCTATTATCTGTCCGAAACCATATAGCATAGATCCTGAAAGCAATGCTCCCACAATAACGACCAAGCCAACATAAAGTGAGCCTGCACATATCAAAAGACCTGCTATCAGCCCAAAAACTATTCCCAAGCCTCCAAACACTTTTATCACTGTCGCTGTTTTTGGAGCACTGACCGTATTCGGTAATGCCGGTTCAATATATCCTGATTTAATTCTGTATACCTGCCCCATGCTAAACCTCCTTTATATCAACCTAATCCTCCTTCTTTTTCCTCCAGTTCCTGTATGCGCCGGTGGTGATACGACGGTCGATAGGTTTCTCGGAATCTGCGGGGACTACCCAGACATTGCCGAATTTGGTTACTCCAGGGATGATCCCGTCGGAGCACATCTTCTGTACCCTCCTGGTGGTCAGGTTCCATTTCGCTGCCATTTCGTGAGCTGTTACGTATCCTTCCATAAGCTTCTCCTTTCTCTGTGAGAAAGCCTCAGCAAGCAAAACAAAAAAGCATCTGTTTTGCCAGATGCTCCTAAGTTTTTGCAACTGGCTGCCATTTTACAGGCCCTATAGTTTTGTGCCGCAAGCTTTCGCTTGTTTTACCCATAATATATAATTGTATTTCCCGCCTCACTAACCTATAGTATATTCACACGTGCGAAATAAGTCAAGCCGTAATGTTGTCTAATTCACCCTCCATGTGATTGTGCTACTTCATCAAAGGGTGCCAGTCACCATGAACAAATTATGAACGCGTTCATATTTTGTTAACGGTGACAGGCACCCTATGTCGCTTCGCTCAGAATGACACCGCCTTGCGTACCACCTCCACCAGCTCCGGATCCACCGCCTCATCCGTTTCGAAACATTGTGGTACATACGTACATTCACTGACAGGGGCGTTCAGCAGCGCTTTGGCCCAGGTGCAGGCCAGCGCGTAACGTCCGTAGAGATAGTGCATATGGAAGCCATCGCGGCATATGGATCTGCCGCCTGCTGCCACGTCAAATTCGGCATGCTTTCGGATATTCTGGATCACGTCACCGCAGGGGATCAGACCCATTGAATACTTATCGGCTATGGCGTGGTAATTCGCCCGCGAACGCCTGTACATCTCCTGCTGGTCACAGCCGTAACGCATAAAGCCTTCGTGATCGCTATCGACCTCATAGGCCCAGGTCTGCTGCATATAGAGCTTTGCCCCCGGAACCTCTTTCCTCAGGTAATCGACCAGCTGCCCGGTGAACGGCTCATAGGTATCCAGCCATCCGCTGTCGTGGCTGGACTGCTGTGTCACGATATAATCCCAGGGCTTGCTGCGGAGGATCTCCGCAATGCCGACATAGCGGTCTGTTACCGTTCCGTTCTCCTGATACTGGTATCCGTGATCGTCCTTCACGACATTTCTCCAGTGCCGTTCCAGGGAACAACCTCCTATATAGAGGTTTACCACATGCACGGGAATCCCCATACTCTCGCATATATCATGCAGATACGCCGTGGCATCTCGCGAGAAGCTGTTTCCGATAGCTAATATATATGTTGTTTTCAAATCATTCTCCGTTTCTTGTGAAATTCGTCCACACACGCTCCTCAGTTGCGGGGAGTCCTATCTGATCCTTTCCCAAAACAATACTCTTCATCAGAAATACCATATTTCTGGCAAGGACACGCATTACCTGCCGCCCCTCGGCGTCAACCTGTCCCTCGCCGGGTTCCCAGCCGTAAATATTATTCCAGTACTGACTAGTTGCTACCGGCATGTTGCAAAGCGTAAAGAACTTGTTCAGCTCATCGAAGGTCGCCGTACAGCCGGAGCGTCTGGCCGATACCACGCTGGCTCCTACCTTTAAGCTCTTATCAAAATGCGTGCTGTAAAACAGCCTCTGCAGCGCCGACATCAGCGTGCCGTTCGCCGAACCGTAATAGACCGGCGATCCTATAACGAGCCCGTCCGCTTCTTCAAACTTTACGGCCAGTTCATTTACGATATCATCGAAAACGCATTTACCGTTCTTCCTGCAGGTCTCGCAGGCTATGCATCCCCTGATATCCATACGTCCCAGCAGTATATTATCAAAAGCCACATCATTTTCAGCAAATACCTGCTCCATCTCACGAAACGCCAGCGCAATATTCCCCTTCTCTCTTGGCGATCCGTTCAGCATCAAAACTTTTAACTGCTTATCCATCCGGCTGTCCTCCTTTGGGATTTTTATTCTATTATACAGGCACCCTAATGTAATTCAACTCCCATCCCGGTCAGCACTTCCCGCTTTTTCATTACCGTTTCCATCGGGAATCTGCGGCCGATGCAATCCGTCAGCATGATCACACGGACTCCGGTCCTGATCGCACCTTTCGCTGTGGCGCCTACACAGCCGCACTCATCCAGCCCGCATAGAAGCACCTCGGAATAGTTCTGTTCCTTCATATATTCCCGGAACGCCACGGCCGTATATGTATCCGAGCGGTTCTTCTCAAAACACAGATCCGATACTATATCCAGTCCCTTATACAGCTCCGCTCCTTCCGTACCTTTAATGGAAAACCCTACTCCCCACATTATCCGGGGAAGGATATGCTTGATATAGATGATATCATAGCCTTTGTCTTTGCAGTCAGCTATAGCCTTGTTCACCGCACCCACCAGCTTAGCGGTATCATAATTAAACATCGGCTTTCTTTTATCCCACAGATAATCGTTCTGCATGTCTATCACAAGTAAGGCTTTTTTATCAGACATTTTTATACCCCTGCTCAGTCATCAAACGTTCTATTTCCTCTCCGGACAAAATACCCTTGTTTAAAAGCGCATCCGTCATACCTTTTTCAAGCATGTAATCAACGCCTATCATCTGCATTATGGTGATGGCTTCGATCATTTTCCTGCCGCGCCGCTCTGTTAAGGAATACTCCACGCGAAGCGGATAACCATCATAAGACTTCTTTTCCACCAGCCCAAACTCTGTCAGCTCCCGCAGCTGTTCCAGGAGCATCTTCTGTGTGATGCCCTCGATCTCTCTTTCCAGTTCCGACAAGCCCCTGCTGCCGTCTTTCAACTGGTACAGGATAATGGTTTTCCATTTCCCTTTGATGATATCGTGTACTATTTCCAATGGGCAGGTATAATCATCTCTGATCTTCATAGATAATTCTCCGTCTTCATAACTTTTGCAAACATCTCATCCAGGGACGCCATATACACAGCATGGACCGTTTCGGCCTTTATCCTCTTTCCCCCGTACTTAAGATCCATTGTAGTGCAGGCGTCATCGATGACCGTTACATCTATTTTGCGATCCTGGCACGCCCTCACCGTAGTATCCACGCACATATGCGACATCATACCGGCAATGACCAGATGAGTAATGCCGTTCTCACTCAGGTACGTCTCAAGATCCGTACCCAAAAAGGAACTTGGCTTGGTCTTATGGATGATCTTTTCTCCCTCAACCGGCTTTACAAGAGCATGTATGCCCGACAGCATGCCGAAATCATGCTGCACATGTATTACAGGCTTATTCTCCGCCCTGAATCTTTCAAGCAGCCGGCCTGCATTACGAGCAGCTTCACGGGGCTTATGCAAAAGCAACGGCCCCGGCGTAAAATAAATGTTCTGTATATCTATCAGCAGTAATGCTTCTTTTCCCATATCTTCCACCTCCCGGAAACAGCATACCGCAATTCCCGGCGGGTGGAAATTACCCACTTTTTCGTGGGTATCAAAGGTGCCTGTCACCATATGTCGTAGAGTCCTGCATGCATTCATCCAGCTTATCAGACCACTGTTTTGTGTAATCGTCCTCGAGCATATGATAAAGAATATGGAAATAGCCGTTGAAATCTTCTCCGCCCTCCAGCTCGTATCCGCCGACCTTTATTTCATTCTCATCGGAATCGTAAAGAATGATGTACCGCTGGGTTCCATCCGTTCTGTCAGCTTCCTTCCCGACATCCATAGTATACACTATTTCCGGCGTGAAGAAGCTCCGGATCTCTTCCATTCTCTCAGCGGAAAGCTTCTCCCTTCCCAGCTCCGTATCATAATACAATACTATCAAGGTTCCGTCATTCAGCAGCGTATAATGTAAGGATTCATAAAACCAGGGCTCGTAGACTCTGAGGGTGAACATGGTGTTTTCGCTGAATTCCGGGAGATTTTCTTTCACATCCTTAAGAAAAGGTTCCGGCGTGTCCAGCCCCTCTATATCCTGAAGGTCGTACTCGGCAAAGAATTCCCCTTCTTTATATGCTACAACCTTATCCCAAATAAGGCTTAGCAGATACCAGCTGCCGGCATGATGATAGGCCAGCATGTGGTTATACATATTGATATTTGTCTCACCCGCATCCGGCAGTTCGAATATTATGGGGATATCTTCATAAGGAACGTTATAATAGGATTTCACATCCTTCAGATAATAATCATGCATATATCCGGCTTCGCCGCCGTCATAGATGTCCACATCCGCCACCACATGTGCGCAGGCGCCATCTTCCATTTCCGGATAGTCCGTTCCGTATGTCTCCACATAATGCAGCTCCAGATAGTCGCCCCGTCTGCGGATATCAAAGTATTCATCCTTGATCCTGATAAGGGTAAACTCCTGATCCTCCGCAGATGAAATACTCATGTCATCCGCAATATAGCCTCCGTCGTCACCTCCGGACGCTTTACCGGCATCGATCCCGGCTGCTGCCACGGTCTTTTTCCCAGCTTCAGGCAGCTTTCCCCTGTCCGCCTCCTGCCTGGTCCCGCAGGCTGCCAGAACACACATCGCCAGCGCCAGTATGATCGCTTTTCCCCCTCTTCTCCAAGACATAAAAAGCCCTCCTTATCCATTCTAACATGTTATACGGAAAAGGAGGCAGGATTTTATGGCGCAGGTCCAAAAAAAACCTGTCAGTCTTCCCAGCCCTTGCAGATATCGCACCAGCCCACAGAATCAGTTGCTTTTTCCAGTTCATCCGGCGTCAGCTTTACAGAGGTGAACTCATTTCCTCCTGCTGGATGTATATATTCAAATCTCTTCATGGATATATCCAGCCACACCGGAATATCCGCAGGCACTCCAAAGGGGCACACGCCCCCAGGCTGGAATCCCGTCAGCTCTTCTACTCTGTCCCGGGGGATCATGCTTGGCTTCGTATGAAAGACCGCTTTAAACTTAGAACTGTTCACACGGCCATCTCCGGCCATTACCACTATCACCGGCTTATCATCAACAAGAAATGATAAGGTCTTCGCGATCTCCGCCTCTGAACAGCCTATCTGCTGCGCCGCATGCTCTACAGTGTCGATAGTCTCCGCATGCTCCGTAAGCCTGTCCGCAAATCCGCGCCCTTCAAGCCAGTTTTTTACTTTTTCGTTGATCATATTTATCCCTCTGTTCCGTATATAGGATTATTTTGCTTTCTTTTTTGCTATATCAGTACATTTCACCCCACCGTCGCTGTTTAAAACACTCCTCTCGCCGCGTTTCTCAGCAACGATACAGTTAAACTGGTTCACCACCGCATCGATATGCGTGATTATGCCCAGCATCTTACCTGAGCTGCTCAGCTTTTTAAGTGCATTGATGGCATCGATAAGCGGATCACCGCTTAAGGTTCCAAAGCCCTCATCCAGGAATACACATTCTACATCACCGTTCTGTCCTGCAAATTCTGCCATGGCCAGAGCCAGGGATAAACTGATGATAAACTTTTCACCGCCGCTGAAATTCTTAAGTTCCCTTACAAGTACGGTACCGTCTCCCATCTGTTCGTTTACACGGAAACTAACGGAATTCACAGCCGTCTGCACCAGGCGGTATGACGGAAGGATACTCTGCAGATATACGTTTGCTTTTTCAAGAAGGCTGCGCATTGCAATGCCCTGCACGAATACCTCAAAATCGGCCCCATCATTCTTTCCAAGCATATCGCTTATGCTCTTGTATATCTCTGCTTCACTCCCCAGCTCCTGCAGCTTTTCATCAGTCTCTTTCCATTTTTTCCTGTTTGCATCGTCCGATTTCAGCTGTTCTGTTAAGCCGCCGATTTCCCGATCATTACCGCTCTTCTCTTCGTTCAGCTCTTCTTCTTTTTCTTTCAAAGCATCCCTTGATTCAGACGTCCGGTTCTCTTCTTTAAGCTTATTAAGATCTTTTTGTGCACCACTATACTCTGTCTCTGCCTTTGTCTTTTCATTTTCAAACTGCTTTATGCTGTTATCCAGTGCCTCTATCTCCGCCTTTTCCTTTCGGCATTCCAGAAAGCTCTCCTCAGTTGCAAACTGATACTTTTCCAGCTTCTCGCTGAAGGTTGCTTTCAGGGAATCAAGCCTTTCTGCAAGTTCTTTTTCCCTGTCTTTAAATCCACCGATTGCAACCTCAAGCCCCTTTATAGTGTTTTTTATCTCCTGCAGTTTATCGTCCGCTGCGTTTTTAGCCTTCTCTTTTATACCCAGCTCTTTGTCAAATTCTGCTTCAGCCTCGTCAACGGCCTTATCGCCAAACATCTCTTTCCTCTGATCGAAAAGTTTAGTATAGTTTTCATCTGCCGTCTTAAAATCAGCTTCTGCATTTTTGCATGCTTCCTGCAGCTTATTTATATCGATAGCCTCCAGCTTCGCTTTTGCGTCTGATAAAAGGCGGTCCTTACTGTCACGTTCATCCTTTTTCTTTTTATAGGTGTCCTTCCTGTCAGTCAGAACCTTTCCTTTATCCTCAAGAACAGCTATGGATGTGCCAGGATCAACAACAATACCCCAAGGCGTAAGTAATTCGTTTATTTCAGAAGCCAGAGACTCTATAGCCTCACGTGCGTCTGCCGCTGCCCGCTTCGCCACATCAATGTCCTTGTCAACGTTTTGAATAAGCCTTTCTTTTTCCTTTATGTCGTTTTCGGATTTCTCAAGAGACTCCTTCAGCCGTGAAATATCCAGTGCGGTTTCATTCTGTTCTCCGGTAAGTTCTTTTTTATCGGTTGTTTCATCTTCTTTTACATCATCACAGCCCACAGTCTTACCGCATACAGGGCAGCAGCTTCCCGGCTTCAGATCCTTTTTGAGTATCTCGGCCACCAGCAGGTATTTCCCGCTCACAAGTTTATACAGATTTTCCGATATTGCATCTCTTTCAGAGATCAAAGTCTCTTTTTCTTTAAGCAGCTGATCCTTATTCGCCTGATAGTCCTTTTCTTCCGCCAAAGCTCTTTCATGCTTAGTTTTTTCTGCTTCCCAGACTTTGATCTTTTCTGAATAACCGCTCAATGTCTCGGCAAGGGTTTCATCTTCTTTATTCTGATCCAGGTAATCATTCAGCCCTTTAAGAGTATTGGTATATGATCCGATACTCTTCTCATATTCAGTACATTTTCCCTTGTTACTTTCAAGGTCTTTCCCTGCGTTTTCAAATATACTCTTCTTTTCTTCCTTTGTTTTCTTTGCAACTAAAACATTCGTATCCAGACTACGCACTTCCGCCCAGAGTATCTTTTTTTCTTCCCGCTCCTGCTTTTTATCTTCATACTCTTTGGCGCAGCGCTCGGCAGCCTGCCCGGCGTTTTCCAGATTCCCCTTTTCAGTCTGAAGCTTGCCTTCTTTATCTTTGAGCGCAGTCTGTACCCTCTCCTGTTCTTTTTCACATTCGGAAAGAGCCCGATATTCTATATCACAATCTGCCGCGTTCCGGGCATTAGCAAGTGTCTTTTTATCTATTTCATGCTGCTCCAATCTGGTCTTTACTTCATTTAAGCTGTCATTTGCAGCATTGAGCTTTTTTTCTGCATCCTTAAGCTTATCCAGCCAGGTGATCTTTTCCGTAAGTTCCTTAATCGCCTGTTCCTGTTTCTTGACCGTTTCTGCCAGTACAGCTTTTCTGTCTTCCGCTGATTTTCTTTCATCATCACTCAGCACAGAGATCCCATCACGGATTTTCTGCAAATTCGTATACTCCCTGCTTTTCTCCGAAGCTGTTTCAGCCAGGTTTTTTGCTGCTTTTCTATAATGTTCAGTATGACTTAACTTGGCCAGTATCTGGGCCTTTTGACGGTCATCACTGTTAAGAAACTTATCAAATTCCCCCTGGGGAATAAGAATACAGCGGATAAACTGATCATATGTCAGTCCGATTATCTTTTCGTTTTCTTTTTGAAGCGCATCTGTTGTGGTGCTGTCCAGAAGACTTTCCGACTTGCTGTCTTTTGTTATCCTGCACAAACTGCACTGGGGTTTCTGAATATTTCCTTCCGCATTATCACGCGCCTTATGCAGTTCAAATCTGCTTTCAAATATACCTTTTGAACAGGAATAGACCACTTCAGCCATGCAGTAGCCGGAGCGCTTATTGATCAGTTCCCCGGATTCTTCCTTAGAGCTGATCGTCAGCCTTCCCAACCTGGCTGTACTTCCGTAAAGTGCCAGCGTTATCGCATCCAGAATGGTCGACTTGCCTGCACCTGTAGGGCCGCTGATCACAAACTGGTTATTCCCCCTCTGAAACCAGGGATCAGTGAAATCGATCTCTACTCTTCCTTCATAGGAATTGATGTTTTCAAAACTAAGCTTAAGTATTCTCATCCCCGCCTCCATTCTCTGTATTATTAACCAGTGCCTCATCAAATGCCTTTAAAAAATATGGCATATATCTGTCTACTTCTTCCTGCTGCCTTTTAGAATATTCTTCATCCGTCAGGCCTTCTTTTTCTATTTTCGATTTAGACAGCACCAGCTGGCGGACTATATCTTCGGGATCGATACTGCTCATACTCTTTATGTCATGACTGCCGAAATCCGCCTGATATCCATTGGCGCTTTCTTTCGATTTCCAGCTCACCAGACTTACGTTTTCCGGGAAATCCGTATTATTTATTTCTGTACGCAGTTCTGACGCATCCTGTGCGTTATAATACACTTCCAGACAGTACATCTCATATTTGCTTTCTTCAGCAGCTTTTGCAATGATCTCCTGCAGCTGCTGCATGATCTCGGCAACGCTTCCCTGCAGCCTTTTAAAACGGATAGTACGTGGCACTTCTATCTTTTCAACATTGATACTATCAGTGCCTCCCTCCGCGGGCAGATCCACCTGCAATACATAATGCGGCATGTCTGCCTCGTCAAAGCCCATTACAAAGGGTGATCCGGAATAGCGGATCTTTTCACTGCCGCCTATCCTGCTCTGATAATGAATGTGCCCCAATGCTATATAATCAAATTCGTCCGGGAAAGCATCTACGTGGACTTTCCCAAGATTTCCTACCACATCCATCTGTCTCACGCCATCGTCAGTCCTTTTTTCCTCTTCCATGCCGGCATATCTGCCTTCCAGACCAGCCGCATACAGATGTCCGGTAGCGATCAGCGGAATATTCCTGTCCCCTCTCAATTCCTGCGCCGCCTCCAGATACTCCTGATATAAGCCGGAATATACCATGTCCGAGAATTTGCCTGCCTGGCAGTTCTTTCTGTC
>CAMVRS010000043.1 GCA_947169935.1 uncultured Lachnospiraceae bacterium
GGGGCAAAAAGCTTCGGGAATTTATAAATATCAACCACAAGTTGGTAAATAGCCATATCTTTCATGAGTTACAGGACTACGAGAGCAAAATGATATGATCGCGGAGGCTGATCCCATATTATATACTGAATATCAATACCTACGATAAACAGAAATTCGATATCGATATAGAATCGGATGCCGGTTACGGTGAGAGACTGGGGATCACTTCAAAGGATACGGTTGACCTGGATCTTTCGCAGTATGTTTCGCATGTTCTGGTAGAATATACCATCACTTATCTATGTGGTCATAGGTCTGGGAGAGAAGGGCGACCGTGAATATAAGGCTAACTTGGCAGCCGTGAACTAGGCAGAGGTCTGACCGCTTTATGAATTATGTTGCTGTTGTTGCCGGCGTTTCCGGTTGCCCGTGGCCTTTTTTCCTCTTATGCTCTTTCTTTTAGAAAAAATATAAACGGATAATGGCAACATGCAACCAACCTGCCGTAATACACTATTGTTAATTGAATTATTGCATTAAGAAGGTAAAAAGCATATAATATCTACCGTTACAGACTTTAGTAACAGAACTTTGAAAACTAAATATAGTGATTGAGAAGTTCAACTGTTCTGAATCTACGCACACTTATGTGTATCTGTGAAAACAGATGAAGTAATAAGTGATTGCAGGTATGGGGGTGGCTGATTACCCACCCGCCAACCACAAAGCGAGGCGGTTCTCTGCAAGTATTTGGGGGAGCCGTTTCGCTTTGGACGTAATGTAGTAAACATAAAATATCGTAAAAACTAAGCTTATTAGTATAAGGAGGAAAACGATATGAAAAAAACACAGCATGGACAATTGAATATGGAACCCGTAAACAACAACAGCAAGAAAATGGAGGGAAAGGTTATGAGAAAGAACCGGATAACAACTTTGATTGCACTTTTAGTAATGAGCTCTATGCTCATGGCTTGCACTAACAACGAACCCGCACCTGTACCTACGCAGACATCAGCTAAGCCTACCGAGGCAACAGTTGCAGAACCTACAACAGCACCTACAGAAGCAGTAGTAGAGGTAGAACCTACCGAAGTACCTGCTGATCCTACACCTACAGAGGCACCTGCAAATCCTTATCGTATTGGTGGCATTGACTTTACTCTTCTTTATAAAGGAGATGTTCCATTCGTATACCAAATCACAGATAGTGTGAAAGAACCGAATTTAAAGCTTATTGCGATGAAGGGATGGGGATTTACTGATGGTGAGCCTGTAGCAGTGTTAAATGATGGAGAAAGCTATACTGAGGAAATAGCTCGGTATGGGTATGTTCTTTATACTCCAAAGGTATGTAAAGAATGGACTTATGAAAGCTCTCCAGAATTTGGATGCAATAGGTATTACCCTGCAGAAGTAACAAATTACAAAATGTTACCGGACGTGTTCTATATCGAGCCAGTTGCTACAATTAAGGATGGAGAATTGAGTATCACTGTTACCTATGAAGATGATACCAAGGAGACCATCACAGTACATATTACTAAGGACTATGTAATAGAGTAATTAGTATTGTGTGCTTACAAAAAAAGAAGGGAAGTGGAGTTGAAATTTAACTCCACTTCTCTCTGTGTATCTGTGAAAACAGATGAAGTAATAAGTGATTGCAGGTATGGGGGTGGCTGATTACCCACCCGCCAACCACAAAGGAATCGATACAGCGATAAAAAGAATAGATTATAAAAAAGCAGCTAAGAATGCTGTTTTTTTTATTTGTAACCATATAAGTTTTTCTATGGACTGATAATTATATAAAAAACAAAAAGTGGCAAAAAATGTCTATTGTTAATAGACATTTTTGCTATATGATGCATATATTACATATAAACAGTTTAACGGATATGTATTTGCTATATTAATCCAAATATCTTATAATATCTGCGGTTATCGTTTTGTTTGCATATAAGGGAGACATTTATAATGGGAACATATATTAACCCGGGCAATCAGGCTTTTAAAAGGATAAATACACCTAATTATATCGATAAGACGGGGCTGATTGAACTGTTTAATGAAAGAATAGGCGGTGATGAAAGCCTGGTCTGCGTAAGTCGTCCGAGACGTTTTGGAAAATCCTATGCAGCTAAAATGCTTACGGCATATTATGATCGTTCCTGCGATTCCCACAGTCTTTTTGATGATAAAAATATAGCGTGCTCAGAATCATATACGGAACATCTTAATAAATATAATGTCATATATCTCGATATAACTACATTTACTTCTGATCTGCAGACAGAAGGCCATTCCCTGCGCGATATTCCGAAAGTTATACAGGATACTTTAAAGAATGACCTAAAAGAATCCGGTTTTCCGGTTAATACCAAAGACAGTTTGAATAAGTGCCTTCTTCGATGCGTGGAAGCATCAGACGGGAAACCATTTATTTTTATTATAGATGAATGGGATGCTGTTATCAGGGAAGCAAAAGATGATACCATAGCTCAGAAACGCTATTTAAACCTTTTAAGATCATGGTTCAAAAACGGATCTTTTACACCTAAGGCAGTAGCGGCAGCATATATAACCGGTATACTTCCTATAAAAAAGGATGGGAGTCAATCTGCGATATCTGAATTTGATGAGTTTTCAATGCTGGATCCTTTGGAATACGCAGGATATGTTGGTTTTACTGAAGAAGAAGTTAAAAGCCGTTGCAAGAAAAAGGCAATGAATTTCAAAGATATAAAAAGCTGGTATGACGGATATTATTTTACAGAAACAGGTTCTGTATACAATCCGTATTCTGTCATAAAGGCGCTTAAAACAGGAAAGTGTCAGTCTTATTGGAGGGCTACATCTGTAGCAAATCCGTTGATCGATTATATACGTTTGGATTTTGACGGACTAAGAGAAAAAATACTCCGACTGATGACGGGAGAACATATAACTGTTAATGTAAACGGCTTTCAGAATGATTTTGAATCCTTTGAAGATTCAGATGACGTCCTCACGCTGCTCATTCATCTTGGATACCTGACCTATTCTGCGGATTATCATACCGTTCAGATACCCAATGAAGAGATAAGAGGGGAGTTTAGGCAGTTACTAAAACAGAAAAAACTCGGCGCAGGATGGATAAAGCTTATAAAGCGTTCCGAAACTCTTATTAAAGATGTTTGTGCCGGGAATGAAGAGGCCGTAGCAGCGACACTTGAAGAGATCAGAGAAGAACAATATGCTCCTCAGTTTTACAATAACGAGCAATCGTTGCGCGCTATTATAAAATATGCTTTTATATCTACATATGATCAATATTGCAGTATAGAAGAAATGCCGTCAGGAAAAGGTATAGCAGATGTAGCTTTTATACCTGCGCCATACAGCCCTCTGCCGGCCATGGTTGTTGAATTAAAATGGAACAAAACATCAGGTGGCGCAATAGAACAGATAAAGAAGAAAAAATATACCGCTGCATTAAAGTCGATGAAGGGAAATATACTTCTGGTTGGTATCAATTATGATGAGAAAACTGGTAAGCATACCTGCATGATAGAACAGGGCTAGTATCGGGGGGCTGTGCCCCTCCGATACTAATTAATGTAGTTATCAATAATAAAATCATAGTTGTCAGAAAGGTTATAACGGAATGTCACCATATAGCGACCGGATATATCATGATAATGATCTGTATTATCTTCTTTTCCCCACACCGTCTCATTATGTGCTATCGTTTCTTTTAAACGGTCAGAGCTGCCTTTATAAAAGCTCTTTATCATAATGTTTAACAGGACCTCTGCCAGATCACGAAAATCCATTATTCTCCCGGGGCTGAACCCCATATCACAACTCTTATATAACTGATTCATTTCGCGATTAAGCAGGTCACCGGCTTTAGAATTGATTTCAAAATATGATGTATAACCTCCATATTCTGCAGGAACTGTACTTTTAGCAGCCAGCCGTTCAGTTCCGTGATAATAGACCTCAAGATATTGCAGGATCCAGGCCAGTCTGTCACACATTATAGAAGGATTACCTCTGCTTTTTAAATAAGCTTTGCGCCAGTACAAAGGTAAGGGTCTGGTTCCCCTGATCACTCTGCTTATATTTGATTTAAGACAGTGGTCTATATTTATGCTCAGATAGCTTTCATCTCCACGACTTTCATCTACACTTTCTGTCAGTCCATTATTGATCAGATTATTCACTACCGTCTTATGCACTTTTACATGTTCAGGAGAATGTTTATCCGTATACCGCATCTTAAGGTAGTCCCTGACCCCTTCCTGCAGTTCATCCATACTGTCATAACCGTAACCGGGATTCAATCTGTCAGCAGTAAAGACCGTCATGGCCTGCAACATCACGACCTGACTTTTGAACAAACGAATCCTGCTATTACCACATAAATATTCAGACATATATGTAAGCTCTATCATAGGCACTCCTTTCTGCTGATTATTTGACATTGTTATTTTCTATGTCAGTAGCATTTACTGGTCACTTTCCCATTGCGTGCACTGAAAATCCCATCCATTGGAACGTACATTTTCAAGAGAAGGATTTATCCCTTTTCGGCATATGATGGTTTTCTTTGTTATGAGTTCTTTTTCGTCCTCATCTAAGTCAAAGAAAATGTCCGGATCATCTTCTACGGTCACGTTCATGGTCCCCTGTTTGTTTTTGCAGGTGTAGCATCCTTTATACCTGGGATTGTATCTGCATCTGTGCTTACTGCTTAAAAATATCTCGCGACAATACTTGCAGATATAACCGGCTACAATTTCAAAGTCCTCATTTTCAATGTACTCAATTTTTATCACTCTCTTCATAAATCCATCCTTTCTTTTTGTTTAGTTAATGTTTATGTATACACAGTATCCCAAAAAGGTCTTTGTTTGTCTGTGACAGAACCCCGGTTTTTGTGTTTGGTTTGTGATCAATTGTGATATAATGTGATAGCAGAGTTGTTAATAGTTGTTTTAAAGGAGTTAAAAACACTAATTATGGATAATCTATCAGAAAAAGAAATCACGCTTAATAGTATCGCCAATCATTGTAAGGAATCCTTTACTATTACACGCGGGAAGTTCTCTGAAAAAATTTTTGGGAACAGAGAAAAAATATCAAGAATAATAAAAGATCAGGCAGAGCGAAAGATAACAGATAAGGAATATCAGAAAATGTTTGATTATATCAAGTCTGCGTCTGGAGGAACATCTGCCTCTTTTGTTGAACAAATGCATAAATGGTTCCCCTCTTTAAAAAGATTAAAAACAGAAGAGGCAATAATACGTAAGATCAGATCCGAATTAGATGGGGAATCTCTGGATGATGCTGTAATTATCGAAGATATGCCGGTTAACTACAGCACTATAGAGTTTATCAGATTATGCACAGAAAATGTTTCTTCTATCAGAAATTTATATCTGGTTGCTCAAACAGGGTGGGAATGGCTCGATGACAGGGAACTGAATTCAGTATTAATGGAATTAGCTCAAAGCGGGAAGCGAATAATCATTATAACAAATCCGGAAACCCAAACCACGATAAATATTGCTGACGCCTTAAAAGATGAAAAGATGGATATGCGATATATGAGTTTAAATGATACGCTTGCCAAGTGGCATGCATATGAGGAAAGATTCCGCAACATAGAGATTAAGGTCTCGTCATTACCGATCCTCCATCAAACTGTTATATTAGAGCTTGAGGGAAAAAAAGCATATGCATCAGTCAGAATATACACGTACGGCACTACAGTTGGACTTACCCCATCTCATATATATATAAAAGATACAGATTCGGACTACGATTATTATTATAAAGAGTTCAATTATCTGCGTACTCATGCAAAATCTTATACAGAATGGTTGAAGTCATCACCCGGAGTATATGAGGAAATGCCGGATAAGGATTATGTGTTATTATACCCCACGCATAAGGAAACCAGGGCTAAAAAGACACGCTGGGTTTTCTCAGCATTATCTATTTTGAAAAATAACGCTGTATCTTTAAAAGTAAACATGTCGGATTCATATGAACTATTTACAGCGGAAAATCCTTATGAATATGAATATCACGGAAGCGTAATTCTATCATCAAAAATGATATTTCTGTCAATGACTGATACTAAACAGGTAGAGAGAGTATCTATTTCTTTTTCGAGACCGGTAAAGAATAACAATAGTTTTATTGGTGTATTAACGGCTTTGAGTCCAGGCGGAGTTCCGCTTTCATTTAAATGCGCATGTTTTGAAGAAGATTCATTGAAATACATAAATTATGATAATCTATTCCGACTGCTTGCCATTAATGAAACAGAATCAAAAAATAACCTGATCAAAATAGGTTCAGAAGATATAGAGGAGTTCTATTCTGATAGCTTATTAAAGTGATTCTGAACCTACTTCTTAAGATACTCCGCCGAAACCGGGAATTCGAAAAAAGTATCGGGATACGGTTCATTTACAAGGGTAAAATGCCACCATTCACAGTCTATCGGCGCGAAGCCGTTACGTATCATAACATCCTGCAGTATCATGCGGTTTTCATACTGTTCATCGGGGATGTCCCTGCAATCGGGATGCGACTTTTCGCTGAAGAGGTCGAAGGGGCTGCCCATATCCACTTCTTTCCCGGAAGCCATATCAAAGAGGGTAAGATCGATGGTACTGCCCCGGCTGTGGCTGGAGCGTGACGCAATATATCCCTTAACAAACAGATCCTGCTTCTCCAGATCCGGATAAAAGTACGGTTTCATGCGGATATCGGTATCCTCTATACCCCACATTACGAACTGCTTGACAGCACAAACAGGACGGTATCCGTCAAAAACTTTAAGGCGATAACCTTTTACAAACATCTCATTGCTTACTGATTTTAACGCCCTTGCTGCCTCTACCGTTAGCAGGGTGCAGGGTTCTTCGTATCCGTCTATACGTTCCCCGATAAAGTTATATGTGGAATAATACCTGATCTCCTGTATGATTCCCGGAACGTGATCTGCCAGGACCACAAATCCAGAAGGATCCATAACATCTTTGTGTATCACATTCTGCATAACTTTTCTCCTTTGCAAATTGTCGCAACTTCTATAAAATACGGGAAATATCGATATACTTATAAATCTTGACCGTTTCCGAAAACGGTATCTCACCATTATGTGCGTATGCTTTTACAAAATCTGCTAAAGATCCGTTAAACTCTTCCTCAATGATCGTATTACTGATCATCTCGCGGTATTTATCCCGTGATATAACGGTCTTGACTATTTTATCCTCAATCACAAAGAAACCTTTATCACATAGTTTCTTTAAAACAGTATATGTCGTTGTCCTTTTCCAATTCAATAAAGGCTCGCATATCTTAGCCAGCCTTCCCGGTTTTATAGGCGCATTCTCCCATATAATATGGGCAAATTCGGATTCTTTCTCTGCAAGAAATTCCATAAATACTCCACAGATCCAATGTCATTTTGAAGTCTACTACATATCTTCTAAAATGTCTATATGTAATAGACAATAACATGTTAGATCTATATGCATATTTTCGATTAATATGTCTATTGGTAACAAACATATTGAGGGCTGATTTATTTATATATTACTTAATTCTTTTAATGGCTATATGTTGCTATAAAGAAAAAAGCAGCATCCATAGCTGCTTTTTATATTATGTTTATATTGTATTATCAATGCTTTGTGGTTGGCGGGTGGGTAATCAGCCACCCCCATACCTGCAATCACTTATTACTTCATCTGTTTTCACAGATACACAGAGTAAAAGAGCGACCAATGGTCGCTCTTAGTTAATAGTTACAGCGTAGTTAGCATCCATCCACAAGTATAACCAAGATGTGGATATTACCTCGTAATATAAATAGTGATAGTTTCGCTGGTTCCATCCTCGTAAGTAACTTCTACAGTTGCCTCAAGATTATCACAGGAAGCTAATTCAAAATCAACATTTCCTAAAACAACCCCTGAGCTATCCATAATTTTCGTTTGAAAATCCTTATTGCCTACTGAAGAAGCAGAAACGATTTTTTTAGGTACATATAAGTAGTAATTATAAAATAAACTACTATCTACTTCTTCAACTGAATCTCCATCCTTTAAAATAGAAAAAACCTCTTTCTTGTGTTCGTCAACATTGACCCAAACTGCCACCCATCTTAATGAGTCAAATTCCATAATCTTATTAAAATAAGTTTCGGATTTTTGCCACTCATTATATGGTGTAAAATCATATTCCTGCATAGGATCAACTTCTACAACAGGTTCTTCTGTGGGTACAGCTTCTTCTGTGGGATTTACTTCTACAGGCTCTTCTGTAGGCTTTGCTACCTCTTCGGGAGTGGGCGTAGCCTCTACTGTTTCAACCGGAGTTGTAACAGTAGTACTAGGATTAGTTGTACTACTTGTGGCAGCACCAGTGCTACCATCACAGCCTGTTAATGTAACTAACAGACTTGCTGTGATTAACATTGCAACAAACCGAACCTTTTTCATTTTTCTTAACATAATGTTTACCTCCTTAAGTTTTTTGTGGTTCTTTGTTACCTTGCCACTTTTTCTAATGTAAATATGTGGCTTTTGTTTTTTACGATGCGTCCAAAGCGAAACGGCTCCCCCAAATACTTGCAGAGAACCGCCTCGCTTTGTGGTTGGCGGGTGGGTAATCAGCCACCCCCATACCTGCAATCACTTATTACTTCATCTGTTTTCACAGATACACATAAGTGTGCGTAGATTCAGAACAGTTGAACTTCTCAATCACTATATTTAGTTTTCAAAGTTCTGTTACTAAAGTCTGTAACGGTAGATATTATATGCTTTTTACCTTCTTAATGCAATAATTCAATTAACAATAGTGTATTACGGCAGGTTGGTTGCATGTTGCCATTATCCGTTTATATTTTTTCTAAAAGAAAGAGCATAAGAGGAAAAAAGGCCACGGGCAACCGGAAACGCCGGCAACAAAGGCAACAAGACCGAAAATCAATTTTTGACAACCGCGAAATGGTTTTTGACAACTGTTGATCGCAAAAAAACGGATTTATACTCAAGATGTAAACAGCAGAAGCGATACTCCTGAAGCTGCCGGGTGATTATATATCGAAGAAAGGAGGCGAAAACAAGATGGCCTGCCTGATCAGGAGAAAACGCTGACAATCAGATGATCGGAGGTAACAGATATGAGGAAAAATATTGTTTATGCAATGGTAGAAGGCAACTATAACAAAACACTCTGCTTCCGTTATCGTGATGAAACAGGAGCTGACACCATGCTTTTTGTCCGTAAGTACGATAAGAAGGTTTATCGTTATTTTAGGGATGGGAAGAGTATCGCTCAGATGCACAGGGATACATCCTGGCATGGGTGCAGATATCTCAGCAAGCTCGTCGAAGAGCGTATACCCGCTGCTATTAAGGCAATGGAGAAAGGAGAGAATTATGCCGCAGGAACTTATGGATGCATTTATTAGGCAGATGATTGAAAGCCTGGACGGAATATCAGAAGCCTTGCGTCTTCTCCAGCAATA
Organism: uncultured Lachnospiraceae bacterium; assembly: GCA_947169935.1. Classification (GTDB taxonomy): domain Bacteria; phylum Bacillota; class Clostridia; order Lachnospirales; family Lachnospiraceae; genus NK4A136. The sequence continues at coordinate 9,533 of CAMVRS010000043.1, forward strand.
TTGTCAGACGGATATTGCTGACAGGAACAGCACAGATTCGGATAAAACGGATATCAGTGCCGAGTACCTGCGTGAGATATTGGCTCAAAAGTCGAGGGAAGGTAAAGCGGATCGTATCCGTGAAATACTGACCCTGTTTCATGCGGATAGGATATCTGATGTTGAACCGGCTAATTACAGTAAGCTGCTTGAAATGGTAAACGTTTTATAAGGGAGGTAGCCTATGTCAAAAAAGATAAGGATCATAATACCTTGCAGGATAGTATATGTTAATTGCTGGAGGCCTGTCTCCCAGTATGGCAGTGAGGAAAAGTATTCGCTGACGGCTGTAATACCCAAGGATGATGAAGAAACCGTTAAGGTATTAAACGATGCTATTGAGCAGACGCGTAACGATTCCCTTGATAAATGGGGAGGGCGTATTCCTAACGGGCTTCGTTATCCTATACATGACGGTGATGAATCAGGAAACGCCATCTATAAAAATGCCTGGTATGTGAATATGAAGTCCCGTGATAAGCCGCAGATAGTTGACAGGAATGTTAAGGCAATAACTGATCAGACTGAGATCTATTCGGGCTGCTACGCCAGGGTAAGCTGTACGGTTTATGCGTATTCCTTCGGGCCGGCAAAAGGACTTGGTCTCTGGCTGGGGAATATACAGAAAGTTTCCGACGGACCGGCTGTAGGCGGCAGGGTAGCTGCAAGTGATGAGTTTACGCCTATACCGGCTGAGGACTTTTTACAGTAGAGGAGTTTAGTATGGACTGTCTGATACTTCATACATATGCATATGCAGGTAATGAGGGCCGTAAACTGCTGATGGTAGCCTACTCAGTTAATCTTGGGCCGATATGCTTTAAAGAGCTGAGAGGTCCGCGTAATTACCTGCCTGCTGATCTCAGATTTGCTCTGACAACAGGCAGGAATGCAAAGTTCAGTGTGGATCCCGGACGTATACACGGAGAGCTTTCAACCTGTGTGCCGGAAGGGGATAATTGCTTTAGTGATCATTGGTTTCCTATGGCTCATTTACTTGAAATGTTGGGCCTTCCGGATGATCTGTATACCGCGATGAGATTTTTCGGCAGGGAAACACCGGAGCGTGAAGTGGAAAGAGGTTGTGTTGAGCGCTTTTGTAAACCAGATCCGGTGTTCGGGAAACAGGCAGATCCGTCAGAATTTGCGTACCAGTGGGAAGCTATGAAAAGGATAGCTAAATGGAAAGTAGACGCAATGAGATATATCATAAAGAGGTTTGACAGGACTTTTGCTTCTTTTGTCAGAAACAGCATTTTCAGAAGGACCTACAGTTTTGAAAACTTTGCGGTTAATATGCCGCTTTATGAAGAGTATACCGGGATTCATAACAGGCGGATAGATAACGCAGTGAATATGTACAATTCATGTGTACAGGATAATGGTACTGATAAGGAGATGATCCTTGATATGCTGTTGAATCTGAAAAAAGAGCTCAGGTACGACTATGCTGCTATAGAGGATCATGTAAAGGATGGATACATTGAAAAACCGCCAAGCGTAGAAAGATGTCGTTATGAATGGGCGGAGATGCTATATGGCATTTTTGATCTTGCTGAAGGAGAAGAGCTGCTTCTGCTGGATTATCGCGATTGCAACGATAAGGTGAGAAAATGGATAAGCTGTGATCCGGAAAGAGAGGAAGTGATCGAAGGGTATAATGATCTGTTCAGAATAGCTATATGGCAGGCAATGAACTCAAACGAAAAAATACAATGCGGACGCCTTCGCGTGGTAAGAAGATGGCATTTTCTTTTTATCACACTGCCTTCCAGGGACAGGCTGATATTGCCACATCCTTCGTATAGCTATGATGGCGTCAAATGGATCCTTGAGTATGATGTATACACTAATGGTAGCATAAAGCGTGTAAAGATAACGACTAATGAATTGCTCAAACGTGTGACACAGCTTGCGCTTGAAGCATACGTTGCAGCAAGAGCAAGTCTTGTGGTACCGCGGGAACAATTGCTTTTATGTGAGGGAAGTATAATGATCTTAAGGCTTATGAAAGGGAAGCTTTTTACTACAAACAGACCTATCTGCCCCGGCAGAATGTGGATAAGAAGGCTCAGCCTTTCACCGGAGATCGTATACAGGACAGGAGGCGCTTATGAGTGAAGAATTTGATTGGAAAGATGAATTGTTAAGAGATTCAAAAGGCATGCTTTTGTGTACTATGCCCAATATAGCTGCAATACTCCGGAATGATGAGAAGCTCAAGAACATAGTATATAACGAGATGAAAAATTGCGTGGATACAGTGGGGGAAACGCCTTGGGGAAGGCATCATGACGGATGGAGAGGAACGGATCTGGCCTGCCTGGAACTCTATCTTGAAGATATCTATGATCTGTATGCTCCTAAGAAATGTAAAGATGCTCTTCAGGCTTTTCTCAGTGCAGAAAGGCGTTATCATCCGATAAAGGAATACTTGAATGCCTTGAAATGGGATGGTATAGAAAGGCTGGATACGCTCCTGATCAACTATCTTGGAGCAGAAGATACTCCCTATGTGCGGGCTGTAACACGCAAGACATTTACGGCGGCAGTAGCAAGAGTATTTGAGCCCGGTATCAAGTATGACTGTATTCTGGTGCTTTGCGGAGATCAGGGAATAGGTAAAAGTACGCTTTTTGCAAAGCTTGGAGGAAAATGGTATTCGGATTCAATGACCATAGCTGATATGAAGGACAAGACAGCGGCAGAAAAACTGCAGGGCATATGGATAATGGAGCTTAGCGAACTGGCCGGTCTTAAGAAGATGGATGTCGAAACGGTTAAATCATTTCTTTCAAGGACAGATGATCAGTACAGGATACCGTATGGACAGTATGTGGAGATGCATCCGCGTACAGGCATAATAGCAGGTACCACAAATGCAGTAAATGGATTCCTTCGCGATATTACCGGGAATAGGAGATTCTGGCCGGTATTGCTGAAGGGTAAGGATCCCAGGCGTATATGGGATATGACGGATAAAGATGTTGGGCAAATATGGGCAGAAGCCATGATAAGGTACGAAGAGGGGGAAAAGCTTTATCTGGAAGGCAGTATAGAAGAAATGGCTGTTGAACAGCAGAGGATCGCTATGGAATCCGATCCCAGACAGGGACTTATCAGTGAATACCTTACGTCACTCAAGCGCGATCGTGTCTGCCTTATGGAAATCTGGTGCGAATGTCTGCAACAGAAAAGAGAGAGTATGCGTAAGCGTGATGCGTATGAACTTGAGGGAATACTGCGTCAGATAGGCGGCTGGGAAGCATATCCCGGGAATGCAACGGGCAAGGCGAGAATCCCTGGATATGGAGTACAGAAGGCTTTTGTGAGAATAGGAGATAAGCGTGCATGATCTTTAAACCATATCTGCATCAGAGAAAAGCACTGAGGTTTATATCAGACCGGGAAGCAAGCATGCTTATGTCTGGAACCGGGATGGGAGATACGGTTGTAGCGCTTAGCGTTGCTGTAGAGCTTATGTATGAGCGTTTTGTAACGGACAGGATACTTATAGTTGCGTCATCACGATCTATACAGGGTAAATGGAAAAAAGAGCTGGAGAAATGGGATCATCTGAATCTCCTCAAAGCAGGGTATATAAGGGGAAGTGATGCGGAGAGGAGGCGCATCTTAAAGGAGGGAGCAGGAATTTACTTTATCACACATGAAAGCCTGGGATGGCTTGTAAAAGAGGATTCATTCCTCTTTACATATGTGATCGTTGATGATTTCCATTTATACAGGAATCCTGATACTAAACGTTTTAAGAGAATCAAAAGGATACGGGACAACTTGAACTTTTTTCTGGCACTTTCCTCTTTATCATCATTGGATCATCCGGAGGATCTGTGGGGACAGCTTTATCTGCTGGATGGGGGAAAGAGACTGGAAGAACGCAGAGCGGGGTTCTATGACAGATACTTTTTTACTAAGAAGTACAAATATGATGGGTATGAACGTATTGTAAGAGAGCCTAAGGAAGGTGCGCTTCAAAGGATTAGGGAGAGGATATCTGATATATGCTTTGTTGATGATCCATCCTTAAAACTGGCTTCTGTACTGAATAGATACTGTAACGTATATACAAAAATGGAAGGGCCTGAGTACTCTAAATACAGACTGCTGGATAAAGGCATCTTTTCGGTGGGGATGAGCAGCGAAGAGATAGAAAAGGAAAGTCGTACAATAAAGAGAATGCAGGCCGCCAATGGGATCATATACGATAAAAACAAAGATGTACATGTACTTCACACGCATAAGGTGGATGAAATAAAGCGTATTTTGCAAAGCACAATGAATGAGAGGGTATTGATTGCATACTGGTTCAGGCATGAGAAGGAAGTGTTATGCAGGCTTATACCACAGTTATCAGTGCTGGAAATCTACGACGATGTCAATAAATGGAGAAAAGGCGAGTTGAAAACAGCACTTATCAGTGCTGCAACTGAAAGTGCTGTTTTCTTAAAAAGGATCGAAACAGATGTGCTGATCTGGTTTTCACTTCCCTGGTCTGTATCAGCATATGAGAGATTAAACAATTGCGTGATGAAAAAGGGTGGTACCACGGTATACCATCTGCTTACGGAGAAGACTGTTGACGAGGAACTGATATTAAATATAGAGAATAACCGCGCCCGGCTGGCGGCGCTTGGAGGCGCCTAATGATATGGCTGACAGATTTCATATTGACGATATCCTGGCTGAAGATAATATCAATGCAGCTTTGGAGCATATGCGGAAAAAGAAGACCGGCTGTGGTTTTGACGGTATGTTTAATTCTCAACTACCGGAATATTGGGAACGAAACCGGGATGAGATCTGTTGCAGGATCAGAAGTTGCAACTATATCCCCGTTCCTGCACTGCAGATCCGTAGAAAGAAGCCTAATGGCGGGATAAGGCTTATAGAGATACCGTCGGTAAGGGATCGAATGCTTCAATATGCGATGTGTATAGTAATGCAGCCGTATTATGAAAGTATTTTCAGTGACAGGAGCTTTGGTTTCAGGATGGGGAGGAGTACACAGGATGCCGTGGAACTGTGTGTGAAAGAAATGAACGAAGGCAGGGTATATGTTGCGGATCTTGATATCAAGAGTTACTTTGACAGAGTGGATCAGAGAAAGCTTATGGCCATGCTTTCGGCTGATATTGAGGATAATGCGGTATTTGGAATGATTAGTGCTTATCTTGGAATGAGGGTGATGAGCGGCTGTCATGTGTTCCGTAAGGTGATAGGTCTGCCCCAGGGCGGTCCCATCAGTCCGATGCTGGCTAATGTTTATCTTAATAAGCTTGATTGGTTTATGGAAAAGGCCGGATTTCATTTTGTGAGGTATGCGGATGATATCGTGCTGCTCTGTACGGACAGGGAGGAAGCGGAAAGTGTGACTAAACATGTTGAGCAGTATCTGAATGAGGAAATGGGTTTATGGCTCAACAGAAAGAAGTCTGCTCTGTTACCGGCTGAGGAGCTTCATTTCCTGGGATACGCCTTCGGAAATCGCGGAGGAGAATATCATGCTTCTATAGGCAATAAGGAGTGGGAAAAGATGCATACGGGGATGACACATAATATTCATAAAGCAGAAGAAAACATCACAAAATGGTGGGACAGGCTTGGAGCCTATAACAGGGGCTGGATGAATTATTATTTGAAGGTGCCAATGGAGCTGCTTGAGTATTATGCTTTGGAAATGGATGAAAAGGAGGCTGAAATGATAGGAAGAATATTCGGGGAGCAGGCTGATCTGTATGAAACAGCCATGTGGGAAAGCCGGTCTTATATTTCGCCGGCAGAATGGTATGGGAGGTTAAAGGAAAGATATGGAAAAACTGCTTGTCAGATACAAAAAGCTTCTGAGTGAAATGCCGGCTCAGGAAGAATTGCTGATCAATGATCTCAGAAGAGATAAGATGTATGAAAAGATCGAAAAGTTGAGCGGGATGCTTAGTGCGGATCCTGATATAGTGCCCACGGATATGGGCGGAAAGGCAGATGCTTATGAATAGATACGGAGAGTGGAATACAGGGAGTAATTATATGCGCAGAGAGCTTTTGATGGCGCACGATGATCTTATGGAAGCATCAAAGATGAGATTTGCTTTCAGCCCCTTCACCCAGTTTAAGATCAATAAGAATTCATACAGGGATGGCAGGAAGCTTGATGTAGTAGAGATAAATATGCTGGCTTTACTTGGCATGGGAAAATGTATGACCGCCAGACAGCTTAAAGCTTATCTTCTGCTTAAAGGTTATGACATAGACATGGATGTCTTGAATGAAAGATTAAGAGCGCTGATAGAGGAGGGGATCATTGTTGAAGCTGTGTATGTCAGAAATGATGATGAGCAGCATTGTACTCTGAAGGCATATATGGCTGCTTATAAGGCTAACGATCTGCTTAAAGGTCTGGGGGCGGCAATGCTTGACCCTCGTGAAGACTATGCGGCAGGGAATCAGATGGGAAGACGTCTGGCGATCTGCTCTTGTCTGTTATGGAACCAGGTTATATTAAACCAGTTGCTTTATAATCCTGGTGTTGGGAACTTCCGTCTTTGGGAGCTGGCACAGGTAGAAAAGAAGCAGAGTATATCCATACCGCTCGGAATATTCGTAAAAGGAAGGTTTTGTGTTTTCGATATGTTAAGAAGTTATCATGATCCGGAGCTGGTAAAGCAGAGGCTGAAGATGTGGGAAGATTATGCTGAAGCCAGGGAGCGCAGTTTTGTGCTGGTGATAGTATGCGAATCGGTGGAGCATGAGCAGTGGATAGCAGGATGTATAAAGGATTTCTCTTCTGATTGGATAAGGCTTGCCACATGTACAGAGGATAAGTGGCTTTATTCCAGACCGGGGACTATGAATTTGAGGAATGTCACTTTATGAAAAGCTGTGTATCTGTGAAAACAGATGAAGTAATAAGTGATTGCAGGTATGGGGGTGGCTGATTACCCACCCGCCAACCACAAAGCGAGGCGGTTCTCTGCAAGTATTTGGGGGAGCCGTTTCGCTTTGGACGTAAGATTTGACCGGGATTTTTCCTGATTGCGGCAGAGACGGTTTTCTGGTATAATATCATCCAAATGGTGCCATGGCACCCGGGGGTAAAATACTTAGGAGAAGGAGACAAAAAACATGGATTATCGTGAGGCGTATGAATTCTGGCTGAAGGATGAATACTTCGATCAGAAGACAAAGGAAGAGCTTAAGGCTATCGAAGGAAATGATAAGGAGATAGAGGATCGTTTCTATAAGGATCTGGAGTTTGGTACCGGCGGTCTGCGCGGTGTGATCGGCGCAGGTACCAACCGCATGAATATATACACGGTACGTAAGGCTTCCCAGGGTCTGGCTAATTATATAAATAAGGCAGGCACAGGTGCAAAGGGTGTGGCAATTGCTTATGATTCCCGCCGTATGAGTCCTGAATTTGCGGATGAGGCAGCGCTCTGCCTGGCAGCAAACGGCATCAAGGCATATGTTTTCGATGCACTGCGCCCCACGCCCGAGCTTTCATTTGCGCTTCGTACTCTGGGCTGCACCGCAGGTATAGTGGTGACCGCCAGCCATAATCCTCCGGAATATAACGGATATAAGGTATACTGGGAGGACGGCGCACAGGTAACACCTCCTCATGATACAGGCATTATTGCTGAAGTTAATGCCATCACTGATTTCCGTACCATGAAGACCATGAGCAAGGCTGATGCCCAGGCAAAGGGTCTCTATCAGGTGATCGGTAAGGAAATAGATGATAAATATATGGAAGAGCTCAAGAAGCAGATCATCCATCCTGAGGTCATTGAGTCGGTTGCAAATGATATAAAAATAGTTTACACGCCTTTCCACGGTACCGGAAACGTGCCTGTACGCCGTATCTTAAGCGAGCTTGGCTTTAAGAACGTATATGTGGTTCCCGAGCAGGAAGAGCCGGATCCGGATTTCACTACCCTGGATTATCCCAATCCCGAGGATCCCAAGGCCTTCACACTGGCGCTTAAGCTGGCAAAGGAAAAAGGTGCCGATATCGTTATGGCTACAGATCCCGATGCAGACCGTCTGGGAATCTATGCTCTGGATACAAAGAGCGGTGAGTATATACCCTTTACCGGAAATATGTCCGGTATGCTGATCGCGGAGTATATTTTAAGGGAGAGGCTGGCTAACGGCTCCATGCCTAAGAATCCCGCGCTGGTGACCACCATCGTTACCACCAATATGGCTCACGCAATTACAAAGGCATACGGCGTAAAGGAGATTGACGTGCTCACCGGATTTAAGTATATAGGCGAGCAGATCAAGAAGTTTGAAGAGACCGGCTGCAACAACTATGTATTCGGTCTGGAAGAGAGCTACGGCTGTCTGGCAGGTACCCATGCAAGGGATAAGGATGCCGTTGTGGCTGTTATGTGCCTCTGCGAAGTAGCAAGCTATTGCAAGAAGCAGGGTATCACTCTTTGGGATATGATGATAGAGATGTACGAGAAGTACGGTTATTATAAGGAGACCCAGTATGCCATCACCAAGAAGGGCAAGGAAGGTCTTGAAGAGATAGCTGCCATGATGGAAAAGCTGCGTAATGATCCGCCCAAGGCCTTCGGAGATCTGAAGGTTAAGACTTTCAGGGATTACAAGACCCACAAGACCATCGATATGGAAAGCGGCAAAGAAGGCGAAACAGATCTTCCTACCAGCAACGTTCTCTACTTTGACCTTGAGAATGATTCCTGGTGCTGCGCGCGTCCTTCCGGAACCGAGCCCAAGATCAAATTCTACATGGGCATCAAGGGCACCGGGCTTGATGATGCACAGAGCAGACTGGATGCGCTGACTGAGGCGGTAAAATCATTTATCTGATTATTAATTGATTAATCAACTGCCCTTCTGTTCCGGGGGAGCCAATGAGGCAGCATACATGTCATTCTGAGCGAAGCGAAGAATCTTGAAAGAGTACAGGGATTCAATGGAGCTGAGGATGAAAATGAGCTGGCGATCGGCGGCTGCATCAGGAACAGCAGGGTATTTTTTATGGGTAGGTGTATGTTCGGAAGCATAAAAAAGACCATAAACTACTTCAAACGCAACGGTTTCACCGATACCTGGTATGCGGTGCAGGAGAGATTATGGGAAAAAAAGCACGTAAAATATGAATATACTCCCCCTGAAGAGGAAGAACTGAAGGCACAGAGGGGGAAAAAATACGACAGACCGCTCAAATTCTCCATCGTTGTCCCTGCTTACGAGACGGCGGAAGTGTTCCTGCAGGATCTGGTCTTATCTGTTGAGGAACAGACCTATAGCGATTATGAACTGATCATTGCGGATGCATCGGAGAGCAACAAGGTCGGGGCGGTGATAAAGAGCTTTATGGAACAGTATGGTAACATAGTGTACCATAAACTGGATAAAAACGGCGGGATCTCCGAAAATACCAATGCTGCCATTGATATAGCCACGGGGGATTATATAGCGCTTCTCGATCATGATGATTTCATCACTCCGGACGCGCTTTATCTTATCAGGGAAAAGATAGATAAATCGGATCAGCCTGTGCTGGTATACAGTGACGAAGACAAGACGGACCGCTATATTGAGAGATGGTTCGATCATCATAAAAAGAGGGATTTTGACAGGGAACTGATACTTTCAAATAATTATATCTGTCATTTTTCCGTTTTCAGGGCAGATGTCATAAAGGAGCTTAAGCTCAGAAAAGAGTTTGACGGGGCACAGGATCATGATCTGATACTGCGCGCGGTCTTATGGTGCCGGGAAAAATACGGTGAAAAAGAACTGGCAGAGAAGATCTGCCATGTACCGCAGGTGCTTTATCACTGGCGCTGTCACGAGGAATCCACAGCGGCTGACCCTGCGGCCAAGCAGTATGCCTTTGATGCGGGGCGACATGCTATAGAGGAAGCTCTTACGGCTGATGGCATAAAGGCGGAAGTAAAAGAGATGAAGCATCTGGGCTTCTTCAGGGTGGAATATGAAGGCGGGATCTTTGAGCAGAGGCAGGATGTGGGCATAGTCGGAGGCCCGGTCTTTAAAGATGAGAAGACCGTTGGCGGCGCAATGGAAGCAGACGGAAAGCTGATATTTGACGGCTTATACCAGGGCTTCTCCGGACCGATGCATATTGCGGCGCTGAGACAGTGCGTTCCGGCTGTTGATCTGCGTAACGCCGTGATCAGGGAAGAACTGATCCCCCTGTATAAGGAGATCACCGGTTATGAATATCCCTTCCCCGGTGATGACGATATTGAGCGGGTAAAAGGGAAAAGTCTTAAGTTTTGCAATAAATTACGCGAGAAGGGCATTATTGTAGTGTATGATCCGGAGCAGCGTAATCCAGATTGAGCGAATATGGCCATAAAACTATCGGTTATCATACCGAATTATAACGGAAAACAGTACCTCGAAGCATGCGTGGACTCTCTTTTTAAGCAGAGTGTACGCTCTTTTGAGGTTATCATCGTAGATGACGCATCCACAGACGATTCAGCGGAGAGCCTTAAGGAAAAATATCCGGAAAATGCGGGTCTTCCCCTTGTGAGATATCTTAAACATGAAACAAACAAGGGCTTTGCCGCATCTGTAAACGATGGTATAGTCGCTGTAGATTCTGAATATGTCCTGCTGCTCAACAACGATACTGTGGCAGATCCGGGATTTGTGGAAGCAATGTGGCGTGAGATACGCCGTTCCGGGGATATATTTTCCGTATCGGCAAAAATGCTCAACATGCATGAGCCTTCGAAGATGGACGATGCAGGGGATTATTTCTGTGCTTTGGGCTGGGCCTTTTCCGATGCCAGGGATAAGGATGCTTCAAAGTATAACAGGCGCAGGGAAGTATTCAGTGCCTGCGGAGGGGCGGCCATTTACCGGAAGGACGTACTGCAGAAGATAGGCGGTTTTGACGAAGCGCATTTTGCCTACCTTGAGGACGTGGATCTGGGCTACAGGGCTAAGCTGCAGGGTTATCGCAACATCTATTCGCCTAAGGCAGCAGTGCTTCATGCGGGCAGCGGCAGCAGCGGATCGCGTTATAATGACTTTAAGCTGCGCCTTACGGTACGCAATCAGGTTTATCTTTTATACAAGAATATGCCGATTTGGCAGTGGATCCTAAATTTTATACTGCTACTGGCAGGATGGGTAATAAAATTCATTTTCTTTGCTAAGAAAGGCATGGGCAAAGGGTACCTTAGCGCGTTTGCGGAGGGAATCAGGTTGTGCGGGGCAAATAAGGAGAAGAAGCAGGATTTCTCCCGTATTCCCCTTTCAAGGCAGCTCAAACTGGAAGGGCAGCTGATAATTAACACATTCAGGCGGTTTATGTTATAATATGGTCATCCTGAGCGAAGCGAAGGATCTTTGGAGCGTGATAACACTATGATAAGAGACAACCAGAAGGTTCTGAACCGCATACATGTTTTGCTGGATGCTATGCTGATCGCCGGTTCTTATATCCTTGCATGGTATATAAAATTTGAATTGTTAAGCTCTGCGGATGATGTTACTATCGGACATCATTCCATGGAGACTTATTTCTCGCTTTTGTATTATATAATACCGGGATATCTGGTCATTTATTATCTATGTAATCTGTATATCTCCAAGCGCTATTCCAGCGTAGAGAGGGAGATCTTCAACGTATTAAAGGCTAATGTACTGGGAATAGGCGTGATCATCGTGATCATGTATATCCGGAAACTGACGGATTTCTCACGCGCGATGATGTTCTATTTCTTCCTGCTTTCCACCTTCAGTACCGTTATGGAGAGGCAGGTCATAAGAAAGATACTGCGGACCATCCGCAAGCGTGGATATAATCTTAAGCATGTGGTGCTGGTGGGCTATTCCAGGGCAGCAGAATCCTATATCGACAGGATACTTGAGAATCCCCAGTGGGGATATGTGGTATGCGGCGTGCTGGATGATCATATACCTGCCGGGACCGAATACCGTGGGGTTAAGGTGCTGGGACGTATAGCTAATCTGGATGTTATACTGCCGGAGAATAAGCTGGATGAGATAGGTATAACCCTTTCACTTCAGGATTATGACCGCCTTGAGGAGCTGGTGCGCCAGTGCGAAAAGGCCGGAGTGCATACCAAGTTCATACCCGATTATAACAGCGTGATATCGTCAAATCCGTATATCGAGGATCTGACGGGATTAAGCGTTGTAAATATCCGCTATGTTCCCCTTACAAACACGATAAACATGCTTATCAAGCGCATAATGGATTTTATAGGATCGCTTATACTGATAATACTTTTCTCACCTGTCATGCTGATATCTGCACTGATGATAAAGCTTACGGATGGCGGAAAGGTCATCTTTAAACAGGAGAGAGTGGGTCTGCATAACAGAACCTTCATGATGTATAAATTCCGCAGCATGCGTGAGCAGAAGGATGAGGAAGAGAAGGAAGGCTGGACCAGGAAGGGTGATCCCAGGATAACGGGCATCGGCAGATTCCTGCGTAAGACCAGTCTGGACGAACTGCCTCAGCTTTTTAACGTGCTGGTGGGACAGATGTCGCTGGTGGGCCCCAGACCTGAGAGACCCCAGTTTGTTGAGAAGTTCAAGGAAGAAATTCCCGGCTATATGATCAAGCATCAGGTGCGCCCCGGAATGACCGGCTGGGCTCAGATCAAAGGCTTCCGCGGCGATACCTCTATCCGCCGCAGGATCGAATGCGACCTCTATTACATCGAGAACTGGACCCTGATGATGGATATCAAGATCCTGTTCCTTACCCTGTTCAAGGGATTTATCAATAAGAATGCGTATTGAAATCTGTTAATTTTGTCTGAGTGCGTTTGAGGCGGTCTTAGGTTATTTTTATTATGGTTGAGAATACAAAAGAATTAACTCCCATAGAAATTGATGAGGAATTGTTACAAAGCAGATTGTACGAGATTCGTGGATATAAGGTTATGTTGGATGCGGATTTAGCAGAGATATATGGTTACGAGACCAAGGCATTTAATCAGCAGGTAAAACGCAATATCGAACGTTTTGATGAGGATATGATGTTTCAACTATCTGATAATGAATTGGCGTATTTGCGGTCACAATTTGTGACCGCAAATGTTAGTAGTATGGCAAGAACAAATCCGTATGCTTTTACTGAGCAGGGAATATACATGTTAATGACTATATTAAAAGGCAGTTTGGCAGTCAGGCAGAGTAAAGCTTTAGTTCGTACTTTCAAAAGAATGAAAGATTACATCCTGAGTAATCAAAATCTCATTGATCAACGTGAGACTATGCAGCTTGCTATGCAGACTGCAGAAAATACAGCTGGGATACAAAAGCTTCGTATGGACCTGGATTCCGTTGAAAAGCAGATGTCGGATGTCATGGAACAGTTGGGGGATGTGGTCACAAAGTCTGATTTGGCAGATATGATGAACAGCTTTGTCGGTGATGAGGATAACGGATGGCTTATATATAATACCAAATACTGCAGTGCAGATGTTGCTTATTCGTCTATCTACAGTCAGGCGAAAAAATCAGTATATCTGGTTGATAATTACATAGGGCTGCGGACTCTGGTGATGCTGAAAAATGCATCATCGGGAGTGGAAATCAAACTGTTCAGTGATAATGTTGGAAGTGGAAAACTTCATAATGTAGAGTATAACGACTTCCGGCGAGAGTATCCGGGAATCCGGATCAGTTTGCAACACACCGGTGGTGTCTTGCATGATCGTTTTATTGTGCTGGATTACGGAACAAAGAATGAGCGAGTATTTCTTTGTGGAGCTTCATCAAAAGATGCCGGAGCCAGGATAACGAGTATTGTAGAAGATTATGGTATTCAGAAATATGATCCGATCATCAAGAAACTGCTTACCAATGAAAATCTTGTTTTGCCGTAGGAAAGGAAAAATATGTAGTATACGAGACTCTGGTGCATAACCATACATATTTACACAGTGACGGTTCGGCAATCAGAAGGATATCTGTCATCCGCAGTCTCCTCAGGAAATGTTTAAAGATCGACAAGAGTGCGGATCTTATCTATGATGCGCTTCTTTTCGTTTACCTCTTTCTGAAGGATACTGACCTTATCACGCAGTTCCTGCAGTTCAGCATCATTTCTGGCAAGCTGTGCTTCCAGGGCTTTGATCCTGGACTGGGCTGCCTTATCTGAAACAGACTCATCATTTTTCTTGCGTGTAGGTATAATTTCGCCGGTTTCGGGATCGAGCTTTCCTATAAGTTTCCGGTCTGAGCGGTGCTGTTTTTTCTCCTTATCCCAATAGGATTTATTCCCCGGTCTATAGTGAAACCGCTCATGAGCAGCCGGTACTGCTCATAGCTGAGGTCTCTGAGTTCGTCAGAATCCCTGGGCCACCGGAAATGCCCGTTGCAGAGCGCCTTTGAGATCAAAAGGAATCCGTCACCTTCCCACAGTAAACCGCGTATCCTGTCTGAACGGCGGCCACAGAAGAGAAACAGAGTACCTTTATCGTACGGATCAAGCCGGTACTTCAGTTTGACCAGCGCTGCCAATCCACTTGCCCCGTATCGCAGATCCGTACGACCACAGGCTATATAAACCTTTTTAAATGTACCGGGAGAAGCATCATTAAACATGTTTCATCACCCTCAGAACCTTCATCAGTTCCCTTTCCGAAAATTCAGCGCCGACCGTGACCAGAAAATCATTGCAGCTGATGCTGATAGCCGGAGCTGTACAGGCATCATGCTTAGGTTCCGGATCAATTCGGGGAACAGGAAGTTCCGCGAAATCAGGAACTGACGGTAATGCTTGCTCAGGAACGTTGGTTGTTTCTGGAAGAAGTTTGTTTTCAACTGCCATAGCATAGGCGCTATGTATTACTTTTCCATGCCAGTAATAATACTGGCGGTGAGAGATCTGATTTTTATCACACCAATCGGAAATCTTCATTCCGCTGGTTCTTGCTTCCTTGATGATCCCGGCCCAGTATGCCAGTTTCATACGCATAGTTTC
>CAMVRS010000044.1 GCA_947169935.1 uncultured Lachnospiraceae bacterium
CACTGCGTATTCTCCCATGTGGGCTATGATACGTACCAGATTGGTGAAGGTATCGTATTGCGCCTGAGTTAAGGTTATGGCTCCGCCAAAAAGACTTATCAGTCCCGTGCTCACGCTGTCGCTGCTGGCCCTGGACGTGGGTCCGGGCTGCAGAGAGAAATAAAAGATGACCCCCACCACAAGGATGGCGGGGAGGAGGGAGAGGATGTTCCATTTCTGACGGGTTGATTCTTTCATGTACTGCTTTGAAAAGATCCTTCGCTGCGCTCAGGATGACAGGCAGGAACTCTGTGTCATTCTGATGACGTCTCTCCTTCGTGTCATTCTGAGGAGCGTAGCGACGAAGAATCTTACACAATCCCCCTGAAATACTCTATAGTACGTTTCAGCCCCTCTTCCAGCGGGATGGTGGGCTCCCAGTCAAGTTCTTTCTTGGCCAGCTCGATGACGGGCTTGCGCTGCAAGGGGTCATCGGAAGGAAGGGGCTCGTAGATTATCTTTGATTTGGTGCCGGTAAGCTCGATCACCAGCTCAGCCAGCTGCTTGATGGTAAACTCGCCGGGGTTACCGATGTTCACGGGGCCGGTGAAGCCGTCACGGCTGTTCATCAGGCGAACCATGCCTTCGATAAGGTCGTCCACGTAGCAGAAGCTGCGGGTCTGGGAACCGTCGCCGTATACGGTGATGTCCTGTCCCTTAAGGGCCTGCACAATAAAGTTGCTTACCACGCGGCCGTCTGCAGGATGCATGTTGGGGCCGTAGGTGTTGAAGATACGCATAACCTTGATATCCACGTTGTTCTGACGGTGGTAATCAAAGAAGAGGGTCTCTGCCACGCGCTTGCCTTCGTCGTAGCAGGAACGGATGCCGATGGTGTTTACGCAGCCGCGGTAGCTCTCCGGCTGGGGATGTACCTCGGGATCGCCGTAGACCTCCGATGTGGAAGCCTGCAGGATGCGGGCCTTAACGCGCTTTGCCAGGCCCAGCATGTTGATGGCGCCCAGCACGCTGGTCTTGGTGGTCTTGATGGGGTTGTACTGGTAGTGCACCGGCGATGCGGGGCACGCCAGGTTGTAGATCTGGTCCACTTCCAGCTGGATGGGCTGGGTCACATCGTGACGTATAAATTCAAAATACGGGTTGCCCAGCAGATGGCGGATGTTGTTCTTATTGCCGGTGAACAGGTTGTCCAGGCAGATGACATCGTTGCCTTCCTTTACCAGGCGGTCGCATAAATGGGAGCCCAGGAAGCCGGCTCCACCGGTGACAAGTACACGCTTTGACATTTTATTTCCTCCTTTAGTCTGTGAAAAGATCCTTCGCTTCGCTCAGGATGACATACCCTGTCATTCTGAGGGCGCAGCCCGAAGAATCTTTATTTCTTTAATAAAATTCTTACATACGGCGTGATGCTGTGCCAGAGGGCGGCAGCGGGGCCGTAGTTCTTACGTACGTAGTGATACCAGTCGCTGCGGGGCAGGCCCTTGGGGCCTTCCTTCTTTTTGAGGCGCTCGCTGCGGGAGAGCGTAGTATCGCGCCAGCTGCCTTTGATATCGTTATCGTCGCATTCGCCGGTATAATCCGCGGTGTTTATCACCTTGCGGCCGGCGCGCTTAAGACGCATGCCGTAATCATAATCTCCCATGCTGTGGACGTATGCGCCATCCAGATTGCCGGTGGACAGAAAGCATTCCTTTGTGAGCAGCAGCGCGTTGCAGTTAAAGGTGTCGCAGCCGGCAGGCTCCTTTGAGGGCGGGATCAGCTCATATCTGGCCAGATGTTTGCTGAGCATCCTTACGCCGCCGTAGCTCTGCTCCCCGCTGTGGGATCTGGTGGCTCCCACCACTGCATCCGCATCGTATCTTTCAAGGCGCTCTATCATTTCGTCTAATGCGCCGGCATAGAAATGCACGTCGTCATTTATCAGCATTATGTAGTCGGTATCACGGCAATTGGCCGCTGCATAGTTCATTGCCACTCTCATGCCGCCGTTCCAGAAGAGCGATGCATCCCGGCAGATAAGCTTAAGGCTGCCGCCGTTTTCTACCGGATAGGCTTCAAGCATCTCGACGGTACCGTCCTTGCTGCCGGCGTCAACGGCGACGATATGGCACTCGGCGCTGCAGTCTGTGAGCAGGGAGTCCAGGCAGTCTTTTGTATGGGACCTGCGCTCGTGGCAGGTGAGTAGGATCATTACGTTCTTCATTGTTTCTCCGTTGTAGTTTCTTGAAGGGAGGACGTTCTGTCAGGATTCTTCGCTTCGCTCAGAATGACAGGAGCTCCAGTATGGCGCTCCTCAGAATGACAGGGTAGTGTCATCCTGAGGGCGTTAGCCCGAAGGATCTTGAAAGAAGTGCATTCCGCCTCGAAACATCAGAATGACACTATACGCTTTAATGTCAGGTGGAACACCACCTTCGTGAGGAAGTCCACCCGGGCTTTAAGCTTATCATCCCCGGTTTCCTCCGCCTTGGCGTACTGCTTGTAAACCCATTTGCACCAGGCAGCGTTCAGGCGGCTGTCGCCCAGCTCGGCCTGCAGCTTCCATATTTCCTTCTTGCGCTTTGCGTTGTTCTGCCCGGTCTTATTGTCCTCGTACATGCGGTACAGGGCGTAAGGCGTGTGGCTGTAATATACTTTATTGCGGCTGTACGCTTCTATGAAGAATTTCCAGTCAAATACGTAATGATACTTCTCGTCCAGCAGCGCGTGCTCGTTCTTCCAGAATACCGCCGGCTGCACTATGTAATACCAGCGGCGGATGACCCACGCCGGTACATTGCGGTCGGAAGGGTTGTACTCCGTCAGCTTCTTGTTCTTATCGCAGTACCAGGCGTCGCCCACTATCAGCCCCGCCTCCGCATGGCGGTAAAACGCCTTGTCCACACGGGCCAGCACATGTTCGTCCATATAGATGTCGTCGGAGTTGAGCCAGGCCACTATGCTGCCTTTGGCCCGCTTCAGCCCCTTATTGATGGCCTCCGCCTGACCGTGGTCCGGCTCTCGCACATAGATGATGCGGGGGTCCTTCTTCATATACTCTTCCACGATCTGCTGCGTGCCGTCGTCCGAGCAGTTGTCCACGATGATGTATTCCAGGTCGCGGCGCGTCTGGTTAAGGACCGATTCGATGGTGTCCCGTATGTACTCCGCCTGGTTCCAGGTGGGAGTGATGATTGTAAAGCGTGGGGTATCGGACATTATTTGCTCCTGTTATTCTTTGGTAAAATGTGGTTCTGTCAAGATCCTTCGCTGCGCTCAGGATGACATGCCTGTGTCATTCTGAGGAGCGTAGCGACGAAGAATCTTATCCCTGCAATTCTCTTGCTAGCTCCCTTATTACGCCATAGCCACCGTTCTTGCTGGAAACCCAGTCTGCGATAGAAAGGATCTCCGGCTCCGCATCTTTCGGAGCGCCTTTGATACCTGCCAGCTTCATGGCCTCAAGGTCATTGATATCATTGCCTATGTACATTACGTTTTCCAAAATTATGCCCTTCTCTGCACAATAGTCGCGAAGAGCCTGCGCCTTATCCTTAACATTATGTATCACGGGGATCCCCAGTTTTTCGCCCCTGCGGGCCACTATGGGGTTTGTCTCCGTGGAAATGATCACCTGCGGTATTCCCAGCTTCTTTATGATGCCCACGCCCAGGCCGTCGCCGCGGTGACACATCGCCATCTCCCTGCCGTCCTGGTCAAGGTAGACGTGGTTGTCGGTCATGACGCCGTCGAAGTCGTAGACGATTAAATTGATCTTACTGAAGTTTGTTGGCATAATTTACTCTTTCAAGATTCTGAGGGCTTTAGCCCGAAGGATCTTATTTCTTTATTTTCTTCTCTATAAAACCTATTATCTTACTCACCCCAAAATACTTATTCAGATACGCCCGGTCGTACTCCCTGCAGCGACGGACCGGCAGGCGGGTGTTGAGAGGCAGCTTCATCTCGCCGTAGGAGAAGTCCTCTTTGGTGCTGCTCTTTGTGTGGGTGGCGTCCTCACGGTCAAAACCGATATTGCGCACCATATTTGCCCTGGGAACGATGCCAAGACCACGGTGCACGTGGCGGCAGTAATCCCACTGTATGTCCCAGGTGTCCTTTTCTTTTGTATAGACACGCTCGATATCAAGCTTTAAGTAGTTGTAGGTCAGCGGGCCGTAAATGCCCTTAAGGGATCCGTCTGCCTTGCGCTGAGGCCAGTCGGCCACATCCACATCATAGAGCTTCCAGGCTCTGGCCCAGGTGCCCCATCCCCAGATGCTGGGGAAGCAGGAGAAGCAATAAGGCTCCTGCATCTTATAGTTACGCAACAGATTAGTGCCGGAGACCATCATGACCTTCGGATCGTGCTCGTACATATTGAGCATCTCTTCCATGAACTCAAAGAAGCCGGGGCCGGGGGCCACGTCGTCCTCGATGATCACGGCCTTTTCCTCATGTTCAAACACATGGGTGATGCCGGTATATACACGGTCGCGGCAGCCCATGTTCTTATCGGCGTATACCTTGTGCAGCTGGCAGGGCCAGTCGATATGGCTCTCCACAAAGCTACGGCACTCCGCTACCTTCTTCTCGTCGTCCGCATTGCCCTCACGGGGTGCGTCGGAGATGAGGTAAAGGGTCTTGGGCTGCGCCTTGGCTATTTCCGCAAAGACTACCCTGGTGGTGTCCGGGCGGTTGAAGGTTATGAATGCTATTGGTATGTTGTATGACATGTGGTTCCTCGTATAAATTTAGTCTGTAAAGATCCTTCGCTTCGCTCAGGATTACAGGGAGGGTCAGTACTTCCCTGCCAGCTTCTGTATCGCTCTCTGCGCTTTCGCCAGCATGTACCCTCGTTTGGAGCGGGAGAGGCGGCGGCCCAGTTCTTTTTCAAGCGCCGGATCCGGCTTTCCCAGCCCATAGACCTTAAGTGCCTCCTCCATGTCCTCTTCTTTAGCGTTGTCGTAAAAGGGCTGCAGGTCTTCGGGGCCGTAGGTGCCACGCTGCTCATACAGAACGCGCAGATCGTTGTAATGCCGTATATCGGACAGCTCTCTGTATTGCGGCGCCGTCAGCACTTCCACGTTGTAGCCCGTCATATTGAGGGCCGCATGCTGCAGTTCGCTCATCTTATTCCAGGATGAACCCTCGCTCTGCATATAGGCGCCCATGCATTCCGGCAGGTAGTACATCTTCCCGTACTTAAACAGCCAGAAAGTGATATTGTTATCGTCAAAGTTCCGCGCCAGCGCTCCCGTGGGAGTGTGCTGCGCATATATGTTGCGAAACATCAGCGCATTTGCCTGCAAAAACAGCAGTTTCCAGTACTGCTCAAGGCTGTATTTGTGCTCCTTCTTCATGCGCATCAGCTTGTGCTTATCGCCGTTCTCATATACCATCCACAGATTGTGGGCGCACATGATGCAGTCGCTGTAGGCGTCCAGTATGTCCGCCATGCGCTGCAGGCGTTTCTTATCCGTATAATGGTCGTCCCCATCCAGGAAGCAGCAGTATTCCCCGCGGGCCTCCTTCAGGATATTAAGTCTGTTGGCAGCGGCGCGGTGCACCGGATTGTACTTCACTCCGGCCTCCCTGGGCATCGTGAATATCCTGATCTTTCCGGGATATCTGTCGGCGTAGCTCTTTATTATCTCCACTGTCCTGTCCGTGGATCCGTCGTCGCCCGCTATCACCTCGTAGTCGAAGCCGCATTCCTGCCCAAGCACGCTTTTTAAGGCCTGCTCTATCACGCCTTCCAGATTATAGGTTGTGATCAGCACGCTGACTTTTATATGCTCTGCCATAACGAGATATTTTAACATAAATACGGTAATAATACCATAGGGGAATATGATTCTTCGGGCAAGTCATTGAAGGGGGCTCAATTAAAAATATAAAAAAGCAGCAGATTGAACTGATCTGCTGCTTTTAAGTGCCTGTATTGATTATCCGGTTATTGTTTCTGTAACTGCTTTGCTATGACAGCACGCTCTTTGCCCTTAATTTCCAGAGCGTTCAAAGCTTCCTCAAGCGTACATTTCATATTCTTCATCAAAGCTTTAACCATACTTACTTTAGTCTTTATTTCAGCTTGCACCGCTCGCTCTTCCGCCATCTGATTCGCTATCTGATTCGCATATTTTTTTGCCAATCTTTCAAATGATTCACACATGGTATCACGTCCTTTCTCTGTAAGAAATTATTACGCTAGTCCTCCAATTTCTTTTCATCAATTCCTTTCTCGGCCAATTGTTTCTGCATATTGATATAATATGACAGCAATCTCAAAACATACGGAGGTGCATTCCTATGCCCCAGCTCCCACTCCGTCATTGTTCTGTATGGAATATCAAATTTCTCACAAAAATCCTTACGGTTTAGTCCCGTCGATTCTCTTAATTCTTTCATCTTTGTACTGAAAGCTTCATCATGCATAGTGAATTACTCCATATTTAATTACTCATTGAGTACATTATGGCACATAAATTTCATTTTTGCAAATGATACCGTTTCTTCAAAACTTCATCAAAAAAGCAACGGTTTGTTCTGATCCGCTGCTTTTAAGTGCCTGTATTGATTATCCGGTTATTGTTTCTGTAACTGCTTTGCTATGACAGCACGCTCTTTGCCCTTAATTTCCAGAGCGTTCAAAGCTTCCTCAAGCGTACATTTCATATTCTTCATCAAAGCTTTAACCATACTTACTTTAGCTTTTACTTCAGCCTGCACTGCTCGCTTCTCCGCTCTCTCATCCGCTATCTGATCCGCCATCTGACCCGCATATTTTTTTGCCAATCTTTCAAATGATTCACACATGGTCTCACGTCCTTTCTCTGTTTCCTTGAAATGCCTTACTCCCTCTGCCAGCGGTTCATAATATATATCATCTGCATTTTTACAGCTGAAATCGTGTGCAAGCTTACCAAAAGCATCTTTTCCCTTATACAAGCCATTTACATAAATGATATATGCACCATCATCATAAGGCTTTCCGGTCTCTCTAACCACCTTATCTATATGATATATCGGCTTATTCTCCCCAAACTTATCATGCTGACAGATAAAGATCACATAAGCATCTTTTAATTCTTTGAACTCCTGCTTCTTCTTAAGCATCCGCGAATCCATCATGCTTCCGTTAAATCTCGCCCGGCGCACATGGGATCCTTCTTCGTTGCGCTGAACCTCAACATCAAACTCAACGCCCTTACTGTCAACTGCGTGAATATCTATCCGTATGCTTCTGCCTCCCGGATAAGGGCTCTTCATATCTACCTGCCCTTTTACACTGAGAACCTTAATATCATCTCTTTCAAGAATGATCCGAAGCAACAGCTCAGTTGCCTCAATATTCCCATCAAAAACCCTGCTCATAAGATCATCATCAAACAGTGTCAGATCATCTATCGCACGATCAAGTTCTTTTTCTATCTGAGCATTAAGTCCTGCAACCTCTTTTTTATTCTTTTTAGCCATACATACTTCCTTAAATATATTATCAAAAGACATACCGGGTTTCAACAGATTTCCCGCTTACAAGGCGTCTTCAATAAGAGTATCAACTATGCTGACAATTTTTTATTTCAGAGGATACACCCCATCTTTTAGGTCCCAATTGGTGACTACAATAATCCGAGCAAATTTACTCATTGAGTAAATAATAACACAATTAGTATATTTACACAATGAGTAATCGCAAAATTCTCCGGCGCTGCGCAAAAAGAGGAGAGATCTATGACCTGGAGCCACCACTGAGGGCGTCCAAGGTCATAAATCCTTCAAAAGTATAAAAAGGAATAAAAGAAATTAAAAAGTATAAAGAACTATAAAAACTTCCTCACTCCCGGTATACGTTTAAGCCCCCACGTAATCAGGGCGCCGAGGGTGAAGCTTAAGACAAGCCAGCCAAGCGAAAAAAGTATATTGGTGTGATAAGGTTCAAAGACCGCGCTGTACTTTGCATAGAAGGCGCGTTTGAAGAAGGGATCCAGCAGATAGATGCCAAAGCACAGGGGAGCAAGGAAACCAAACACCGCTGCGGGCTTGAAATCTGCAGCAGGCTTTGTAACTGCAGCACCACGGGCAGTCCCCCGGTCTTTGAAAGATCCGACCGTCAGTTTTTTCACCGTAAGGAAAAAAGTGAATACATAAACATACGAGAACAGCTGCCATTGGGGCTCTTTGCCCGGAAGCACACAGCTTACGATCATCGCGGCTGCGCACAGCACATAAAGCAGGATAAAATGCTTGAGCTTAAGCGCCGCCGCATCCACCTTCTTATCAAGATAATAACCGCAGACCACAAAGAAGAATGCGTCAAACAAAGCCACAGGGAAGGAAAGCTTATCCGTCACTCCCAGAGTATCGTTAAACACTGACACACTGACAGCATTGAAGATAGGCAGCGCGCTTGAGAAGATCACACGCAGCACGATGAGCATGATAAACTCCGCCCTGCCGATATGCTTTGCCGCCGGGCGCAGGAAGGGCAGCATAAAAAGCATTGAAAGATAGGCGTAAAGGAACCAGTAGAATTCCGCGCCTTCCAGCCCGCAGGCCAGAAAGGCTTTGATAAAGCCCCAGGCGCTTATGTCCGCACTGCCGCCGTGCTTCACGGCTACCAGCGCATTGGTAAAATACATTCCGGTAAAAACAACGATCAGTACCACCGCGATACGCGCGATACGCTTCTTTAACAGGTCCGCGAAGCTCTCCTCCTTATCAAGCAGCAGCATGCCGGAGAGCATAAAGAACACGGGCACGTCAGTGATGATGACAAACGAAAGCAGCATATCCAGCACAGCCGGGATCCCGCTGTGAAAGCCGTGCAGATCCTCCGACGGCAGGTGGTTAAGGATCACCAGCATCGTCGCAATGACACGCAGCACATCAGCATATATCAGTCTCTTTTTTTCCGGAGCGTCCTTCATTTCTTCTTTTTCTTCTGCTTGCTGATCTTCTTTAACATGTGCACGGGGCGGTTCACCACATCCATGGCGGCGCGCACCTTTGAAGCCGCATAAAGTTTCTCCTGATAGATCTTTCCCGAATAGACCATGTTGCGGCGCTTTGCGCTCTTTACATCCTGGTCGAAGATATTGCGCAGGAAAGCATCCGCATAATCTTCCTTAAGGCATTGATCGCCGATGCTGCCGGGCAGCACCATGGGCGCTTTCATCATTGCCAGATATTTCTCGTCATCTTCCCATACGGCTTTTACGGCCTCCACCGCCTCTGCGATGCTGCCGTATTTCATGCAGTTTATGAAAGATGCGGGATTGAATTCGCTCTCTATCCCGGGATCGCCCCAGTAGATCGGAACGGTTTCCCCGGCATAAGCCTGCAGTATCTTTTCCGTCACATAGCCCGGCGTGGATGAATTTTCATACGCAAGGGTAAAGCGGTAATTGCGCTCAAAAGCCAGCTTGTCCTTCACAGGACCGCCCACGTTGTTTCCGTACCTGCCGCCGGAATCCACTTTCATAAAGGCGCTCAGCGCATTGAACATGGCTTCCCTCTCACCGGAAGCATCGGGATTGGAAACCACGCGATTGCAGAATTTCTTCCTTGCCAGATAATATTCGTCACTGTGGGTATGCTTCTTAAGCGCCGGCTCTATGTCCTTATCATAAAGGGCGTAATGGGGCAGGCGCAGATAGCGGTCCTCAAAGTTTATATTATGAAAGCCCAGCGCATAATCATAGAGATTGAAATCCGGGATCACGTTCTCACCCAGATACAGGATCTTCACGCAGTTGAAATACCTGAAATGCTTCTGCGAAAAATAGGAGCAGAAAACATAATCGGGGTGGTCGCTGATCTCCACCCTGTAATATTTCTTTAATATGTTGTAGAAATAATTGTCGGTCTTTACGAAGTCCGGCCAGAAGTCGACAAAGTCGATTTTTATTTTTTTCATTATGTTCTCCTATTAAGATCCTCCGGTATCAACATACCCCCTATCATCAACACCCACACCCCATTTTTATTCGCATAGGGCAGGAAGCTTTCCGCGATAGTATAAAACGTAAAGCACAAAAGCAGGAACATCCCGTACCGGTCCTTCTGCCGGTACAGCTTATAAAGCTGCACAAACAGCAGCACGCAGTATGCAGCCACGAATACCACGCCTTCGCGGTAGAGCGAATCCACAAAGCCTATCTCACTTATGGCTTCCTGGCCTCCCACGCTGCCCATTATGGGAGGCACGTTTTGCTGCAGCACTTCCCTTGCATTTGAAAGACGCCCCGTGGTTACCGAATTCATCAGATCCCAGTAATTATGGATCTGGCCCACATGCTCTTCCGGATAAGGGAATATTCCCAGCGTGAAGATCAGCAGCATCTCCAGCACCATCATTGCCGCGCCGCCGTACCACAGCAGCTTCAATTGCTTCTCTTCATCCTTTGCATAAGCCAGATAAAGGGCGGCTGCACTGAATACCACGTATGCTGCCAGGCCTGCCTTGGTCACTGCCATTATCAGTGGTACCAGACCTACGGCAAATATCAGGCCTCTCACCCAAAGCTTCATCTTATCCCCGTACAGGTAAAGCCCCATGATCAGCAGCTTTATCTGGAAGAAGGCGTAACCATTGGGATTTAAGAAGCCGAAGCACCAGCGCACTTCGCCTTCCCAGTGCCTGAAAGCCAGCTGCAGATACAGCGGTCCCGACATTCCGAAGAATGACAGGATAAACGCCAGAATCATCCAGCCTGCGGTCCCGAAGAAGAAGAACTTCATTATCTTCTTCCTGTCCTGCGTGCGGCCCGCCATTATGATAAGCCCCAGGCGCAGCACCAGCGCAGACATCTGGAAATAATAGCACAGCAGGCCAAAGCCGAATACCGGGATAAAATATTTCCAGTCCTTCTTAAGGTCCATGCTGAAAAGCAGTGATAACGCAAAGGCCGCCATTCCCAGAAGTATGATGTACTTCTGTCCGTAATAAAGCTCCACGAATCCCGAAGGCATCACCAATATCTCGCAGATGACTCCGGCGATGAATGCGATATCACTTATCTTTTTAAATACAGCTTTCTTATTATCCATCTATCTCATCCAGCAGTTTCTGCACGGCCTTCACATTTGCTTCTGCAGAGAATTCATTTACCGCTCTCTCACGGCCTGCAACGCCCAGGCTCTTTCGCAGCTGCTTATCTTTTATCAGTCTCTCCATAGCTTCCGCAAGACCGTTAACATTATCATATAAAAGTCCTGTCTTTCCATCCTCTACTATCTCCGGCGTTGCGCCGCTCCTGTAACCTATGACAGGCATACTGTTAAGCATATACTCCACAGTTACCAGGCCAAAGCCCTCATACTCGGAAGCAATGACTCCCACATCACATTGTTTAAGCAGCGCCGGTACATCATCTACAAAACCTTTAAGCTCTGCTTCTTTCAGATCGTGGTTTTTTATAAAACTCTCCAGCTCTTTTGTATATGCGGCGTCGCCGTTGCCCGCAAGGATCACGCGGAAATCCTTTACGCCTTTTTTCCTAAGTTCCAACGCAGCCTTCAGTACATCCAGCTGGCGTTTCTTCGGAAACAGATAACCTGTATAGATAAATATACAGTACTTTTTATCGGACTCAATATTTGTGCCTGCTTCGAAGATCTCCACCCCGTCGTAGATGCGTACTTTCTTCGCATCCGGATAAAGCTTATCGTAATACGTTTTCAGCGCATCCGATATAAGTATCAGTCTCTCCGCCACATTGTAATATTTATCCACCACATCCTGCGGATAGAAATATCTCATGCCGTAATGCTCACGGGCAAATTCCCTGATATGCCAGACATGCTTACATCCCAGCTTTTCCGCCAGCATGGCGCCGTGTCCTATCACGCTGGAATTGGAATGTATGAGGTCTATATTTTTCCCTTTAAAATGTTCGTATAAGATTTCCAGCTCGGCTTCTATCTGCTTTAGCCTTTTACTCTTCTTTATCGTAAAGCTTAAAGGCTCCCGGTATATCGCCTGCCACTGGGTAATGCCGCAGATAAAGTATTCGATCCCCGCGGCACTAAGCTGCCTTGTCATCTCACCTTCCGCCGGGATGACTAAAAGGGGCTCATGCCTGCCCTCCGCCTTAAGTCCCAGCATCAGAGAGAGCAAAGCCCTGTTGGCCCCGTAAAGATTATCGTAATGGCTGATAAAGAGTATGCGCATCAGCTTTCCCTGA
Organism: uncultured Lachnospiraceae bacterium; assembly: GCA_947169935.1. Lineage (GTDB taxonomy): Bacteria > Bacillota > Clostridia > Lachnospirales > Lachnospiraceae > NK4A136. Next base: position 12,174 of record CAMVRS010000044.1, read on the forward strand.
GTACCTCCTCCTTATCCCGGAGAGTGGCTTTGCCGCCGTTTATCTCGTATATCTTATTACAGTTGCGTATGGTGCTTAAGCGGTGCGCCACGATTATCATGGTCTTGCTGCCCTGCAGTGAATCAATGGCTTCCATAACCGCGGTTTCCGTCTCGTTATCCAGCGCGCTGGTAGCTTCATCCAGCACCAGTATCTTGGGATCGTCATAAAGCGCACGGGCTATGGCGATACGCTGTCTCTGTCCGCCGGAAAGACGCACGCCGCGCTCTCCCACGTTAGTTTCAAGACCTTCCGGCAAACCCTTAACAAAATCTGCCAGCTGGGCTTCTTCCAATGCATCCCATACACGCTTTTCATCTATCTCTTTTTCATCGATACCGAAAGCCACGTTGCAGCGTATGGTATCGTCCGTCAGATACACCGCCTGGGGCACATAACCGATTATCTTTGCCCAAGCCGCAGGATGCTCGTAAACATCCTTACCGTCTAAAAGTATCTGTCCCTTCTGGGGTTTTAAAAGTCCCAGGATAACGTCCGCCATGGTGGTCTTGCCCGCGCCGGAAGGTCCGATCAGCGCTATGGATTCGCCCTTCTTTATGGTAAAGCCCGCGCCCTTAAGGACATCATCCTTTCCTTCGGGATATCTCCAGACCACGTCTTTGATCTCCACTTCCTTTTCAAAGCTCATGGTCTCGTCCCTGTTCTCTGAAAGACGCGCTATGTAATCCTTATCGTTTTCTATTTCTTTAAGCGTGTCGTATACGTAATCAAGACGCACGCGGTTGTAGACCATGCCGTTGGTATTGGTGGTGAGTCTGCCCATTGAAGGGAAGAGGCGAAACGCTGCCATTGCAACAGTGGCAAGCCTGGTCATGTATACGCTCACATCAGCGGTTCCTCTCAGACGCAGGATGACTATCGCGAACAGGCCGCCGATACATACCACTTCGTAAATATAGGTGGTGATGCTGTTTAAGAAATAATTGATCTTTGTCGCTCTCGCATTTGTGGTGCTTGCCTCCTCGAAGGCGTTTACAAAATAACCCTGGCGGTTCTTTACCATTATCTCCTTGATTCCGTTGAAGGCCTGTGTCAGATACTGCAGCATGCGGCTTTCACAGTTCTGCTCCTGGCGGCTGAAGAATTTCATCAACTTCTTAAGGCCCAGTACCAGCAGTACCATGCAGGTGCCCAGGATCAGTATCAGCGATATCGCCAGTACGGGATCCAGCAGGATGATGTAGATACTGATGGCTCCCACAGTAAAGACCTCAGACACTATACGCAGCAGATAAAAGTACATGCCGAAGACGCCCATCACGTCCTGATTTACGCTTCTTATCAGTACAGATGAATTATGATCCAAATGGAAAAGATAAGAGCTGCCAAGATAAGTACTTGTGAGCCTTACGGACAGTTCCTTCTGCACGCTCGTGGAAAATGAAGCCTGCACATATGATGAAAACATCAGATAAACATTCTTTATGATATAGATAAGGATAATGAAGATACCCATGATGGACATGCGGTCCATGGGATCCGTCGCACCGAACATATCTATGATAAGGCTGGTATACCACTTGCCATCCGAGGCCTCCGGCGTCATAATGGTTTCGATGAAGGGCAGTATCGCCGCCACGCCCAGCAGTTCCCAGAAAGATCCGATGAGCACAACGATGTAGACGAAGAAGAGCCTGCGCTTCTGCTTCGGGGTGGTGATGTAGTTGAGTTTTTTGATGATGTCGATTATTGCTTTCATTGTTCTCTGTATGGTGTTCTGTGGCTTAATTCTCTTCTATCAAGATCCTTCGCTTCGCTCAGGATGACAGTCTCCGTGTCATTCTGAGCGAAGTCTGTGTCATCCTGAGCGAAGCGAAGGATCTTACAGACGAAGCGAAGAATCTTTCTTTTGTATCGCACTTATAGTATTCTCCAGTGTCCATATCCCTGCCATATAAAACAGGGCCATGTTGTATATCATATAGCGGCTCTGACAGAAGATGAGTGCTGCGGCGACGCCGGTGTTCACGCACATGGCGATCAGTATGTAAAGACCGCCGCGGCCGGAGGCGCGCTTATTATCCGCGCCGGGTATGTTCTTTACAAAAAGCAGGTAAAGCGACATGCCCAAAACAGCGATGATCGCAGCAAAGGCGTATATATCCAGCAGCGAATTTCTTTTTGCAACCGTATTGATCAGGCCGTTCAAAACCGACGCCAGGTAAACCTTTATATATGTTCCCAGATTATCGGCGATGAGGCTCTTTACTATCACGCCGCTCATGCGGTCTGCTTCCTGCTCCGCATCAAGGCCTTCCGCAAAGCCGCGCTCCTGCGCATATTCCACGAAGAGCGGGCCCGTGGTATCAACTGTGATCACATCAAAGTGATCTTCGTAATGGGCTTCCAGCGCGCTCCAGCCTTTACCTGCAAAGCTGTAATTGCTTTCGCTCTCTTCCAGTATGTCCATGGTGCGGATAAATAACTCGCGCACCGCTTCTTCTTCGATAAGTGATGAGTCCTCTTTATCGGACACATAAAGACTGGTGGTAAGTACCAGGTTCATGTCGCGGGTATTCTGGGTGAACTCCCCGCGCAGCACGTAATTGTACAGGCGCGTGCCCGCCAGCGCAGCTATCACGCTGACTATTATCCCAACCGCAAGTATCGCCAGCCTGGTGAAATACTGCTTCACGTTGTCGCGCTTTATGCGGCCTATAAACATCGAACCAAAGAGCGTGATGTATGCAACTGCCATCTGCTTTCTGGTGTCCGTCATCACTGCCGCAAGGATCAGCGCTATGGTCAGCTTGCGGTAATCACATTCCTCGACTATATCCACAAGCAGTGCCATGAAGATAAGCCAGCAGCTCATGGTGATACCTTCGGTCATGATGTTGTTCGAATATATGCTGCCGCGCTCTGCAAGGAACTGGCACATGAAGGCTACGCCCGCATGCACCGCGTACATTCCCGCCATGCTTAAGTAACTTTTGCAATAGCGCTTCCATAGTTTCTCCGTGCAGTACCAGACCGCAAAGGCCATAAGAAGATTCTGGAATATGATCACAGCCCAAAGGTAAATGTCATTTCCCAGTATGCTCCTGAATATCCATAATAATATGGGATAGACCGGCTCTCTGGCAGAGATCATCTCGATATAGCCGCGGGAGTCCGCGCCGATCACGGGTCCGCTGATAAAAGCAAAGATAAGATAAAACACTGCGCAGCCCAACAGCCTCAGGTAAGGAGATGCGGGATTTACCTTTTTGGCATTCTCGGTATTCTTCATCCCTGCTCCTTCATAAGAGCGCACTTCTGGGCGTGGATATCATTCAGCTTAAGCTCAAATTCCCTGCGGTTCTTGGTGACCATATCGGAAAGTATCAGCCCCGCAAAGAAAGCCAGCACCGCAGCCAGCGCGATAAATCCGCTGACGATAAGTGTGGGCATGTTTTCCACCAGATGGGTATTTAAAAATCTTGCGAATACCCAGCCGAACATCACTGCCGCCACCAGCAGCATGATCGCCGCTATCAGCGAAAAGAATTTTAGGGGCTTGTAATCTTTATAAAGCCTTACGATGGTGCTTAAAACTTTTGCACCGTCGGAATAAGTATTGAGCTTGGAAATGCTGCCCTCAGGGCGGTTGCGGAATTCCACGGGAACATTTGCGATGACCATCTCATTAAAAACCGCATGTATGGTCATCTCCGTCTCTATCTCAAAACCGCGGCTCAGCACCGGATAGCTCTTTACGAATTCATAGCTCATGGCGCGGTAGCCGGTCATTATGTCTTTTATCTCGCAGTTGAAAAGTCCGTTGATGGTGGAACGCACCATGCTGTTGCCCGCGTTGTGGAAGGGGCGCTTGTTCTCTTTGAAGTAGGTGGAGGAAAGACGGTCGCCCACCACCATATCGGCCTGCTCCTCCAGGACCAGGCGCGCCATCTCCGGCGCAAATTCAAGAGGATAGGTATCGTCGCCATCGATGCAGATATAGCAGAGTGCGTCGATCTCGCGGAACATCCTGCGCATCACGAAACCCTTGCCCTGTCTGGGTTCGCGCCGCACTACTGCCCCTGCGGCCTTTGCTTTTTCGATGGTGGCGTCGGTGGAATTATTGTCATAGACATACACCACAGCTTCCGGCAGCGCGGCCTTTGCATCCGCCACCACCTTTGCCACGGTTTGTTCTTCGTTATAGCAAGGTATCAGTACTGCTATCTTATCCACGACTTCCTCATTTCTTCCCGATGAACTTTAAAAATTCATCGTAATCGCGTATGTAATCGTTCTCGTCATAATACTTGGAGGCGAATACCATGAGCACAGCGCCTTCGGAAAAATCGCTCATCTCCCTCCACATATTGTTTGCCACATAAAGACCCTCATAGGGATTGTCCAGGATAAGGGTCTTCTTCTCCGTGCCGTCATCCAGAAGGATCTTCACGGAGCCGTGAACGCACACCAGCAGCTGCTCCAGCGATTTGTGCGCGTGCATGCCCCTGACCACGCCGGGCTTGGTGTCAAACATGTAATAAACCCTCTTTATCTCAAAGGGTACGTCGATCTTCTCTTCGAAGGAGACCAGGTGTCCGCGCTCGTCTCCATGCTGTTGTAATTTGTAGGTTATTATTTCCATTTTATTCACTCTCTTTATAAGATCCTTCGCTTCGCTCAGGATGACAGGCAGTTTACTGTTCGGCTTATGATGACAAGAAGGTTGTGTCATTCTGAGGAGCGTAGCGACGAAGAATCTTTAATATCTTACTCCTTATACCAACTTTCGCTCAGGTCCTTCCAATCCGGATTCATTGTTTCTATTAGATTATTCTTCTTTTCCCTATTCCAGCCTTTTAACTGTTTTTCCCTGGTTATAGCTGCTTTTATATCTGATGCATCTTCAAAATATACCAGTTTATTTACGTTGTATTTTGAGGTAAAACCTTCGATCAGTTTGTTTTTATGCTCGTATACTCTTCTTTCCAGATTATTTGTTACACCTATGTATAGAACTTTATGATTCCAGTTGCATAAGATGTAGACATAGTATGTGTTCATAATGAGTTTACTTTATTTCTGAATTTACCTATTCAAGATCCTTCGCTTCGCTCAGGATGACAGGGACTGTAATTCTTCGCTTCCGTTGCCACTCTCTTTACCCCGTGTCATTCTGAGGAGCTCTGCTCCGAAGAATCTTTCCTTCCGTTGCCACTCTCTTTACCCCGTGTCATTCTGAGGAGCTCTGCTCCGAAGAATCTTTCTTTTCCTTCATGTTCATCTCTTCATCGTAGTACAGCTTCCTCACATGGTACTGCACGTCTTCCATGATCTTGCGGTTGGCGGAGATGACATCCGCCAGCATACCGATGACAAAGGTCATGAAGCCCATGATCATCAGGGTGCAGGCCAGTATCAGTGACTGCACGTGACCGGCGCTGTAGCCCTGGAAATAAAACACCAGGAAGCGTATGCCTATTCCCAGACCGATGAGGAAGGGGATAAGGCCTATGGTGGTGAGCACCGCCAGCGGCCTGTACATCAGCAGCGCACGCATGATGGTGAGCATCGACTTCTTAACGTATGAGCCCATACTGTGGAAAAGCCTGGATTCACGCAGCTGCGGGTTGGTACGGATGGGCACCGAGGTGACTGCCATCTTGCCACGGCCCGCCTGCACTATGGTCTCCAGGGTGTATGTGTATTCATTTACTACATTGATATGCATAGCCGCATCGCGGGAAAATGCCCTGAAGCCCGAAGGCGCGTCGGGGATGCCGGTGCGGGAGGCAAGTCTCACGACCCAGCTGCCGAAGTGCTGCAGCTTCTTCTTGATCCAGGAGAAGTGCGGCGTCTTGTCTATGGGTCTCTCTCCTATAACGATGTCCGCCTTGCCCTCCAGTATGGGCTTTACCAGCACCGCTATATCTTCGCCGCAGTACTGGTTGTCCGCGTCGGTATTCACGATTATGTCCGCGCCGTAGGAAAGGCAGGCGTCAAGCCCCGCCATGAAGCCCTTTGCCAGACCCTTGTTGCGGGCAAAGTGCACCACATGATGCACGCCCCAGTTCACCGCCACTTCCACAGTCTTGTCCGTACTGCCGTCATCGATGATGAGGTATTCGATCTCGTCGATGCCGTCGATATGCTTGGGCAGGTCGTTTAAGGCGATCTCCAGGGTTTCGGCTTCGTTATAGCAGGGGATTTGAATTATTAATTTCATTTCGTGGCTCCATCCGGGTCTACTCTTTAACCATCATAACAATAGGCGTTTTCATCTTCTCCCACTTATTGGGATAAGGGAGAAGGGTTTCGTTCATGTTCTCGTGGGTGCCGCCCTCGGCGTAGCCGTGGTAGATGGGCTTCCAGCCAATGTGCTGGCCCACGATTCCGCCCGTATCTATACTTACCAGGAAAACGGATTCGTACTCTTCATCCAGCCTTTCCATCTGCTTCTGCAGCTCGGATCCGCGGACATAATAGACATCCGCGCCGCTGAGCGCCTTTATGGGGAAGGTAAATACCCTCTGGCAGTGGTAGCCCTGCTCGTTGATGAGCACCGCGTCGTTCTCGCCTATGCAGGAGGTGATGTCCTGTATCAGGCGGTAATCGCAGTAGGTAAGATCCTGCCCCATGTAAAGCACCCTGCTCTGGAAAACAGTGAGGATGCTTATAAGCACTGCTGCCGCGATCTGCACCCCGCCCGGTATCACATAAGCATACAGCCCGGCGATCACTATGGGCAGGAATATAAAGGGTGATAAATATCTTATAAAGTAAAAGTACACGGGCACTTCCGGCATCAGCAGCTTGCAGTATATCCAAAGGATATATATTAAGCAAAATGCAAGTGCAAAGAAGCGCCTGTCTATCAGCAGTTCCTTTGCCTTCACCACCAGCACCGCTATGGCGGCGGGAAGTATCACTATACCGGTCATCAGTATGTATCCGATGATGGTCATTCGCGGATAACAGTAGCTGCGGTCCGTGCGCTTTACAAACTCGCTTATTATGGCGATGGCGGTCAGCACAAGCAGCACGATCATCACTATGCGGCAGACATTCTGCGCGCGTTCGCTTTCAGCTGCGCGTTTTACCAGCCTGTGCAGCGCCTCCCTGCGCCCTTTCATCATAAAGACCAGGCTTAAAGCCATGCAGATAAGGGACGCCACCCATACAACAGTCAGTATGTTATCGGCGTTCAGCAGCTCCTTCGTCATATCAAAGAGCCGCTTGTAATTGCCGTCGGTGTAGGTGCCGTAGCAGTTCTTCATCATGGTAAAGCCCAGGGCGTATTCCGTCAGAGCAAACATCACGGTCAGCAGATAGCTCTTCTTTCCGCGGATAAAGAACATTCCCCAGTAGATCAGCACCACCATGGGGATCAGCGCCGTTGATAAGATGTGCAGCACGCACAGCCCGCCCAGAGGGAAGAGGGATAAGAACTGCACTCCATCTTCGTTCTTTGATGTGAGCACTGCGAACCAGCCCGTAAAGAACATGGTCAGCACTATCTCTGTCAGCGTGTTCTGCCCGCACCATACAACTATGGGGGATACAGCAGTGAGCAATGCGGCAATGTTCGCGTATAGCTTCTTCTCTTCCTTGATGTTACGGCATATCAGCCATACATTGCCTATGGAGATGAAAAAGCACATCATCAAAACATGGTTCATGCGCTCCAGACCAAAGAGCCTGCCCCAAAGCGCCATCATAGCCGGCAGCACTCCAAGCCCGTGCAGTATGCCCGTGATATAATCCTTGTCTTCAAGCAGTTCCTTATCGGTTATGTAGCCGATCAGATCGTGGACTTCATCAAGATAGCTCTCCCTCTCGTACTTGTTCTCAAGGGGGATCTTATTGTACTCGCTGAAGCTTATCCGGTCGTCTGTCTTGTCATTGTAATAAAACATGGAGCGGATCTGGTAGAGGCCTTCGTCCTGCCCCGTACCGTAGTAGCCTGTAACGCTCCCACGGGATAAGAATGCCGCAGCCAGCAATATTATTGCGAGAGGAAGGTATTCCTTCCATCTGTAACGTATCCTGGGGGCTTCGAAACGCTTAAGCACCAGCTGTACGATAAATATCACTGCGAGTACCAGCGTGGTGATCAGCGCGCAGCTTCCCACCTTGAATATCCCAAGCAAAAACATTATGCAGCTCACAAAGGCATAAGCGGCAAAATATCCTCCGGCTCCCAGTACCAGTACTTTCGCGGCATCCACATTGCGATGCGCAAAAGCATGTATGCAAAGGCTGAGGGCCATCCCCGCCAGGAATATGAACATCAGCATTTTGTCACCATTTCGTTATAGATCTCCTCTATGCCTCCCAGCATGTCTTCCATGGGGAAGGTCTTCTCCGGCACGTCATCAAAGGCGTCCTCCCTGCCTTCGATAACTGCCTGCAGCTTGTCTGCCAGATCGTTTGCGTCCCTGTTCTTAAAGGACTTGCATTTGCCGTAAGCCACTTCCGGAAGGGAGCCGCCGTCGCTGTAGATAAGGGGCGTGCCGCTCTGGCAGGTCTCCAGTGCGGAAAAGCCGAAGCCCTCTGTCAGTGAAGGCACCACCACGCAGTCTGCCTGTCTTATGCAGGCTGCCAGATCCTCCCTGGGCAGTGAAGGGCGCACCCTCACCTGGCCGCGGAGATGATCGTTCTTCATGCGCTCTAAGAATTCGCGCCTGGGTTTAACGGGCTCCTTGCCTAACAGGAAGCAGAAGCGCACCTTGGTCAGGTCCACGCCTCTCTGCTTTAAGATGCAGATAGCCTTTTCGTATACATATACGCCCTTGGTCCTGCCGGGGCGTCCGTAATAAAGGAAGATGAATTCGTCCTTTACCTTGAAGTATTCCCTGATCTTGAAATCACTGTTGATGGGCTGGTCCTTGCCCATCTCTATAGCCAGATATACGCGGCGCACGTCTTTCTTCTTGCCGCAGTATTTGTGGTAATCATCCTTGGTGGCGTCCGATATCGCATGATAAACGTCAAATTTCTTCCTGCAGCAGTACTGCTCCACCACATCATAGATCACGGCACGGTGGAAAACATCGGACCAGAACCACTTGTGTCCGCGCACCTCATATACGGTGAGCAGCGCGGGTTTTTTATATTTGTGAGCAAGCTCGCTGACTATGGGAGCTGTGGTGAAGATCGAGGTATGCACCACGTCGCACCATTCTATCTCCGGTCTGATATCCTTCTTTTTGGGGAAAGGATGGCCGAAGGCGCTCTTCCAGCGGCAGTAGTTAACCTGTATGCCGTCAACCTCCACCTGCCCGTCATGTTCATCATCTACCTTCTCCGCTACCACATGCACTTCATGGCCACGCTCCACCATGCCCTTTGCGAGCTCGTAGAACATGGTCTCCGCGCCGCCCACATAAGGATAAAAGTGTGGCAGTATCATCGCGATCTTCAATTTTTGTTACCCCCTCTGTACCACTGTTCAAGCATAAGTATATTCCAAAGCAGTCTGGGCGAGCGTCCGCTCTTTAAGAAATCCGCCCAAAGTTTTAAAGCATTTTTTCCGTTAAACAGGCCGTCTTCCGCTGCCTTTGAATGGTTGAGCAGCTCTTCTGCCCAGTCCTTTGTGTCGCCCTCTTTGAGCCAGCGCTCAAGCGGCACGGCAAAGCCCTTCTTAGGCCGGTCCATCAGCTCCTTCGGCACGTATCTGTAAAGAACTTCCTTAAGGACTTTCTTTGACACGGTCCCGTCGTATTTAAATTCCGAAGGCAGACGCAGCGCAAACTCCACCAGATCCCGGTCAAGCATGGGTATCCTGTTTTCCAGGGATACAGCCATTCCGGCACGGTCCACCTTCACCAGTATGTCTTCCGGATGATAACGCATCAGATCGTCCAGCATCATCTGTTGAAGGGCGTCTCCGGGAAGACCCGGCCTGATTATGGACATGGGTCCGTCTGTCAGTTTATCGATATAGGGATCGTAATGATCCACGGCTTCCTTTAATTCCAGTATGTTTGAGGCCTTAAGACACTGGCCCGCGCGGTAGGGCTTGGGGATGTTGCTGCCTATCCCTGCTGCCGCGCTTCCCGCAGCCTTTCTCACGCCCAGTGGCATGAGCCTTATCTTCTTCCATAAGCTCTGTATCTGCGGATAGGTACGGTAACCGCAGAAGAGTTCATCTCCCGCATCGCCGCTTAAGCACACGGTGACCTTGCTCTTCGCCAGTTTACTCACCAGGTAGGTGGGGATCTGCGAAGAGTCCGCATAGGGCTCGCCGTATATGAAGGGAATCTTTGGGATCACCTCTTTTAAGTCCGCTTCCGATACATACTGCTCTGTATGCTTTGTGCCCAGGTGCTTTGCGATGGCCGCAGCCTCCGGGGCTTCGTCATATTCCTTTTCCTCAAAGCCGATGGAGAATGTCTGAACGTCATCGGGACGGAGCTTGCACATCATCGCCACTACGGCTGCGGAATCTATGCCGCCGGAAAGATAGGCCCCCAGGGGTACGTCGCTGGCCAGCTGACCTTTTACGGCGTCTGTCAGCAGCCTCTCAAGCTCATATGCAGCATCTTCAAGGCTGCCGGTGAAAGGATCCGCCAGTGCCTTCTCTGCAGCTTTTCTTATGCTGTAATACCTGCCCTGCCTGATATCACCTTCTCCGTAAGGCGGCCTGATACGCAGGATGGCGCCGGGCTTCAGTTTATATATATTCTCGTAAATGGTTGCCGGAGCGGGGATATAACCGTAAAGCATGTAGCTGCTCAGGCAGGCCGTGTTGATCTGCGGCTTAAAGCCGGGAAAGCGCGTTATCGCCTGCAGTTCCGACGCAAATACGAAGCTGCCGTTTACTGTCCCGTAATACAGGGGTTTCTCGCCGATGCGGTCGCGTATGAGGGTCAGGCTCTTGCCCCAGCGGTCGTAGAGGCCGATGGCGAACATGCCCTTAACGCTTTCAAGGGTCTTCTCGATGCCGAACTTCTCAAAAGACTCCAGCAGGATCTCCGTATCGGAGGTACCTCTAAGCTTTACTTCCGGCATGCGCTCTCTGATCTCGTCCGCGTTATAGATCTCGCCGTTATAGACCATGACAAGACGCCCCGAGGCGCTGATCATAGGCTGCGCGCCGCCGGGACTCAGATCCCTTATCGATAAGCGTCTGTGACCCAGGGTCACGCCGCTGTTCTCATCCAGCCAGAAGCCCTCTGCATCCGGCCCCCGGTGGACGATGGCATCAGTCATGGACTTTATCACAGCCATCGTGTCAATGCTGCTGTCGACAAAGCCCGCTATACCGCACATATTGTTGCTCCTGAATACATTACCATAATCTATATATGAGTTTCCTCTGGGCCGGCTAACACATCTCCTGTTTTTGGGGGTTGTGGTAGCCGGTTATCTCTTTTCTTAGCTTGCTTTTCTCTGGACTGGCTAACACATCTGCCTTTTTGAGCACTTGTGGTAGCCGATCATCCCTTTTCCTGGCTGAATTTCCTTTGGTTTGGTTAACACATTTGCCTTTTTTGAGCACTTGTGGTAGCCATGCATCTTATAGAGCTTATTTTCTCATAAGATACGAGTTTCATAACTATACATTGTAGCATAAAATACACGCTTTGACTATAGTTTGAGCAGAATTATGTAACCCTATTTAAACCCTGAAGATTTGTATGACCCCCGGGGACGGGGGTTGCAGGTTCATTTTCGAATCGGGCGTATTAAAACAAAGATGTTGGCAGTAAAATGAGAGCTAACCCGAAAATTTACTGCCAGAAGGTTCCGGAAGTTATCATAAACATAGGATTCTGGCAGTAAAATGAGCGATAACCCTGAAAATTACCGCCAGAAAGCGCCGGATGCTTTCAAAAACATAGAATTTTGGCAGTATAATGAGCGCTAACCCAAATATTTACTGCCGGAAAGCGTCGGAAGTTTTCAAAAACAAGGGGGTTTGGCAGTAAAATGAGCGCTAATCCAAATATTTACTGCCGGAAGGTTCCGGAAGTTATCATAAACATAGGATTCTGGCAGTAAAATGATAGCTAACCCCAAAATTTACTGCCAGAAGGTTCCGGAAGTTATCATAAACATAGGATTCTGGCAGTAAAAT
>CAMVRS010000045.1 GCA_947169935.1 uncultured Lachnospiraceae bacterium
TCCGGCGTCACATCCGGCAGACGCACCACATCAAAACCACGCTCCAGGATAAGCCGCTGTATCTCCGGCTTATCCAACAGCTCTTCCGTAATGCCCACGAATACATTCTCTCCCTGCACGCCGGCAATGGCATGGCACTGATCCCCCAGGCTTCCTGCCTCCAGCCCACGGAAGAGAAATCCGCTGCAGCGGAAATCCTGCGCCCCTTCACAGATCACGTTGGTCTTTAAGATATACGGATTGCCCGCTACGCGCTCATCCGACAGATCCCGCCCCAGTTCGATCTCGAAGATATCACTGTATGTGTCGCTTCCCGGCTCATCTTCATACTCAAAGCCGTAATCTTCCTCATCATAGGAAAGCAGATCAAAACCATCCGCAATAATGAGCGCCGATTTGCGTATGCGGTTGATATCGTTACTCACCAGCACCACCTTGAAGTTGTGGATATCCTCATCCTCTGCCTCTTCATTCATTTCCTGATGTCTCTTGATACAATCTTCCAGCGGTGCCGAATAGTCCATGAAGCCTTCGCCGAAAACCGCATTCTTAAGGATGATACGCTCCGCGCTGTAGCCGCCAAACGCCCTGCGCTCAAGCTTTACATAAGGGATACGCTTGTAATAATAATTGAAATATCTGTCAAACATAATGAATCCTCCTTTAGCCTGCCAACCCGTACATCTGCTTTGCTATCTGCAGATACTGCACGCTCTTTACCTTGAAGACCACGTTGCAGAGCTCCGTATTCTCTGTGACGCGGAAGAAAAACTTCTCCTTAAGCGACTGTGCGTCTTTAAGTTTGTCAAGGAAATCGAATACCCTTCCGATCTTCACAGCCAGCTTGTCAGCCGCCTCGTAGGCTACATTGCGCAGCAGCCCTTTTTCAAGGATATCCAGGGCGCTCTCGCCAAAGCTCCTGTCGTTTTTATTAAAGCTCTCCACCAGAGCCGGATCCTCATCCCCATCCAGGATCTTAAGAAGCTCAGCTTCCGTGAAAGAATTGTGGTGCAGCCAGTAATAGTTCCAGAAATCATCAGCGATCTGCACCGACTTGATAAACTGAAGCACAGTCATGCGGTTCAGCTCCAGGCCTTCCGCGGTGTATGCATCAATGGTCCTGGCCAGATTCTCCCAGCCTCTGGCAGTTACCGTTTCCGGATGCTCCCTGTTGTTCGTCACTTTGTAGATGTTCTGCGGATTCAGCTTAAGGTAATCCAGTACCAGATAGTTAAACGCCTTTGTTTCTGCGTATGCAAAGAAGTCCTCTGCCTCCGGAAGCAGATCCAGCCTGCGCACACGGTCCAGGATAGCCGGCGTAAAGCGCTTTGCCGCCGCATTATACTCCACCGGGTTGCCGCACAGCACCAGGCTCCAGCCCTCCGGCAGATGATAAAGACCGATATTCCGCGTCTGCAGAAATGCCAGCATCACGGGCATGATGGTATCAGAGGCACAGTTGAATTCGTCCAGTAAAAGGATCCCTTCCTTCTGCCCCGCTTCGCACTCACGTACCACCGCTGCGATCACTTCAGACATCGTATACTCCGTGTACTTCCCGCCATCTTCCAGATCCTCTATCACAGGCAGACCTATGATGGAATTCCTGGTGTGATGCGTAACGGAAAAGCTGACAAAGCCTATCCCCAGCTCTTCGCTTATCTGACGCACCAGCTCTGTCTTACCGATGCCGGGAGGTCCCTCCAGATAAAAAGGCAGACGGTTCACGGGATCGTAATAATACTTTCCCTCCGCGTCCTTTGCATAGTACGCCCGTATCGCCGTCATGATCTCCTTCTTGGCCTCACTCACGTTGTAGCTTGTCTTTCCGCTGTTCTTTGCGATCATCCTATCTACCTCCTATCTTTTAATAAAATCCGCTGTATAGGTATCCATTTCTCCGTTGTCCAGCAGATACAGCAGCGGGATCAGCTCATAAATCCCCCGTGCACGGATCTCCTTTAAGCAGATCCTGATATCCGCCGTATTGATCAGCTCCTTATATAAGAGCATGCTGAAAAACTTCAGCTCCTCACCGGCGTTTTCCCTGCGGTCTGCACAGCGGTCCAGCGCAGCCCCTATCAGATCTGCTTTTCGCGCCTTATCTGTGACGGTAAAGCAGTCCACATATTTAAGCAGACGTTCGTCAAATACGCCGTCACCGTTGTTTGCAAAGAAGTCCTTAAACCACTTAAGCACACGGCGGTCTCCCAGATCTGCCTGCAGAGTTGTCCCGTTCCCCTGCTTATGCCATGTTTCAAAATAGTTCACAGCATCCGACGGTGCCACTCTTGTCACCAGATAGTTCCAGAAATCCATATTATCTCTTATCATTTTCCTGTCTCCTTCCTCAATATCAGACTGTTCACCCAGCCGGGTCTCATCTGCTCCGAGTATTCATATTCCTGCTTTGTGGGAAAGACAAAGTATACCGGATATTCGGGCGGGGTATCCGGATAATCTCCTATCCCGTCAGAGAAATAGATCAGAAGATCTATCTTCTCTCCTTCTTTTTCATACTCTTCCGCCCTTTCAAATACCGGGCAGAAATCCGTCCCGCCAAACCCGCAGAAACTGTGTCCCGGATTCCCGGTGGTTTCCAGCTCATCCACGTCCCCGTATTCCTTTTCGTAATCGATCTCTGCATCACACTCCAGATAATGCAGTTTCCCGATGCTGCCACGCTGCCCGATCTCCCTGAAGATCTGGACTGTCTCTGTCCAGAATTCCTTAAGGAACTCCCCGCAGGATCCGCTGGTGTCGATCGCGATCACGACAGAACCCAGTGCATATGTACATCTGTATTCCAAAGGCTCGATCAGCGGCACGTTTCCATAGAGCGACAATCCGTATTCATAAACAGCCGGATCGATCTCATCTTCCTCCGCACTCATCTCCACTACTTTCGATACTTCATCTATCAGATCCGTATAACAGAGCAGCCCCTCAGCTTCCGCGACCACTTCTTCTCCTTCAGCATTGCCCCTGCCATGGCTGAATCCCCCTGATGCCGACCGCCGTATCGCTCTGGCCAGCGCATTTTCCAATTCTTTCGGCAGGCTCCCTGCAGCAATTCCCGTCATTGCTCCCGTGATGTCCATCCATCCATCAACGTCCTGCGCGTCCAGCGGGCGTATCTCCACCTCCAGCCGCGGCAATGCCCAGGTACTGTGATCATCCAGATCTCCCGGAGCAAGCCTTCGTACCATGTTGCTCATCTGTTTGACCCTTCGCTGAAGCGCCGGATCCTTTCCGGCATTGTAATAGAGCGAAAACCCTGTCTGTTCCTTAAACAGGCTCCGCACGTCGGGATAGCCCTGCTGCATAAGGATCTCAAAATTCTCATAGTTGATGCCGGATTCGTTGAAAAGCCTGACTACCTGCAGATCCATCACATCCCAGGCAAGCTTCCTGTTATCATAATCCGAGCCTCTTGCAAAATGCCCCAGCAGCCCGTGAAAAATGATGTGCAGGATACGGAACTCCAGACACTCATCAGACACCCCGTGGTCCAGCTCCTCTGCGTGATAAAAGATTTTCCTCCCATCCGTGGCAATGCCTCCCAGCTTTTCCTCCACTGCCACCGGCTGCAGATAATTCACTGCATCGATCAGGCAGCTGTACTCACGCTTGATATGCGCCAGCGCCCGGTTCATGCGTTCTCCCGCCAGTGCCACCGCCCTATACTTTTTCTTTACCGGAGTTAATTCCCTGCGGTATTTCCTTTCTCCCATCCTCTCCTCCTTTCAACTCACATATCCAACGCTGCATCTTTAAGCCCATTCCCCGTGCGCTTTCAGAAGCAGAGCCGGTATCAGAAAACTCTTTTTCTTCTCCTCCAGATGCTTAAGCGCTGTCTCCACATCCCGGGCGCGGATAAAATCCTTTTTAAGAGCCATCAGCGCCAGCTCCTCCCCGCCTTCATCCAGGAGGTAATCCAGATCAAAGCGGTACTTACCGGAGTCGCCTTCATAATCCACCCGGTCGGCGCCCCTGATCATTATTTTCAGGAAATTCCCTGCGATGGTTCCGTCAGCCTTCATACTTGCATAGCAGCCAAAAGGGATATGCTCCACATCTTCATATTTAAGATCGTCCAGATCTGCATGCCCTATCCTGAACGTAAGCTTTTCTCCGGTCACATAAGCCCAGTTTTTCGATAACTGCGGGTAGGCGACAATCGTCATTCCGATGATCCTCCTTTCGTTCAGATCCCCCTCAGCGAACACCCCTGTCTCGTGCCACACTTTTTCAGCGTCTGCGATCCCGGGCACGTACATCTTTCGGATCAGCCTTAAGTTTTCCCGGCGGTTTTCGTCATCGGCAATAAAGCTGCTTTTTACAAACAGCTCGGCAAATACCCCGGCATCCACAAACTTCCGGAAAAAAGCTTCATCCGTTTTGCGGATAAAGTCCAGCAGCTTTATATATATAGTCAGCGCATTAGTCTTTGCCGGTTCAGTGCAGAAAGCATTCCCCGTGAGCGGATTGACAGTCCCGGGCGCCTCATGGGGCACGATCCCATGGTTGCAGCGAAACCATCCGCTCTCTGCTTCGCCATAGTATTTTTTCAGGAAACGGTAAGCAAACTGCTGGCTGATATGCTTGCCGCTCCTGCACAGATCCGCCAGCACGAATCCGTACAGGCACTTATTCTCCTGCTTCCCAACCAGCCGTATACTTTCGGCGCCCGCCTGATCCGTATTTGAGAAAGGATCGTGATCTGAGCAAAAGTCAATACCATAAGTAACCACCGGTCCCATTTTATCCGGCGCTCCGTATTCCTCAGAATTAAAGAGCTGCAAGGCCGCCTTGTACTCTCCGCGGTAGATGGCAAAAAGCAGTACCGGCATACTCTTTATGATCAGCCCCGGCTGGTTAATGGCGAAACCCGAATATCCGAAACCCGGATAAATAGGATAAGTAAATCTTACTTTTCCGTCCGGAAACTCAGCTTTCAGCCCCGCCATATCACGGATCAGCTCTGCCATCGCATCTTCCGAATATTTATTCCGGTCACGCAGGATCTTTCTGATCATCTCCTTATCTATATCCGGCAGTTTTTCAAATGCCTTTGCCTGATCTCCGGGTTCAATGCTTCCTTTACTGCTGAATATCCCCATTTATCCGTCCTCCTTATCCTGGATGATTAAACCACAAACCCTTGTGCAAAATTGCACATTCGCCTTGTTCCTTCTTTCCTGCTGACGGTATTTATGCTAAACTAAAGGCGTGTGCAAAAATGCACAAGCAATTACGGAGGTTATCAAAATGGCTAACGGGCAAAAATCCACCGGAAACATCAAACAATTCAATGTACTGTACCTGATACTCACATTAAAGAATCACAGTGATAAAAAACATCCGATCACAGAAAAAGAGATCCTGGATCACCTGAATAAGGATTATTCAAGTCAATACGGAGTGAGCATGGACCGCTCCACTCTGACACGTATGCTGAATGCTCTGGAAGGCATAGGGCTCGGTGTTTTTCGTGATGAAGATATCGCGGAAACCACGCGCCATATAGATCTCAACTTAAGCAACGGTCTGAGTTTTTATCTGAGGCATGTAGAAATCGCAGGAGCCCCGGATATGTATTATTACGAATCCGTTTTACTTGAAAGTGAATTAATGACTCTTTATGACGCGATTGAAACTTACAATTATTTCTGCGTGGATGACATTAGGAATATCTCTTACAAGCTGTCTTCCCTGCGCCCCTTATCAAAAGAACTGCTCCGTTATACCCCTTCCCCAGCCGATACTCTGCTTAAGGAAGACAACGAAGTCCTGCAGAATATCGACGCCCTGGCAAATATCATCAGGAACAAGCAGCTGGCTACGATAAAATACGGTTTTTATAATGACAAGCTGATCTTAGAGCAAAAAGAAGGTTATCCTAAGATAATGCGTCCGCTGCGCCTGATCTGGAGCAACGGATATTACTATTGCATTATGGGTATCAAAAAATATAAGAATACGGTAAATCTGCGTGTTGACCGTATTCTCCAAATTGAACCTGTCGAAGATACTGATACTGAAGAACTGAAAAAGTACTCCTCAGATGATCACGAGTCAAAATCAGACTACCGTACAAAGAATCCAGTCATGTATTCCGGCAGCCTGTCAAATTACCGTATCCTTGTTAATGCATCAGCCAACAACATGATGAATACTATCGTTGATACCTTTGGAAAAGGCGATGCCGCTACAATTTCAAAACTAAAAAAAACAGTGCCCGTCAATGCGGACACTGCCAAAAAATATCATCTTAAAAATAATGGTGAAGGCTGGGTTGCGCTTAGTGTCAAATGCAGTGAACCCGGCATGGAGCTTTTCGCCACGGAATACTGCAGGGATGTTATCATCGTCTCCCCTGATGCATCAGCACAACGTGTAAAGGCTGCTCTGAAAGAGGCGCTGGGACACTATAGTTAATTACTCTGCATCATCGGCGTCCACGCCTTCAAGCAGGGCGCCCTGGCTCTTCTTCTTTAAATATGCATTGATGAAGCGGTCTATATCGCCATCCAGCACTGCATCTGCATTTCCGGTTTCTTCCTGGGTACGCAGATCCTTTACCAGCTGGTAGGGCTGCAGGAAATAAGAACGTATCTGGCTGCCCCAGGCTATGGACTTAAGGTCGCCCTGTATGCCCTTCATCTTTGCTTCTTCTTCGGCCTGCTTGAGCACAAGCAGTTTGCCTCGCAGCATTTCCATCGCCTTGTCCTTGTTCTGGAACTGCGATCTTTCATTCTGACACTGTACCACTATGCCGGTAGGCAGATGGGTGATACGTATTGCCGATGAAGTTTTGTTTATATGCTGGCCGCCGGCACCGCTGGAACGATAAGTATCGATACGCAGGTCATCGGGATTTATCTCGATACCCGCATCGCCTTCAAGCTCCGGTACCACGTCAACGGATACAAAGCTGGTCTGGCGCTTGCCCTGGGCGTTAAACGGTGATATACGCACAAGCCTGTGCACACCCTGCTCGGATCTGAGATAACCGTAAGCATTCTCACCGTTCACCTGGAAGTCAACGGATTTGATGCCTGCCTCGTCACCGTCCTGCTGGTCAAGGAGCTCTATCGTAAAGCCCTTCTTGTCAGCCCAATGACTGTACATCCTGAACAACATGGACGCCCAGTCACAGCTCTCTGTACCGCCCGCGCCTGCATTGATACGCATGATAGCATTGTTTGCATCATATTCGCCGGTAAGCAGGGTCTGAAGACGCAGCACTTCCAGTTCCTCTATAAAGGAATCCAGCTCCGAACGCACTTCTTCTATCATTGAAGCATCATTCTCTTCATTGCCCATCTCGATAAGGGTCTGGATATCCTCAAAGGCCTGGTTTAAGTGGTCACACTTCTCCACTGTGTCCTTCATATTCTTTGCGTCCTTGGTGAGCTTATTGGCTCTGTCCGGATCGCTCCAGAAATCAGGGGACGCCATCTCCATATCAAGTTCTTCGATGCGGCGTTTTTTATTACCGATGTCTAAGGAGTCACATACTTCTTTAAGGCTGTCCTTATACTGCATGAGCTCCAGTTTCATCTGGTCTAATTCAACCATAAATATTTACCTTTACTCCATCAAACCGTGACAGTTCTTGTATTTCTTTCCGCTGCCGCAAGGACAGGGATCATTGGGATATACCTTTGCGGCTTCGCGCTTCTTGGGCTGCTTCTGAAGGCTCTCGTCCTTGTTGGTACCGGTAACCTTTGCAACCTGCTCACGTTCTACCTTCTGCTCAACCTTAACTGCAAAGAGCAGACGCACGGTATCTTCCTTTATAGCAGTTTCCATTGCGCCGAACATATCGAAGGCACTCATCTTGAATTCGGAAAGCGGATCCTTCTGTCCCATGCTGGCAAGACCTGAAGCCTTTTCCAGCTGGTCCATATCGTCGATGTGGCTCATCCACTTGCGGTCGATAACACGAAGGAGGATGACACGCTCTACTTCTCTTATCTGCTCGGGCTCGGGGAATTCAGCTTCCTTAGCTTCATAAAGCTTGACTGCTTCCTCCTTAAGCTGCTGGACCAGAGCATTTTTCTTCTTGCCGTCTATCCTGTCCAAGCTAACAGGCTCAAGAGGGATGATAGGCAGGAGAAGGTTATTGAGTTCGTTCAGATCCCACTGCTCGGGTTCAACGTCGTCACCGATAACTGTATCGACTGCGCCCTCTACTATATCCGTGATCATCTTATAGACCACGTCACGCATGCTCTCACCATCCAGCACGCGCTTTCTCTCGCCGTAGATAACTTCACGCTGCTCGTTCATTACACGGTCATACTGCAGCACGTTCTTACGTCTTGAGAAGTTGTTATTCTCTATACGCTTCTGCGCACGCTCTATGGCATCGGAAAGCATCTTGTGCTCGATACGCTGGTTTTCCGGTATACCCAGTGCGTTGAAGGTATTGATCAGTCTCTCCGAACCGAAGAGTCTCATCAGATCATCCTCAAGTGAGATATAGAATACGGATTCACCGGGATCACCCTGACGTCCGGCACGGCCTCGGAGCTGGTTATCGATACGTCTTGACTCGTGACGCTCAGTACCGATTATGAGCAGACCGCCCAGTTCCTTTGCCTCATCATCAAGCTTGATATCGGTACCACGGCCTGCCATGTTGGTTGCTATGGTAACGGCTCCGTGAATACCTGCTTTTGCTACTATCTCTGCTTCCTGTGCATGGAACTTTGCATTCAGCACTTCGTGCTTTACGCCTTCACGTACCAGCAGGCGGCTTAATTCCTCGGAAGCATCGATATTGATGGTACCCACCAGTATGGGCTGACCTTTTTCGTGAGCCTCCTTGATGCGGGCCACGATCTCGTGCAGCTTTTCCTTGCGGGTCTTGTATACGCAGTCGTTCTGGTCGATACGTGCGATAGGCTTGTTGGTAGGTATGGAGATAACGTCCATGCCGTAGATATCGCGGAACTCCTGCTCCTCAGTAAGAGCCGTACCTGTCATACCTGCCTTCTTCTCGAACTTGTTGAAGAAGTTCTGGAAGGTGATGGTAGCCAGAGTCATGGACTCACGTTTGATCTTAACATGCTCCTTTGCCTCTATTGCCTGATGCAGACCGTCGGAGAATCGGCGGCCGGGCATAAGACGTCCGGTAAAGGAATCAACTATGATGACCTTGTCATCATCAACTACATAATCCTGATCCTTGAACATCAGGTAGTTGGCACGAAGGGCCAGGATCATATTATGCTGGATCTCACTGTTTTCCGGATCGGCAAGGTTCTCGATATGGAAGAATTTCTCAACCCTGTCCACACCGCGGGAAGTAAGGGTAACGTTCTTATCCTTCTCGTTAAGGACGAAATCGCCTGTCTCCTCTTCCTCTTCCTTATCAGCGCCCATCATGGAATCCATGACAGCATCCAGCTTGTATATCATCTCCTCGTCTTTGCCGCGCTTCATCTGCTTTGCCAGCACGTCGCAGACTTCGTAAAGCTTGGTAGCCTTGCCGCTCTGTCCGGAAATGATCAGAGGCGTACGCGCTTCGTCGATCAGGATAGAGTCGACCTCATCGATGATGGCGTAATGCAGACCACGCTGCACCAGCTGCTCTTTATAGATGACCATGTTGTCACGCAGATAATCGAAACCAAGTTCGTTATTGGTGACATAGGTGATGTCGCAGGCATAAGCTTCGCGGCGTTCATCACTCTTCATGTCGTTTAAGATACAGCCTACCTTAAGGCCCAGGAATTCATGTATCTTACCCATCCATTCAGCATCACGCTTAGCCAGATAGTCATTGACCGTGACTACGCATACACCCTTGCCCTCAAGAGCATTAAGGTATGCGGGAAGCGTTGATACCAGGGTCTTACCTTCACCGGTACGCATCTCTGCGATACGTCCCTGATGAAGTACGATACCGCCTATGAGCTGCACCCTGAAGTGCTCCATGCCGTTAACACGGCGGCTGGCCTCCCTTACGGTGGCGTAAGCTTCGGGAAGGAGCTGGTCAAGTGTCTCTCCGCCTTCCAGACGCTTCTTGTATTCCGTGGTTTTTGCTCTCAGTTCCTCATCGGAAAGAGCCATCATCTCGTCCCTTAAGGACTCGATCTTATCTACTAACGGTTTGATACGCTTAAGTTCCCTGTCGGAATGCGTACCAAAGAGCTTGTCGATCAGATTACCCATTTTTTAATACTCCATTGCCTTTTCTTCGCCATTAAGAACACGCAGACCGCCCTGTGCCAGAGCCAGCAGCTCGTCCTCACCGGGATATACGGTGATGGGTGCGATCCATGCAACCTTCTCCTTAAAAGCGTCTATTACATATTTTGAATAAGCGATACCGCCGGTAAAGATGATCTGGTCAACCTTACCTTCGAGTACTGCTGCCTGTGAGCCGATATTCTTGCAGATCTGATAGATGAAAGCATCATATACTTCCTTTGCCTTTGCATCGCCCTGCTCGATCATCTTCTCCACATCACGCGCATCATTGGTTCCCAGATATGCATTGAAACCGCCGTTGCCTACCAGCATCTTATAGATGGTCTTCTCATCATATTTGCCGGAGAAGCAAAGCTTTACAAGTGCGCCTACGGGAACTGCACCGGAACGCTCGGGAGAGAATGCTCCGTCACCGTCAAGAGCGTTGAAAACGTCAACGATACGGCCGTTTAAGTGAGCGCCTACAGATACGCCGCCGCCCATGTGTACAACGATGAGACGCAGCTGGTCATAAGGCTTGCCGGTCTCCTTTGCATAGCGCTTTGCAACTGCCTTCTGATTCAGCGCATGGAACACGCTGGTACGGGGCAGCTCGGGATTTCCGGAATATCTTGCAAGAGGCTGAAGCTCATCAACTACCACGGGATCCACTATAAATGAAGGGATGCCTACGCTGTCTGCTATCTCTCTTGCCAGGATCCCGCCCAGATTGGAAGCATGCTGTCCCTGCTTTCCGATAACCAGATCATGAAGCAGTTCATCGGATACGGGATAGGTACCGCCGGGGATAGGCTTTAACATACCGCCGCGGCCTACTACTGCTGCCAGTTCCTTTATATCTACGCCCTTGGATGCAAGGAAGTCCATGATGATCTTCTTACGGAAATCCTTCTGATCCACTATAGTAGGGAACTGCGAGATCTCCTCTGTGGAGTGACGCAGAGTCTCTTCAAATAAAAGTGTTTCATCCTCAAATACACCTATCTTGGTGGAGGTTGAACCGGGATTGATGATAAGTAACTTCTTAGCCATTTTTATCTCCTTTCAGGCATTCTTAAGATGCTCTGCAACTATAGCTCCCAGTACAAGGGAGTTGATCTTTACTTCCTTTGAATCGGAACGTGAAGTTAAGATAACGGGTGCCTTGGTACCTGTTAAGATGTTACCGTTCTTGCAATCTACCAAATGAGTAAGAGCCTTGTAAACAAGGTTTCCGGCATGGATATCCGGGAAAAGGATAACGTCTGCATCGCCGGCGATCTTTCTGCCTGAAGCGCCCTTGTGGGTTGCAGCTTCCTTATCGATAGCAATATCAAGTGAAAGAGGACCGTCAACGATGCAGCCGGTGATCTTTCCTTCTTCGTTCATCTTTGTGAGCTCGTCTGCCTCAACGGTAGCGGGCATCTTGGGGTTAACAACCTCAACTGCTGCCACGGGAGCAACCTTGGGGCACTCAAGACCGCAGGCATGTGCGATGTCAACGGTGTTCTCGATGATGGCTGCCTTCTCCTCAAGTGTAGGATAAGGAATGAATGCCACATCGCTTAAGAATAAAAGTCCCTCCCTGCCCTTCATTTCGAAAACGCATACATGGGAGAGTACCTTATCTGTACGAAGACCAACTTCTTTATTTAATACGCTCTTTAAGAAACTCTTGGTATCGATGAGTCCCTTCATATACATATCTGCGGTACCGTTATGTACCAGCTCAACAGCCTTGGTAGCAGCCTCGATGTCGTCCTTTACATCAACCACTTCAAAATTGCCAAGATCTATCCCCAGCTCCTTTGCGATGGGCTCCATCTTATCCTTATCGCCTACCAGGATAGCATCAGCTATTCCGCGTACTCTTGCTTCCTCAACTGCTTCAAGAACAGGTCCGTCCTGTGCAACTGCCACAGAGACCTTCTTTCTTGATACGCTTGATACTTTTGATAACAGATCGTCAAAACTCTTACTCATCTTTCTTGTCTCCTTATTACTGTTCTATGCGCCCCTCCGGCGCACACCTTAATGCACTATTTTATTACAAACGCCCTCGAAAATCAAGTACGGGTATTTATCCCCTTACAGCCTGAAATAGCTTATAACCTCGGCCAGTTCATTTGAGAGACTCTGCAGTTTGGCAGCCGCCTCATTTATCATGGTGAAGGTTGCATTCAGTTCTTCCATGGAGGCATTTGTCTCCTCTGTGGAAGCGGCATTCTCTTCGGAGATAGCCGACAGATCCGTCATGATCTCCAGCAGGCCGTTCTTGGCATCATTAAGTGAAGAAACACGCCCTGTGATATGTGTGGAGGTTCCCTTAACGTTCTCCACATTACCGGACATCGTCTCCATATTTACCTTTGTTGAATCCAGCTGATCGGCCTGTATGCTGAAGTTCTCATTAAGTTTTTCAAGAACGCTCACGGATGAAGCCGAATCTGACAGCAGTTTTTCAACGATGCTCTTGATCTTATCCGCGCTGTCACTGGACTGATCTGCCAGCTGCCTTATCTCATCAGCAACTACCGCGAAACCGCGTCCTGCTTCTCCTGCGCGGGCAGCTTCGATAGAAGCATTCAGTGAAAGCAGATTTGTCTGGGTTGCTATATCGGTGATAGCCTGAGTGAAATCCGAGATCTGCTTTGCGGATTCATTTGTGGATGTAATGGTAGCTCCGATCTCTTTTACCGAAAGCGTAACCTCATTGCTCTGGCGTATAAGTCTCTCAAGGGCTTCCATAGCCTTATCGCAGGCTTCCTTCATTTCCCCGGTATACTTATCCATGTCGTTTACATCAGAAGTGATATCCTCAATATCCCTGCCGATATCATCAGTATGGTGTACTGCGGTCTCAACGCTCTCAGCCTGGGATACAGCACCCTTTGATATCTCTGTCACCGCATCCGTCACCTGCTCCGAAGCCTGTACTGCCTGTGAAGCAGAATCGGCAAGATCCCTGCTGTGCACATCCAGCTCTTTTGAAGCTGTCTGTGATCTGGTTATAACATCAGTCAGCTTCTCATCAAGGTTCTGTACTCCGGTACCGATGATCCCCAGCTCATCACTGCGGTTCACAAGGATCTGATTCACATTCACCGAAAGCTTTCCGTCAGCAAGCGTATTTACATTCTCAGCTATCTCCTTCATAAGCTTTGAATACTTCCTGGAAAGGAGCAGACCGATAGCAACAAAAACAGCCGTCACTATCACCGTGATCGCGATCAGGGCGGTAAGCTTTTTGTTCATATCCTTATCAAATTCTGTTGCCTCACGTCCTGCAAAGAAACAGCCCACATATTTTCCGTTCTGTTTTTCCGGAACATAACATACATAGTATTTCTTCCCATTGATAACGGTATTAAAATCAAGGAACTTTTTCCCGGACTTGACCGAATTATAGGCTGCATCGCCTATATCTTTTCCCTTCATGCCGTCGATAGTGGTGATGGCACGGGTCTTGTCCATGATAATGGTATACTCCAGCCCGGTGCTGGCATTCAGGTTATCAAATACATTCTGAAAGTTCTCTTCTTCGCTTTCAAGATTATATTCGCCTTTCCATAACTGTCCGTCCTCAAAATGCCATTCTCCGGGATACATATTGTCTATAGCCTGCTGTAATTCAACGCACGCCGCCTCAAGCATCTCTTCGCCTATCTCATGGTAAGTGTTGCGGAATTCAACATACGAAACTATACACAGTATCACGGCCATTGCCACTAAGCCGATCACCGCCAGCAGGACGATGTGTCCTATAAGATGTTTGTTCTTTTTTCCCTTGATGTCCATAAGTTTGCCCTCCTTGTATGTAGTGTGTTATTTAAGAACAGACAACTTCTTATATTGTATCATTTTGCATATCAAACAGCAAGAATAACGCCTAATATATGCCGCCGATACCGGTATCCTTATCCAGGGTACCGGTATTATACAGGATAAGTACGTCCTTGATATCCTCGTGGCTGTTTATAAACTTTGATACCCCGCCCTTATGATAGCGGGTATCGAAGATATACAGCGTATGGTAATGATCCAAAAGGAACGACACCAGGCAGTTTGCATAACTGTCCTTGACAAGGGCCATCGCGCCCGCCTCCTCCGGTACGGTATCATTGGTGATGGTGATAAGACCGTGCTGGTTGCTTAAGAAATAAGAATACTTATCGCGCTTATCCAGATACTGCGGATCGTAGGGCGTATCCGTGACAAGGCCGCTGTCGGCATACTCCACCTTAAGATCCCAGGAGGAAAGGCTGTAAGATACTATCTCATCAGGCTTCACGTAATCATCATTTATCTTTGAATAGATGCTGCCGTAGAAATCCGCAGTCACCACTGTTTTTTCGAATTCCTCCAGCGGGGTAGGCTCCAGCTTCAGGTAATTACAGATGGTTTTATATCCTGTATATGCACCGTAAGTTGTCCAGTGATGGTCTGTACGGTAATATACTTCTCCGTTTTCTGCTGCCGATCGTAAAGCAGTATACACCGGAATACAGATCACATTATCCGGCATCGATAATCTGATGCGGTTGATAGTATCAAGCTCTGATGCGATCTCCACCGCTCCTCTGTATACATCCTCCGGTTCGGTGGTCAGGATAGTCGCCCCCGCCTCACGGTCAGGTGAACCCGCCGGAAGCATTTCCCAGTGCACGCTCGTAGCGGTGGGCACCAGCATTAGACTCACTCTGGCGTTCTCTACATTGTTTGCCAGCTTCGCAAACTGCTCTATATCTTTTTCAACGTTCACCGGCTTCTCATACGAATTGATAAGCCTGTCATCACAAAGATACACTCCGCTTATCTCCTTGCGTCCGCTGACACGCTCCGTGGAATTGATCAGCTTCAAAAGTTCGTCCCTCATGGGGAAGTGGTCGGAAAGATAGTTCTTTACGCCATCCGTATACCTGCCGCTGGTTATATTCTGTACGCTCAGCTCCGGCCACTTTGCGAGCGTCCTGTTCTCACTCTCCGAAAACTCCGCCTTGGGCGTAACAAAGAAAGCTATGCTGAATATGACCAGCAGGGCCGCGATAAGGTATACCGTTATTCTTTTGTTCAGATTTTCATTTTTCATAAACGTCTCTGCCTTTAAAACCTGAAATACAGGAACGGGCTGTAGGAGTCACGTACCATGCAGGCTACGCTCAGCATGAACAGCGCCACCATCACAAGAGTTGCGCAGATCCCTATAAGCCGGCGGCGGTAACTGTTATGCGATTCCTCCAGTTTCTTCTTAATGGCAGGGTATACCGGGAAGGCCAGTATTATCGCCGCCAGCAGGAAAGGTGCATAGTTGCCGGCGTACCAGAGGAATTCCGCGCCTGCAAAGGCGTTGTGCTTTGCGCATACCAGCTGCGGGAAATACGCGGCAAGTTCACCCAGATCATCAAAGGTGAAGATACCGAAGCCTACCACTACTATCACTATCGCATACAGATGCTGAAGGAGTTTAGGAAGCTTTTGCAGCCCCTTGCCCCAGACGTATTTCTCCAATGTAAGAAGGATTCCGTGATAAAGTCCCCACAGAACGAAGTTCCAGGAAGCCCCGTGCCAGAGTCCGGTAAGGAACCACACGATAAACATATTACGCAGGTGCTTGGGTACGCTTACCCTGTTGCCGCCCAGCGGGATATAAACATAATCGCGGAACCAGCTTGATAAAGAAATGTGCCATCTGCGCCAGAAATCGGTGATGGATGTGGCTGCCAGGGGATAGTTGAAATTCTCCGGGAAGTGAAAGCCCAGCATCTCTCCCAGTCCGATAGCCATATCACTGTAGGCACTGAAGTCAAAATATAACTGCAGCGTGAATGCCAGGATTCCCAGCCATGCGGTGACCGCGGATATCCCCTCAGCCGTACGTATCGCCTCCCAGAGGGCGCCGCATTGATCTGCGATCAACAGCTTTCTGAAAAGACCCAGCATAAAGCGGTAGAAGCCGTTCACAAAACCGGGCTCATCTACCTTACGTGTCTTAAGCTCTTCCTGTACGGAGGTAAAACGCACGATGGGGCCCGCTATCAGCTGGGGGAACATACAGACATAAGTAAGGTAATCAAAGTAATTCTTCTCCGCCTTGATACGTCCCTTATATACATCTATGGAATAGCTGACAGTCTGGAATGTATAAAAGCTGATACCTATGGGCAAAGCTATACCCGGCAGGGCAACATCGGATCCTGTCAGGCTCTTGAATATCCCCACGGCAAAATCCGCATATTTAAAGAAGGCTAAAAGCCCCAGATTAATGATAAGGGCTATAGCCAGGCACAATCGTTTTTTAGGCTTGGAATCCTTGAAACGTTCCTGAAGACGTCCGTCGGTATAATCCACTAATGAAGATATGAGCATCAGGAGTATATATACCGGCTCGCCCCAGGCATAAAAGAGCAAACTGAAAAGGAGCAGGACCACATTCTTAGCCCTGCCCGGAAAAACATAGTACAATACCAAAAATACGGGCAAAAAGAAAAATATAAATGCTGTACTTGAAAATACCATTTTATCAGTTAGCGGCGATACCTTCCTTTATGATCGCCTCGATGCCGTCTGCGTCGGGTGAAATAAGCAGATAAGCATAGTTACCGCTGCTCACTACCCTGCCGGCCTTTATAGTATCTGCCTGTTCAGGCATGTAATCAAGCATCTCAGGTGATGAAAGCTGGCCGTAAACCGCATTAAGCTTGCTTACAACATCAGCCACATCAGCGCTGTCTTTTGTCTTTATGATAAATATACGGTCTGCATGAAGCTCATCGCCTTCTGCACAGACATAGTCCTCCAGCTTTGAGGCATCCAGACCATAGTTGTTTAAGATCCAGTCATCATCACCCTGATACAGTTCGGGCAGGGAAAATGAGCTGCTGATCTGCGCATAGATATCCTTAGGAAGCTTGGCCTGCGCTGCTGTCACTGTTCCCGATACCTCACTGCTCTGGTTTCCGTTATCGGTTGTTGAAGCTGCGGTGGGCTGCGGCGCGGGGTCGCTTCCGCCGTTATCCTTTGTGCAGGCACTAAGCGCAAGAGTTGCTGTTAATATAATACAAATGATTTTCTTTTTCATTATAAACTCCTTCTATCAAGATCCTTCGTCGCTATCGCTCCTCAGGATGACATTGTTATTTTCTTTAAACAGTCAGAATCCCAGCCGTTCTGCGGCATAGGCTTTGAGCATCATGACCCAGACTCTGTAGGCCAGCTCATTTTCATGCAGTTCTCCGTCACTGCAGTACTTCTCTGCAAGATTACCCTGTCCGTCGGAGAGGACAGTCGCCAGGTCTATGAAACCCCAGCCTTTCTCTGCAGCCATCTTCGTATTTCCGGCATTAAATGCCGCCAGATTATTATTGTTAAGGCTTCCCTTTCCTTTATCTTTTAAGGTATAGGTTGCACTGAGTATCGTGACATCCAGTCCCGGCGCTGCCGAAGTGATCCTTTCGATCAGCTGCGGATACAGGGCAAGGGATTCATCTACGCCGAATGACACATCATTTATACCAAAGAACAAAAAGGCCCTCTCCACGCCCATCATGGGTATGGACTCCCACAGGGGATACTGCTGTCCCTGATAGAGAGGATGTATGCTCTTATCACTCACTTCCCAGAACGCATTATGCAGCGAATATGACCCTGATGCAAGGAATTTCAGATTCTTAAGCAGAGGATCGCTGCTCTTTGCACAATAATTCTTAAAACCCAGCAGCACGGAATCGCCGGTAAATACCGTATTGCGGTAAAATTCAGCTATCTGCGCTTCCTGGTCTGCAGAATAAACCCTGCTCTCAAGTTCCGAGATATCATAGCAGGTCGCGCCGCCGGCAGGCACGGTATCAACAGGCTTTGCCGCTGTACCACCGTTTCCGGCAGAAGAATTCTGCGGCGCCGGTGCAGGAGTAGGCGTGGGGGTAGGTGTTGCGGTAGGTCCCACATGGCGCACCTCACCATCCCTGTTCTCATCAAAGCCATATACTCCCTCCTGGGGAGTCAGCTTAATAACAACAGGTACCGGTTCCGGATCCGGATCCTTTTTCCCGCAGCCGCATAAAAGCCCTGTCATCGACAACAGGGCCATTGTTTTTATCAGGTATTTGCGTACCATTTTTTAAGAACCTGCTCCGCTTTCTTAAGATGTACATTGAAGCCGTTTTCCTTCGCAGCCTCTTCCCTCGTGTCGTATATCGTGCTGCCCCAGTCCCACCAGAAACATCCGGCAAACCAGGGTTCATCAAAGAAGGTCTGTAAGCAGGATTCGTAAAAGTTTGCCTGCTCATCCTCATCATGAGGCAGATCCTGATGTTCAAAATCCCAGGGCATTGCCGAACAGCCGTGTGCGCTGCGGCATCCTATCTCGATAAAGACAACGGGCTTGTTAAAGGCTTCATGCACCTTCTTCATCTCGTCCTTTATCTTTGCCCACTTCGCTGCCATATCTTCCACAGATGTCTTTCCATCTTCTCCGACAGGGAAGTATGCGCTGGTGCCCACGTAATCCACGGCGTCGAACCACTTCATTTCCAGCTCGTGGCCGTGGTTGGTATTATATGCGATCTTTCCGCTGTAAGCGGATCTTACTCCGGCAATAAGCTTACGCCAATGCTGCTCTTTCTGCTCGGTCCCCAGCATTTCGCAGCCGATACAGAACATCTCGCAGCCTGTCTCTTCTGCCAGCTTTGCGTAATATGTGATGAACGCTGTATATGAAGCGAACCATTCATCCCAGTATTTATCCCTGCCCCACTGATCGGAATCAGGAAAGGTGATCCTGGCGCGCCAGATGCCGTCGCCGGAATTCAATATGGGTTTAAGGCATACCTTAACATTGTGCTTATGGGCGTTTTCGATCACAGCCATCAGGTCGCGGTCGTTTACGTCATGGCCGAAGTGAAAACGGATCTGTCTGCTGAAGACATCGTCCTGCTCAACCGTAAAACATAAGCATATCCAGTTGACACCGGTCTCAAAAAGTCTCTCCTGGGAGAGCCTTCCTGCTTCGGAACGGTATACGCCGTCCCTTCCGTCATAACCGTATGTGAAACCTTTTATTTCCATATCGATCTGCTCCGCTCCTTCTTTGCCACAAGCGGCATAATACCACATCTTGGTGGATTTGTCTATATGCGCCACAAGATGATGCCGCGGTGAAGACAGCAGGACCGTCCCCGTGTCTTCAGGAACGGTTCAGGATTCTGGCTGCGTAGGAACAGGTGGCGGTGATGTTTACCTTCCGGCGCTCCGCCGCCTCTATCATGCAGTATACAAGGCGCTTTGCCACGGACTTGCCTTCATATTCCGGAAGGACGTGGGTATGATAGATGACCCATCCGTTTTCATCTGCGGAGCTGTCGCATTCACCGATAACCTCGTCGTTAATGGTCGCTATACTGCGCTGTTCTTTTTCATCGAACTCTACAGTTATGCCGTGATTATAAGTAACGCCCAACGCACCCGTGGGGCATTTGCTTATGGCCTGCCAGATCTGCGCAGAGTCACCGCGGCTCAGATCGATCCAAGGCCGCCTTGTGATATCGAATACCTGGGGTGCTCCGCCCACGCACTGTTTTGCATGGCGGCAAACCTCCGAATCCCAGAAGACCGTTATATCATCTTTTACATATAATCTGTGCATGACAGGCTCCTTTCTTTATAAAGATTTTTTCCGTCAAATAAAAGGATCTCCCTTCCATCCGGCAGAGGATATCTTACGGGTGCGATCAGCCCGCGCAGATAAACCTGGGCTATATGATTGACGCACTTTCGGCAGTCATAAAGATCTTTTAAGACCTCCGCTCCGCTGATATCTTCAAGGTCCTGAACGCCCTCTATCTCCAGCAGATATTTATGCATCAGTATCGCCGCATCCAGCCGGCTCAGTTCCTTTGCATTTATATCTATTCCGCATGCTGTCAGATTCTTTTCGCTGAAAGCATCTTTGAAAACCTCCGGCTGCGCGGACTTCTTTTCCAGCAGATCCAGCAGCTCCCTAACCGACATACGGGCTTATCCTGTAAGTAACATTTCCAAATGCAGGAATATCTGATACGCTGATCTGTTTAGCATCAAGGCTGCTCTCTTTCTTACTCCAAAGATCCTTAATCTTATAGGAAGCAGCATTTGCAAAGTCTTCCTTATCCTTCATCTTATTTCCGATAAAGCCAAGGATCGTATCGATGCTCACCGACAGTTCCTGCTCCCAGGTATGGTCGCTCAGATTTATAAATGATACTGCTATACTTCCGTCTGCCAGCGGCTTAGCCAGAATATCCGCACGGTTATTATCCCTGATATATTCTTTATCCGGCGCCTCTTTGGCCAGTGTGGAAAATACACGTTTTGCCTGGACTCCCAGCGCATCCTGATTCAGCGCGATCAGATCTTCATTGGCGATAATGTTATAGATCTCGTCTCCCTTGTTTACACGGCGCAGATCCAGTCCCAGCATCAGCGGTGAATTCATCATGCACCACATTGCAAAGTGGGTAGCACACTGACTCATATCCAGACCGTTCATTCCTATCATCAACATATCGGGATCGTTCCAGCCCTTATCAAGTCCGGCAAACCCATCCATGATGACTGCTTTATCATACTGAACAGCTACGCCCGGCGTATAATCGCTGGCCCATTCGCCGCGGCCGGGATTACCGTCGCCGCCCACCTGGAAAGTGATATCGTTAAGTATGCGCCAGGAATCACCCACCTTATAGCCCCAGTTCTGAGGCTGGGTCTTACCCCATTCACAGATGGAAAGCAGAATACCGTGATCCTTATTAATTTCATTAAATGCTTCCAGCAGTGCTGCATATGAACAGAGAGTATTCTCCTGACGGCGGTGGTTCATGAGCCTTATGATATTCTCACCTTTCTTTAAACCGATCATGAAATGATCAGATGAGACCAGCTCAGTAGGGCCGCCGCTCTCGGGAACCAGATCATCGTAATAGATCTTTGTTTCGCCCTCCGGTCCGGAAGCTATCTGCAGCCAGCAGCCCGTTCCCGGCTCCCTGCCTGTGGCATATCTTATCTGCAGGCCGTACTCACCATCCACGGGAGCTTCCACCTTAAATACCAGTTCCGCACTCATATCTCCCACGGGACTGTTCTGCGGTCCCGTGCCGTCAAAGGTACCGATACCGGTGGCGCAGCCGTCCTTTATCTCTGCGCCTGCTCCCCTGAGCTCTGCATAAGCTACGGAAAGCTTAAGCGCCAGGCCGTTGCCTTCCACTTCTATACCTTTGATATTAGGGGCATAGGTATACTTAGCATTTTCCGCATTTGAGAAGGTGGCATTATCCCAGAGATAATAGCAATTGTCCACCTTTATAAAGTCCACGCCCCAGTCTATATAAGAGCGCGCGTCTGTGAGCTCATGTCCGCAGGTACCTACGGCAGCGCCTGCACAGAGGTTTGTTCCTATATCATTATACATTCCGAACTTAAGGCCCTTGTCATGGATATAATCTGCCAGTGCCCTGAATCCCGAAGGGAATTTGACTTCCTCATTGGAAAGCTTACCATCCACACGCTCCTGCTTGTAGCAGCCGTCATCCAGCACTATATATTTGTAGCCCAGCTTATCCAGCCCAAGCTCCACAAACTTATCTGCCATCGCCTTAGTGAGTGCCTCGGTATTGCCGCTGCCGAATGCATTCCAGCTGTTCCAGCCCATGGCCGGCAGGCGTCCGGTCTTCTTCCCCTCAAATACATTACCGTTCTTAAAACTGTCATAGCGGTATTTGTCATCCTTTATAACCGCAGGTCTTTCGGTACTTACTTCGATCCCCATATGCGCTCCTTTCGAAACAAAAAAGTTTCTATCATTCTATCAGATAATATATGGGTTTGCCATTGTATTCATAATTTTTTTCGATTTCGCCATAAATACTTTCCGGCTTATCCGTATGATGAACATAAGCACAAGAAAAAAGATCCTTCGCTTCGCTTAGGATTACAAAGAAAAATAAGAGAAAAAACATGGAGGATATAAAAATGAAGAAGAGAAACATAGCTGTAATGTTACTTATGTGTATCACAATGGCAGGCTGCGGAAGTACTGCGATCAGCACCAGAGGAAACCTGGATCCCGCACATATATCTGCAACAGGCGACGTAAAACTCTATTCGGATGCGGAGATTGAAAAACGCATCAAGCAGGTAGGCAAGGATTACGACGGACTATATGATTATAATTATAGTTATAGCTTTGGTTCCAAGGGACAGGGCAGCCTTAATCTGATGACGTCAGGCGCTGTTGTCTATGAAACCGCAGAAGCCTGCGAAGCCGAAGATGACTGTTATGATGCCAGCTTCGTCGGAGCTCCCGCCATAGTCTCTGATCCTTATGTCGATGATGTTGACTGGAACACCGAAAGCTTTAAGAACATCAACGAATCCGGCTTTGTATCGGTAGCAACCCAGCCCTTCTCCACCTTCGGTGCAGATGTGGATACCGCAAGCTATTCAAACTTCCGCCGCAGAGTATTTGAGAATGACGGCCACGGCATAACCGATAACGCGCTCCGCGTAGAAGAGATGATCAACTACTTCAATTATGATTACGCCCTTCCGGAGGAAGGTGAGAAATTCGGCGTAGTTACCTCTCTCACCGACTGTCCCTGGAATGAAGATACGATGCTCCTCCGCGTAGGTATCCGTGCAGAGGATATCAAGCCCGAAAACGGAAGCAATATAGTATTCCTCGTAGATACCTCCGGTTCTATGTTTAACAACAACAAACTGCCCCTGGCACAGGAAGCTCTTAAGATGCTCCTTGAAAACCTGGATGACGACGATACCATTTCAATAGTAACTTATGCAGGTACCAGCGAAGTACTCCTGGACGGCGCAAAGGGCAGCGACCGCAAAGAAATAAAGAAAGCCATCGACTCTCTGGAAGCCTACGGCTCCACCAACGGCGAAGGCGGAATAAATGCAGCTTATGATACTGCAGCAAAGCATTTCATAAAGGGCGGCAACAACCGTGTGATCCTCTGCACAGACGGTGACCTTAACGTGGGTGTTTCCTCCGAAGCAGGCCTGATCGAACTGGTAAAAGAAAAGAAAGAGACCGGCGTATTCTTATCCTGCATGGGATTTGGTGACGGCAATTATCAGGACGACAAGATGGAAGCCCTGGCTGATTACGGCAACGGCAACTACGCTTTCATCGACTGCACCGCTGAGGCAGAGCGCGTACTTAAAGACGAGATGTGGTCCACCCTCTTCACAGTAGCAAAGGACGTTAAGTTCCAGGTTGAATTCAATCCCGCTCAGGTTAAGGGCTATCGCCTCATCGGTTATGAAAACCGTTCAATGGCTGCAGAAGATTTTGCAGACGATACCAAGGACGGCGGCGAGGTTGGTTCCGGACAGTGCGTGACCGTACTTTACGAAGTGGTTACCAACGACTCCGATTACGAGCTTCCCGGTGTTGAATCCAGATACGCATCAGATGACACCACTGCTGCCAACGACAGCGATGAACTCCTGGCAGTGAACATCCGTTACAAAGAGCCCGATGCAGATAAGAGTGAACTCCGCACCTATCCTGTGACCATGGCTGACAAGATGGATTCCATGGACTACGATACTTCCTGGGCAGCCGGCGTAGCACAGTTCACAATGCTTGTACGCGGCTCCGACAACGCAGGCACTTCCACCTACGAAGAGATCTATGACAGACTTAAGAACGATCCCGAAGTCATGACAGATGATTTCAAGGCACAGTTCCTTTACATGGTCCAGCAGATCGCAGATAACGCTTGAACTTAGCTGTCCATACCTCAGGAAATGGGCTGTC
>CAMVRS010000046.1 GCA_947169935.1 uncultured Lachnospiraceae bacterium
TCAGGGGGTTCGGGATATCAATGATCCCCGCCATCATAACCATAGTATGCATCTGTGGTGTCCGTATCAGCTGGATATACCTGGTATTTCCGCTGGAACCCACTTTTAACCGTATCATGATGGTTTATCCCATAAGCCTGGCTACCACAGCAGTCTTCATGGTCGTCGCCGCCCTGATACTGCATCCCGGGGCTAAGCAGGAGAGGAAAGCGAAGGGGACGTAAGCTGCATATCCGCGATGTCATCCTGAGCGAATATCCGCCCTGTTATCCTGAGCGAAGCGAAGGATCTTTTTTGTGAATTGTGCCTATTCACCCGATGCCGGGTTTGGGATATCTGCATATATTTTATGTATATTATATTAATATTTCTTTCAAGTTATCCGATATATAGAACAGAGTATGTATGTAACCCGCGAATGTTTGACCATATAGGCATTTCGTGCTAAAATATATAGGTTAAAGTAGCGTTTTTTCGGGGCTAAGACAT
Organism: uncultured Lachnospiraceae bacterium; assembly: GCA_947169935.1. GTDB lineage: Bacteria > Bacillota > Clostridia > Lachnospirales > Lachnospiraceae > NK4A136. The sequence goes on from CAMVRS010000046.1 coordinate 490, forward strand.
TGCAAAGGAGTGCATGTATGGGAAAGGCTGGACAGAAGAGACTAAACGCTTTATACAAAAATGAGAAAGGCTTCACCCTGGTGGAGCTTATTGTCGTACTTGTCATACTGGCGATACTGGCGGCGATACTGATACCGCAGCTGCTGGGGTGGATAGACCAGGCAAGGGCGAAGCAGGATATGATAAATGCTAGAAACTGTATGACAGCCATGCAGGCTGAGCTAACTAAAATGTATGCTTTTCATAAAGAAGGACAGGCTAAGGGTGTAAAGTATACAGGGAATGACCAAGAGCGCCCCACTGTTTTTCCTAAAATATACGGTAAAAATAATAATGGTGATGTAGACATCAGCAGTTCGGATTATGCAAAAGCAATTCTGGCTACAGCGGATGAAGAGCCATATATTTTTATCGTAGGAATGGGACAGCGTGAGCTGTATGATACCGGCAATGATAAAGATCTGCATAAAGCATATACCTGTTATGTAGCAATGTATATGAAATCCGAGGATTCGAAACCATTATATTTTGATGGATCAGAATGGACTACAAAATATCTTGAAAAAGATACCGGCGATTATGCGGATCCAAATGGAGTTTTTACAGGTAAAAATGTGATGAGAAGTACAGGTGTAACTATACAGTATTATATAGTTGCCAATAAAAGCGGTTATACGTTTGATCCGGATATTCCGGGAAGTAAAGGGAGCATTTGGAATTATCTTAGAGAGCGTAGCGGCTCCAAAAAGACTAAAGGCAAAAAGTAGTAAAAAGTGCAAAGGAGTGCGCTTATGAACAGACGGAAACTGGATAGAAATATGAATATACGTAAAAACGCGAAAGGCTTCACCCTGGTGGAGCTTATTGTCGTGCTCGTGATAATCGCCATTCTGGCGGCACTTGTTATACCCCTTCTCTTTGGCTTTATTGATAACGCCCATAAAAAGCAGGTGATCGCCAGAGCGGAGACTGCGCTTTCTTCTACCCAGGCGGCACTGTCGGATATCTATTCGTCAAATGATAATAAATATACTGTTGCGAAACGTGAGCAGACCAGGATAAATGCCGGATCGGTAAGCGGGGACCAGACGGAGTTTACCGTGTGGAATGTTATACCGCTGTACGATGAAGAGGATGAAAACGGGAGTTTTGTGGCTACCAAAGCCATAGTGGAAGAGATAGGCTCATATACTGTCGGAAAGGCCATATATAAAGATTATGAAGAAGAGTATGCGGCTTATAACGGCAGCGAGTGGCAGGTATTTGATTCCAGGGAAAGCGCAGAAGATTTTATAGCTATGGCCGAGATCAACACGGACAGTATCATCCATGTGTGGCCTTACGATAAAGATACGGCACTTATGGACGACAGGATAAAAGAACCTCCCGCAGGGGAAGATGAAGATACTCCTGATCTGATGGAAACCAAGATCGTAAAACTGAAAGTTGATAACAAAAAAATGTTCTATTCCGGCAGCAAAACCGGTTACGAACATTCTGATCAGGACGAGATACCCATCAGGATATCTAAAAGTGAGGACAATGTCTTCTTTTATGACTGGAGTTATGACGATAACGAAAAGAGATTTACTTATAATACCTTTACCACGTTATGGCTGCGGGCTGCACTTACTTACAGGTTCAGATACTGGCAGGAAGTGGGGGATGAAGACGTTACAAAGAACAACCTGACCCAGATAGCAAATTATGTATTTGATAACGACAAGGATGACTGTGTATTTCTTGCCGTGGCAGAGCGAGACCCCAATGCAAAAGAGCAGGCTACGCTGGGGAATGCTGAGTTTAAAAGCTTTTTAAAAAGCGGCAATATAACCGGCAATATTACTTCTATGGTGCAGGTACCTGATGAAGGCTTTACAGAAGCTGAGATCAGTAGTACATATGGCGCAGTTAAAGTTGATGACGGAGAATATGATATCACGGATGATCAGGGTAACCTGGTAGACTATTATGTGATCTATGCCTGGTATGATTCGTCGGATAACAGTCTTAAGTGGTGGACTAATGCCCTTGTAGCTTTTCTCCCGGTAGACTGTTCTTCGATGCTCAGCGGACTTGGGAATGACAGAATGAAAACGTGCAGTTTTGAGGGCTTTGATGCACGAAAAGTACAGAGTATGGAATCAATGGCATCAGGAAATGAAGGCCTTACATCTATTGATTTCGGATCGAATTTTGCGGCGCCTGAATTGACAAATCTCAAGGCGTGCTTTAAAGGCGCTAAACAGCTTGCAAGCATCGATATGAGCAAGATCACTGAGCTGAGCAGCAGCGGCCTGCAGATAGAGGAAGCCTTCAGGAGCGCTTCATCTCTGAAGACAGTCAAATTCGGTGATGCTTTCAAAAAGACACATATCACCGATACAATGAAGTATCTTTTCTTTGAGGATAGCGTGCTTGAGGGTGTAGATATGTCAGGCTGGCATGTTGAAAATGTCGACAGTCTCGAGCGTGCCTTTTATAACTGCCAGAGTATGAAGCTTAATGAATACTCTTTTAAGGGCTGGGATCTTCAGAACTGTACTTCGATGTTGTATGCATTTTATGGCTGCGGGGAAAATCATATGAATAATGGTGTCCCTCATGATACTGACCTGCATGATTTTAAGGTGGGACCGCAGCTGAAAAATATAGCTGAGTGCTTTAAGAATAGCGCTTTTCAGACACTTGTTCTCAACAATGTGAATGTAAGCAATGTAGATAACATGAGATCAACTTTCTCAGGCTGTGCATTACTTACCGATTTAAACATAGACAGCTGGAAGCCGAATAATGTTAAGAACCTCAGAGAAACTTTTAAAGATTGTAAGAAACTGACGTCGCTGAATCTTTCCGGATGGAAAATGAAAGATCTTGAAATATTATATGAGACATTTATGGATTGCACTAATCTTACAACTCTGAACCTTGATGGCTGGAAAGAAAACGGCCCCGTATCCGGAGCTACGCTCAGATCTGTTCAGGAGGCGTTCTGCGGATGCAGTAATCTGACAGGCACGATCGACTTTAGCGGATGGAATACTTCGAATCTTGTTAAAGACTATATAATGGATAAAGAAGCGGGTGAGTATTCCAATAATAACTGGTATAAGGTTAACGGACCGATAAAGGATATGTTCAAGGGCTGCAAAAAGCTTGAGAATATCTATCTGAAAGGCTGGAATCTTACAAACGTACAGGATGATATGGGAGCGATATTTAACGGTTGCAGCAGTCTTAAGCAGATCGATCTGAGCAACTGGCAGGTTGGACAGGGGGCGCGTAATTTCAAAAGCACCTTTTTGAAGGATTCAAAGAATACTCTTGAATCCGTATCATTAAACAGCGCAAGTTTTAAATATTTTACTTCGCTGGATGACCTGCTTTCGGGCTGCAAAAAACTTACTAAAGTTGATGTAAAAGGGCTTAATGCCGAAAACGCACTGAGTGCATCCGCTATGTTTAAGGATTGCGCCCTGCTCACCGAAGTAGACCTGACCGGTGCCATTATGGGAAATGTTAAGGATATCACCGCGATGTTCAGCGGCTGCAGTAAGCTTGAAACGATCAAGTGGACAGATGACAGGTTCGGTAAGTTAAGCAGTATTGCTGACCTGTTCAACGGCTGCAGAAGCCTGCTTAACATTAATATTGAAGGTCTGGATATGTCAGCGGTAACCGCAGCTAAAAATCTTTTCAAGGATTGCAGCAGCGTGCAGACTATAGATATGTCGGATATAAATCTTAAGCTGGTTGAAGACCTGAGCGGATTGTTTATGGGATGCTCATCACTGACTACATTAGATCTGTCCGGCGTGAATACTTCTTCGGCAACGAATATAAGCAATATGTTCAATGGCTGCGCTAAGCTGGCAAGCATCGATATGTCTAATATGGATATATCAAAGGTTTCCGACATGAGCGGATTGTTCCAGGGTTGCGCGGAGCTTATGACTTTTAGCTTTAACAAGGCAGATGCTTCTTCGGTAACTAATATAAGCAATATGTTTAACGGCTGCGCTAAGCTGACCAGCATCAGCCTGAAAGGGATGAATTTATCGAAAGTTGGGGATTTCAGCGGGTTGTTTATGGGGTGCACGGCTTTAACTACAGTTGATCTTGAAGGTCTGAATATGTCTTCTGCAACTAAAATGAGCAATATGTTCAATGGCTGCAGTAAGCTGACAAGTATCGATATGTCGAACATGGATATTTCTAAGGTTTCGGATATGAGCGGATTGTTCCAGGGGTGTTCGGAGCTTACGACACTGGAGTTAAACGATATAGATGCGTCTTCTGTGACGAAAATAAGCAATTTGTTTAAAGGATGTAGTAAGCTTGCAAATGTTGATATGTCAAATATGGATTTATCAAAGGTTTCAGACATTAGTGGCTTGTTCCAGGGGTGTGCAGAGCTTACGACAGTTAACCTAAACAAAGCAAAAGTGTCTTCGGCAAAAAAAATAAGCAATATGTTTAACGGTTGTGTTAAGCTGGCCAGCGTCAATCTGAAAGAAATGGATTTGGCGAAGGCAGAGGATTTCAGCAACTTGTTCAAAGGCTGTGCGGCTTTAACTACTCTTGATCTTGAAGGGGTGGATACATCTTCGGCAAAGAATATGAGTAATATGTTTAATGGCTGTAGTAAGGTTACCGACTTGGATCTCTCGGGCTTTAATATGGAAAATGTTACAAATATTGGCAGTATGATCAGCGGTATGACCAGTCTTGAAAATATCAGTATTTCAGGATGGAAATTAAAGAATGTACGATTCCCGGCGGATTCATTTTTCAGAGGAAGCGGCACAAACAGTAATCTTAAGACAGTCGACATGTCAAATGTAGAGCTTAGCGATACAACATCATCTTTGTCAAAAATGCTGTTTGAGAGTAAAAAACTGATTACTGTTTCTATGAACGGTCTTAAAGCAGGGGAAGTTACTACTTTTGACAACATATTTACAAGGTGTGACAAATTAACGACAGTGAAAATGAATAATGTTGATGCGCCGAAGGTTACAAATCTTACAAGTTTGTTCAAGGGGTGTTCGAGCTTAGGCACATTTGAATTAGATGGAATTAATCTGCCGAATGTTAAGATTATGGATCAGATGTTTTCAGGGTGTAAAAAGCTTACAACAATAGATCTAACGAATATTGGTATGTCTAATCTGGAGAATACAAATTCTATGTTTTACCAATGTTCAACGATCACTGAGATCACATTGGGAAGGGATTGTTCTTCTGAAAACCTTACTGTGTTCAGTAATATGTTTAGGGATTGCAACAAACTTATTACTATAAGAGTATATAATAAAAATTTTGATCTGAGCGCGGTCGGAAAAGTTGAGAACAGTTTCTTCTCAAATGATAAATTGCTTGTAGGTGGAGCTTCATCGAATCCTACTAAAGCAGCGTCCGTGCCTGATTATTATAAATCAAAATACGCCTGCGTAGACGAAGGAACCGCCAAGCCCGGATTCTTTACATTGATCCAGTAAATATGGCAGAGGATATGAAGAGAAAACTTTGTGGAAAACTGAATAAGGACAAAGGTTTCACTCTTGTAGAGATGGTAGTGGTCCTGATCATACTGGCTCTGCTGGCTGCAATACTGACTCCCGCAATGCTAGGGTATATCGATCAGGCAAGGCATGAGAGCGAGGTTGATAATGCAAAAGCCATTTATCATGCATTACAGACCAAGCTTACCAATCTTTACGATCAGGGGATAATGCCCAACCAGGATTTTAACGGATATACCAATAACGGTACTGCAGGGTTCCACTGGAGAGAAGACTGGACCGAAGACATCCTGTATAATTCGGGCGTTAAGGAAAGACCGTATATCTGCGGCTTTTTTACAGGAAATATTACCGAAGGTACAGGGACAGGTAGTTACGTGGGAAAAGGGCTTTCGGGGCTGAAAAAGGGCTACAGAGTATATGTTATGGTATATGTGGAAAAAGCCGACAGCGATGCGGTAGTTTATTATGACGGTACCTGGGACAGGACGGATGTTAAAGATGTTATGGATAATGGTGAAATAACACTTTCAAACGGAGACAAGATTTTCAGATCAAGAATGTGTACTCTCTATAACTGTACGGGGAAAACGGAAAATAAAGGTAACTGCATCGAAACATATAACGATTTAAGGGATATTTATAAGGTTTTTGGAAACTAACGTATCGGGTTAAGCAGGAGCGACAGGGTTTTAAAGTATGAAGGCGTTTCAGAGAAAAAGAAAACTGAATAATACCGGTTTCACTCTGATGGAGATGATCGTAGTGCTGATCATCATGGTCATCATGCTTTCTTTGAGTGCTGTGGGGATAATGGCATGGCAGGACTGGTCGAAAATGAAACAGCTTAATGCCAATGCAGAGGCTATCTTCATCGCAGCGCAGACACAGCTGTCGGAATATGCTGCAAGTGGTTCACTGGAAAGCGAAGTTATCGGAAAGATAAAGAACGGAGACGGATACTATTCCGGAGTGACACAGATCACAGCAGGCAATATCGGTTCTCTGATCACGGATCCTGACGGCAATGAATATGTCTGGGATCAGATGTGGACTTCCGGAAAAGCCAGCCAGGGAACTGTCGTTTCTGTTTCCGGCGTACCCGGTGATTATCAGAATTTCCTTGAGGGAAAGCTGGATGATCCCGGTAAGGTATTGCTGTATAAGCTTATCACTTCCTATATTTCCGATAAGTCGATACTGAATGACTCGTCTATCATTATAGAGTTTTCTCCTGATGCGGCACAGGTGCTTGCGGTATGTTACAGTTCGAGCGCAGATAAACTGAGTTATGATGATTCGGGAGTATGTGTCAGGGACAGAAGCGAAAGCACGCGTAATGATCTGATGTTTGGGTATTACGGCGTTAAAACCCTGTCTATGCCTATAAAAGGCAAGACCGAGAGCATCTTAAATCTTACGGCCGGAACTGTAGACCTCAGGAATGAAGAAATACTTGATATCATATATGTACCTGATGCCGAAGACGCAGATGTCATTTTCGGAACCGGTAAAAAAACAGCCTTTTCAGTGGAGGTTTACGACCCGGATATAGCAGGCGATGATACTAAAGTGATGACGCTGGAATTTGAAATTGATAATTCAGACCCTCTTCCTGCAGGAATGAAACTGGCTCAGGGTGAAAACGCTCGTGAGGTCAAAGCTATATATTATCCTTCGGGAGCAGAAAAAACATTCAGGGTACCTATGTGGGTAGAGCTTACCGCCAGAGGAGACAGGGCTATAAGGATAGCGCTTGACGCTGCCGATGTGCAGGCCCAGTCCATAACCCTTGCAACCGCACTGGGACTTGATACCGGAGATACTGTCACTGCAGAAGATAAGGAAAATGCGGAAAAGGCATTCCGTAAGACTTACAGTTTTTACCGATTCGGACTGGATGCGGACAGGATCTATATCAAACTCCAGGTTAAGGATACGGCAGATGCTGCAGGAGAGGAATTGTTTTCCGGAGAAACGAATCATGCCGGAGAATATGTGACCTTTGATTCTGTCACACGTCAAAACGGTGACGAGGCTGAGTATAAGATATCTAACGGAAGACATCTGTATAATCTGCGTTTTGTTGAGGATTATGCTGATAAGATAGAAGATATTGTCGGCGGTTCATCAATACCCCAGGGTGATCTGCAGTATAATAAGGACTGGCACCAGAAATACCATCGTACGTTTAAGCTGATCAGGAATATTGACTGGCGTAATTTTGTTGCCTACAAATACATGGGCAGTTCAGTAGGTGAGAATTATTTCTTCGACTCTTATTACGGAGCGGGAACAGAAGGTGATCCCGGTATAGGCATAGGCGGGTTTGAAACCGAAACGATAGAATTCCCTTCATTCAGACAGCTGAATTACGGCGATACGTTTACTGCTGAAAGTGATACCGAAGATAATTACTCTATCAGTAATCTGCTGATATCAACAGATGCAAACGAACGTTTTGGCGTATACGGCTTAAGCGCGCAGAATTTAAACCGTCTGTCACTTTCAAAGGACAAGAGTGAGCGTGACAGCAACTTTGATAAGCTGGAGTTTGAACGTGCCAAAGGAAAACATCCCACCGGCCTGTTTGCATATAATTTTGGTACGATCACAGATCTTACACTTGCTAAGCATAAAGTATTCGGATCTTATAAGGTGGGAGGCTTTGTCGGTGAGAACCTCGGTACTCTTTCCGGCCTGTATCTGAAGAATGAAGAGAATACCTCCGGAGTAGATAATGCTGAGGAAACATTTATAAATAAGATCGAAAATCTTATGGTAGTTGTTCCTCATTTTAACGGGAGCAATAAAGACGGTGATACTTATTATTATCAGTTCCAGTATGGCAGATATGAAGATGACTCTGCTTTACTTAAGAATTACCTGAAAAATGAGCTTTTTGGACGCAATACCAGCTTTGTTGTGGGCATTCATGATGTGGGCGGAATCTGCGGATACCAGAAATACAGTAATACAGAGGCTCCGTCTGTTAGTTATAATGCACTTGTGAATGAAGCACAGGTAGCAGGACATTCCTATCTGGGCGGTATAATCGGCAGATCCATAGTCAGGTATGGTGATGGAAAGACAGACCGTTATACGGTAACGGATCTGAATGCCGGCGGAAACCATCTGTCAATGAATTCGGTTGCCTTTTATGAAAATGAAAATTACGGAAGGATACAGGCGCTGCCTATCTATGATTATTACGGGAATACTCATAATGACGGCATAGATAAGGGAGAAAACGCCAATCAGATGAAGGCGTACTATATCGGTGGAATATGCGGTATGGCGTGTGATAATACTCCCGATGACGGAAAGCTTACGATAGATTATGATAAGCTGGCTGTCCGCTTTGTTGGTTGCACAAGTTACTGGCTGTATTCGGATGAAGAGATCAACAGGCTGATCAGCGGAGAAAAAGACGGTTTCAGTTCTATGATCTCCGAACTCAGAGGTTCATATGTTGGCGGATTTACCGGATTTGCCAGAATGGCACTGTTTGAAAACTGTTCTTCATCGATGAATGAAGCAAGAGACAACAGAGGTAATGCATATATATTCGGATGTCATTATGTTGGCGGATACGCCGGGGCAATGCAGGCATGCGGTTTTATAAATGATGAGGGCTATACCGTTAACACGGCCAATGTTATAGGGCAGAATATGGTTGGCGGAATAGCCGGTATCATAGGAACGCCGAAGTTTAAAGATAATAATTATTTTACACCTAAGACTCTAGAAGGTCTGGAACGCTGGCAGTATGATACCTGGAAGCTTAAACTGGATCAGCCGGAACAGGGGCAAAACAGCAGCTCCGGTAACATTGATAAAGTACTTAATACAGGTCTTACCTTTGCTACCGGCGGAGAAAACGGAATGGCTCTTAAAGGCTGGGTAGGAGGCATCTGCGGTTATAATGGTGAGAAGATCAGTAATTGCAGCAGTCTTCTGGATCCCTATTCAAAGCAGATGATGCTTAAACTTATCGGAATGACTGCTCCGGGAAAAGAAGATAAATTTATCTGCAATTATTCCGGCGGTCTTGTGGGATACGATTCCATGACGATCAATTATAACGGAGTAGGTACTTCGGAAATTAATACGATCGTATATGGAGACAGTTATGTAGGCGGAGCGGCAGGTGCTGCAGATGTTGATAACGGAGACGGGCGTTACAGCTCGGTAAACAACTGCTATTTCGTTGATGCGGGATCGGATAATCTGATAGATGTAGAGGATAAGACTGGCTTCAGGGGCAGCTACATCCTGGCGGCACAGGACTATGCAGGAGGCATCTGCGGAATGGCCATGAGAGCCGGGATCAAAAACCAGTTAGTTGTTGACGGGGATTTTATAGTTCACGGAAAGAATTATGTCGGCGGATATGTCGGATATTTGTATGGTTATAATCAAAATGTAGCGTGTCGTATCAGGGCTGAGCTTGTGGCTAAGGATAGCGGTATACAGGCCGTAAGAGCGGACGGATTCTTTGCGGGCGGTATTGTCGGTGCAGTGACAAGGCAGGCAGCTGACGGATCTTCGTCAGCTATTAAATCCGGCGTGACAGAAGTAAGGGCCAAGTATTTTGCCGGAGGATATGCCGGAGTGGTATTGACAACGCAATGCTCAAGCGGTCTTGATAAAGAAATAGCTCCACCTTCTTTGTATAAGGTGGATAACAGTAATATGTACATTTCGGCTGATGTTGCTGCAGGCGGATATTGTGGTTTTTATGAGATCTCATCGGAATCATGGTCTGATGGTCCTGTAGAATTATATAAATATATTACTGGCGAAGCAGAAACAGCTGATATCGGAAGAGTAATGGATGTGCTTAATGCATTTGATTCCGGAAGAATGAAGGTTTCCGGGCTGGCTTATTCGGACGGCGCGGCGTCTGTTTCCGATCATGACGGGCTAAACGGCGGCAAAGCTATCAATAATCTTAAGCTTGAAAGCTTAACGGTCAATGCCGGCACAGTATGCGCACAGTATTATGCGGGCGGTCTTTTGGGATATGTGCCGGATGCCCAGAGCCTGTATATCAGGCATGAAAATACCTGCAAAGTTATAACAACGACTGATGATACATATACCTATGCAGGTGGTATCATCGGAAAGACGGGAAGCAGGATGGTCCTGGATTACTGTTCCAATATGGGATTGATAACGTCGAACTCCTATTATTTCGGAAACCTCTGCGAACTTAATCTTGGCACTATCTCAAACGGTGATGTGGGATATGCCGTAAATGTCACAGATGAAAGCAGCGCCTTTGGATATATCGGGCATCATGAATTTGTCGGAGGTTTATGTGGAAGAAATGCAGAGGGTGGAAGGATCACCGGTTATTTCGAAGGAATAGAGAATAAGAGCGGATATGGAAACGAAACTGAAGATTTTGACGTGAAGGGAGGCATGATAACCGGCGGACTTTGCGGGCAGAACGACGGAACGATATATGTTTCGGCAGAGTGCAGATATGTAATTGCTGCTTATGGTGAGGATTATGGCGGAGGTATCTGCGGACTGAATACAGCGAACGGAAAGATACTGTATTCGGGTGATGGGATCTCTTCCACACTCAATACTGAAGGCAGAAAGATCCGGGTACGTGGCAAATATGCAGGCCTTATTGCAGGAAGAAATGAGGGCCTGATCAGCGGCATAACGATAGACAGGGATGTAAAAACTGAACTTTATGCAGCTGATACAGCAGATGAGGCCGGAGCGGCGGGAGCTTTTGCAGGATTAAATGCCGGAAGGATAGAAAACTGCGTTAATAAAGCTGCTATAATAAACGTAAGAGGATCAGCAGCGGGTATAGCCGGGGCTGCCGAAGGAGCAGTATTTGCCGAATCGATAAATATGGGAAATATTAATGCTCCGGACATTGCAGCGGGGATCGTAGCGGTAAGAGCTGCTGATGGAAACATTTCCATTACAAACTGCAGAAATTACGGGACTCTGGTAAATGGCACGAAATACGGCATTACCGGAATAGCTGATGCGTCTGTAAACAGCTGTCTTGAAGCAGGAGGATGCAATACATTATGTCCGGGTGCAATCGATGCAGCGAATAATTACTGTATATATGACACACTGTCGGATATAACGCATACCGATAAACAGGATCTTACCTTTGACGGAGGAGAGACGTATACAGCTGAAACCGACGGCGCTTATATCTCTAAAGTGTCTTATACAAAAGACGGAGAGGATATAACCGTTTCGGAAAATATTGCCATAGCTGTAGATAAGGATGTGCCGGTTACCCTGTATGATATATTCGAAAAGATGGGAATAGATACGGAGGATCCTTCGGTAGAAAAGGAAGAAGGCGTTATCTATCATATAGAGGTGATCGTTCCTGCAACTAAGAAGAATCTGGATAAGAGTGATGCGGTAACCAATCTTTCGGCGTACAAAGCTGAGGACGGTACTTACAGTCTTTGCTTCAGCAGACAAAGCCGGATCTATTATGCGGCTGTAGACGGCACGATGATCAGCGGACTGGATTTCAATCCCGATCCGCTTACCGCTACGAAGGATAATGACTGGGTTGGCAAAATGGAAGAAAAGATATACAGCATACTGCGGTGACAGGGAAAATGACAGGGAGAGAAGGAAAAAAACTTGATGATCGTGGCGTGGCAATGATGGTATGTATTACTATCATAGCTATTCTTATGATATTCTGCTTTTCCCTGCTGGCAGTGTCTTATAATCTGTACAGTTCGCAGAATAACAGTATGCAGGCTGATAAAAACGCCGAGGCGGCAAAGAGCCTGTCAATGGCTATCAGGGAAGAGCTTACAGCGGATTCGGAAGAGAGTCTGTTATGCAAATACCTTAGATATAATATAATCACAGGATTTGATACCGTTAAGAATCCCGATAAGATAATGCCGAGCTGGCCCGATTATAAACCCGGATCTGCAAATCATGAGGCGGCTGATGCAAAGAGATATTTTAAACTCAATAAATCGGATTCGGTAAGCATAAACGGTTTCCCCAGCAATACGGAAGTGTGTATGTGGTGGACCGCGCCGGAATCCGAAGAGGAAAAGGCCCATCTTTTTGTGGAGGTTGAGTGCAGATCGGGAAGCCAGAGTTATGTGGTATGCAGTGAGTATGAATTATGGCAGGTAGGCGGAAAGAATAATGCTATAGTCAGTACGTATCCTACCACATCCACCCAGGGGGCTATCAATCCGGCCAAGAACAGTATTGACAGGCGTTACAAATGGCGCTGGAAGTTTATCGGATGCGAATAGTAAAGGAAAGCCGTATTTGAGATGATGAGAAGGAATGGCTTAAAACAAAATAAAGGTACTACATTGATAGAGACGCTGGCGGCCTTTACCGTATTGGCGGCTATTCTTGCCATACTCTTTCATATAGTTGATTTTTCAAGCAGGCTGAGGACACAGGCTGTGGATTCGGCGCGCCTGAACCAGATGTTTTTAAGAGAGATGTATCTTAATGAACCGGATCCGGAGTTTGTCAGTTATGTAAATTATTACAGCAGCGTTCCGGCAGCAGAGGTTTCTGCTTCGGTCAATCAATGCCGTTTCTGGCTGGTACTGGATGTAGAAGAAGGGAAAACCGATCTTCAGAAATATACAGATTATGGAAATGATTACGATAAGGCAAAGAATAACGATTATTTTTATCTGTATAATACGGCGGCTACAGCATACACCTGTATCGATCCGCTTATCAACGAAGAACAGCTGCCCAGACCGGGAGCTTTAACTTTCCATTATCAGGCACCCACGCCTGCACCGGCGCCGGGGAACTAAGGAAAATGATATGAAACGCTGCTTACGTACAAAACCGAATAAAGGAGCAACCCTGATAGAGCTTATTGTGTGTTTTGCTCTGTTAGGTATTTTTATGAGCGCAGCAGCAGTGGTGATCGCTAATGTGACCAATGTGTTTTTTGATGTTAAGGGGCAGACCTATGGCCGACAGGTTGCCGATGTGCTGATGGGAAAGATCTGCGGTGAGATAGAAGGCGCGAAGGTTTCTCTGGATGATGTGTATACCCAGCCGGTTATATTCCAGGATCCTAAGGATTTTGAATTGAAAAACCGTTCCGGATATAAGATAGATTTATACGACAGAACCGATACCCATATGCAGATATATGAAGAAGACGGGGATCTGAAGATCAGATATTTTGAGATCAATCCTATAATGGACGGCAAAGAATATACAGACGAGTATAAGGCTGCACATCGTGATGAAGTCATCTGGACTTTTGATGAGGCTGTGTATATGGGATACAGGATCAAATCTCTCAGATTTGTGCCTGCCGATCAGGGTTATGCTGAAGAAGTAAATCAGAATTCTGATCTGGATGCGGCTGCGGGAAGAGCAGAAGATTATGAAAAAGACGGCGGAGATTACCCGGGAAACATAGTCGGAGTATATCTTACTCTGGAAAGCCCTCAATATGGCGAGTATTTTTTCTATAAATATGTTAAAATGTATAATCTGAGTGATAAAGATGCAAAGGGGTATAGTATTCCGCTGCGCGTTGCAACGGATTATGGCAAAAACTAAATGGAAACTCCGCAGGAACACAACGAAAGGCAGGTAGTCAATGTAATAAAGTTTATTCTGATCGCGGCAGTAGTGGTAGTCATACTGCTGGGAGCTTTCTTTGTGTTTAAGGTGCATTCCGAAGGCCGTTTTGCATTAAGGGAGGCAAAGAATGTCCGGCTGGCAATGATGACTGCCGATATCGAGCAGTATGGCGTGGGCAAAAGCATTTATGCGCCGGAGAGGCATACAGGACTTTCGGATGCCGCTCTGGAAGCTATCGCGCGATATGCCGGTGTGGAAGACGGCGTTACCCTGCTGTCTTATGACAGGAAGACCAGGGAAGTAAAGATGTTTACTTATAAGACTCCGCACTATCTTGTGACTTTCACATTAGATGGAGAGCAGGAAGACTGGACAGTGGATTATCTGTGGAGGATATTCGTTTACTAAGGGGAGATATACCAGATGGCAGCCTACAGGTACAAGGCAAAAGACGAACAGGGAAAAGCTTTTTCGGGGATCATGAACGCAGCCAGCGAGCAGGATCTGCACGATAAGCTTAAGAATGAAGGAAAATTCCTGATCGAAGCAAAAGAGCAGAAGGGCAAGGTAAGGACCAGGCGTCTTAAAGCCGATCGTCTGGCTGATTTTTCACGTAATCTGGGTAAGCTGATAAATGCGGGCGTCACGCTGGTGCGCGCGCTTAAGATAGTTTCCGAGGATGAATCCATAAAACCCCAGGAGCGCGAGATATATGCGGATGTATTAAAGAGCGTTCGTCAGGGTATGCCGCTTTCAGATGCGCTTCTGGAGCAGGGAGATACCTTCCCCAGCCTTTTTATCAACATGATCCGAAGCTCCGAAAATGCCGGTAACATGGATATGGTTGCCGAGCAGATGGCAGAGTATTACAGTAAGGAGCACCGCCTTAACCAGAAGATAAAGAGCTCCATGACCTATCCCAAGATACTGGGCGTGATGATAGTGGCTGTAGTCATAGTCATTATGGGCTTTGTGCTGCCCCAGTTTGAGGAACTCTTTGCGCAGATGGAGAGCCTTCCGCCTGCCACAAGGATCCTGATGGGCATGAGTGATTTTGTGAAGAACCGCTGGTATGTGCTTATCTTTGTTGGAGTAGTGGGATATATGGCGCTAAAGCTTTTCTTTTCGATCCCTAAGATAAGATACTATCGCGATAAATTTGAAGTACATATGCCGGTTATCGGCAAGCTCCGGAAGATAGTCTATACGGCGCGTTTTGCAAGGACACTTTCCAGCCTTTATTCGGCAGGTATCTCAATACTTACCTGTCTTACCATAGCGAAGACCACCATAGGCAATACCTACATCGAGTCACAGTTCGATGAGCTTATAGCCGCGATCCGCGCCGGTGAGAATCTTTCTACGGCAATCGATAAAGTGGATGGCTTCACCAAAAAGCTGGCTTCCACGGTTATGGTCGGTGAAGAGACCGGCGCCCTGGATTCCATGCTCATATCCATAGCGGATCAGATGGAATTTGATTCCGAGATGGCGGTAAGCAAGATGGTGGCAATGCTTGAACCGGCAATGATAGTTGTAATGGCAGTTATCGTAGGATTTATTATGATAGCGGTCATCCAGCCTATATACGGATCTTATCAGACTATAGCCAGCTCTGCAGGCTAAGGGGGAGGATTAACATATAATGAGCACTGTGATCTACATCTCAAACAAGCAGATACAGGTGGTTACGGCCAGAGGCAGCGGACATAGTGCCAAGCCTACGGCAGCATACACCATGGCGTCTCCGGAGGGCAGTGTGATCAACGGAATGATCATGGATCCGGAAGCCCTGGCTCCGTTCATAAAAGGTTTCTTTGCGCATAACAAGCTGTCAACAAAGGATGTCAGCCTGGTGGTAAACAGCTCGAAGATAGCCGGAAAAAGGATAGAGCTGCCGTCCATGAGCCACAACAAGACCATGGAATTTGTGGCAAGGGAATTCAATGATATTTCCAGAGATGATACCAGACCGGTCTACGGTTATACATCTCTTGCGGTTGAAAAGGGCAGTAAGGTTAAGAAAGTATACGCCGAGACCGTAGACGCTGAATTTATAAAGGATTATGTGGATCTCTTTAATGATGCCGGTATAAGCCTTAAGGGCATCTATTCAAGTGAAGGCACGATGATAAGGATGATAGAGCAGACAGCGGGAAAGCGCTGCAAGAATTTCGTCGTGCAGGTGGCAGATGATAACATGCTCACCAACGTGCTGTGGGCAGAAGGAAACTTCGTGTATTATTCGGGACAGCGCTGCTTTAACGAGCCTGGCACCGAAGAATACATGGAAGAGTGTGTTCGCGCTCTTTCACAGCTGACCCAGTTCATGAAGGCTAATCAGATGGATACGCCCATCCAGAATATATTCGTGGCAGGCATAAAAGGCCTTGATATCGATGTGTACCGGCAGATGACATCCGCGTCGCGTATAGAGGCGGCTGTAGAGTGGTATGACTGCGGTCTCTCCCAGAAGGTGGGGCGACGCTTTGATCTGACCGCTGTGCTGCCCGCATTGTCCGGTATTTTCGGCCAGGATAAGACCAACAATCTGCTCACCGCCTTCAGCTCCCTGAAAAAAGAGAAGAAGGTGGATGCTTTCTGGCAGAAGAGCTTTATACTGATAGCTGTTGTATTTGTTATAATGCTGGCACTGACAGTGGTATTCGTTCTTCAGAAGAAAAAGACGGAGGCTGAACTGGAAGACCTAAAGGCTTATAATGAGAATCCGGCAACAATGATGAATCTGGCCATGTACGATCAGGCCGTTAACGGTATGACAGAGGGAAGCGACCGCTATAACAGCTATATAAATATTAAGAATGCTGTGGAGACCTATCCCGTATTCAATGATAAGATACGTGAGCCGCTGGAACGCTGTGCAACAGGTTATGCGGAGATCGAGATCACCAGCTTTGATGCGGTGGCTGGCGTGTTGAGCTTTACGGCTAATTCGGAGAGGGTTCAGGATATCAATAAGTTCATCTCCAGGATACAGAGTGAGGATATCTTCAGTTCGGTATCCTATTCCGGATACAGCTTAAACTCCAATAACAATACCTGGAATATACACGTCTCCTGCACACTTGCAGAGAGCGCAGGAAGGTAGGTGGTAATATGCAGGTACAGATGACTGAAAGAGATAAAAGACTGGTAGTCATACTTTCCATTATCGTGATAGTGGTTGGCTTTGGATGGTGGGGTATACGCCCGGCGATCAAAGATAATACAAAGATGAGCAAAGAGCTTGAGAAACAGCGGGTGGCGCAGCAAGTGAACGATGCTAAGCTGTCCAAGCTGTTTATGTATGAAACCGAAGCAGAGACCTACGAAGAGTATATATCCGGTGTGAAGGATCATTTCTTCCCCCTCATGTCTTCAAGTGAGATAGACCGTCTCTTTACCAATATGGTGCTTGACCGCGGGCTTGCGGCTTATGATCTGTCCATCAGGATAGGATCCCAGCCTGTTCCCGTTGAACCCTATCAGTATTCTGCTCTGGCGGTGATAGTAGCCGATGAAGCGGAGAGGCTTAAAAATGAAAGCGACAGTTCGGGAAGTTCCGAAGAGGATCCTTTTGAGTATACCAGCTCCGTGGCGTACAATTCCGAAGTATACGGTGTGGATATTTCCATGCGTCTCGCAGGTGAGATGGAAGACCTTAAAGGTCTGATCGAAGATATTTCAAAACACGACCAGCTGCTGCTTGTTCGTAATGTAGTTTGGACAGAGCAGGTATCCATGGTCAATGATTATGACGCAGAGACCGGGGAGTATCTTCCCACGATGCAGTCTACCACAGTGCTTAATCTGAACCTTACATTATACATGTGCGACCAGAGCGAACCTGTCGAGGAGGCGGAAGAACTCGAAGGAGAATAAATATGAACGGATATCCTGAGTGAAGAGTTTCAGGCATGTCATCCTGAGCGAAGCATTCCAGGCGTGTCATCCTGAGCGAAGCGAAGGATCTTAAAAAAGGAGCTTGAATAATGGAAGTTAAAAGAAATAACGCCATACGAATAGGTGATGTGCTGAAGGAATTCGGCTACGTTACAGACGATCAGATAGGTCAGGCCATAGCTTACCAGAAGGAGAATAAGGGCGTGCTGATGGGCGCTGCCCTGATAGCCCTTGGCTTTATAAATGAGCGCCAGATGCTTGACGCCCTGGGCCGCAGGCTGGATCACGAAGTGGTTAATGTGGGCGACCTTACCGTGGATATAAAGGCTGTGGAACGTATCCCCAAGGCGCTGGCAGAAAAATATTGCATGATGCCCTATGCAGAGGATGAACAGTCCCTCTATATCATAGTAAACGATCCCCTTAACTTTTACGGTATTGAGGACGTGCGCCAGATAACCGGTGCGCAGCTGGTAATAAAGCTTTGTGAGAAGGCGCAGCTGGAAAACGCCATTCAGTATTACTATTCGGAAGTAAGCGCCAGAAAGGCTGCAGATAAGGCGGCAAAGAGCTCTAACTTTGTGGAACAGATAGTGGAGGTAAACGTTGAGGACGCCGATGACGATACCCCCATTATCAACCTTTTAAACAGTCTTATCATAAGGGCATATAACTCCAACGTATCCGACGTTCATATCGAGCCTTTTGAGACTCATACCTCCGTACGTATGCGTCTGGACGGCGTCATCACCGATATAATGCAGCTGCAGAAGAGCATACATAATTCACTGATAGCCCGTATCAAGATACTGGGTGACCTGGACATAGCAGAACGCCGTGTGCCTCAGGACGGTCACTTCCGTACCAGTATTGAAGGTACTAACCTGAATGTCCGTGTTTCTGTGATCCCTACGGTATTCGGTGAGAAAGCAGTGCTGCGACTTCTGGCTTCCGCAGCCACCATCGATAATTCGGGAACCTTTGGTATGAAGCAGAAGTATTATGAGCTGGTATCGAAGATGCTGGATTCACCAAACGGTATCATCTATGTTACCGGACCCACCGGTTCCGGTAAGTCCACGACCCTTTATATGATACTGGAGGCTCTTTCCAAGCGCTCCGTTAACATATCCACTATTGAGGATCCCGTGGAGAAGAATGTGCCTAAGCTTAACCAGATGCAGGTTAACAATGTGGCCGGCCTGACCTTTGAAGTAGGTCTGAGGGCACTGCTGCGACAGGATCCCGATATCATAATGGTTGGTGAGACGCGTGATAATGAAACCGCTGCCATATCGGTACGTGCGGCTATCACAGGCCATCTGGTGCTTTCCACCCTGCATACCAATGATGCGGCTTCTACGGTAGTCCGTCTTGTGGATATGGGCATTGAGCCTTTCATGCTGGCAAACTCACTGGTAGGCGTTATCGCCCAGCGACTTGTACGTAAGGTATGTCCTTTCTGCTCCACCTGGGGACCCATGACCGACAGGGAAGCAGATATAGCCGGCAGGATGCTGCCACAGGTGCGCCATGCCGTTGGCTGCGCCCAGTGTAACAATACAGGCTATAAAGGGCGTATCTCCATCCACGAGATCCTGCCTGTGGATAAGAAGGTCCGCGCCATGATATCTGCCAACGCCCAGGCTGAAGAGATTAAGGATTACGCAAGGAATACCCTGGGTATGCTGACCCTTAAGGAAAGCGCCATGGAACTGGTGGAAGAGGGCCTCACCACCGTCGAAGAACTGGTGAAGGTGGCTTACTACGACTAACAGTTGTCATCCTGAGGGCGGCTCCTACATGTCATCCTGAGCGAAGCGAAGGATCTTTTAGTTGACATAACATCTCCATGCCGGAATAAGAAAAAAACGGCATGAAACATATAAAAAAATATTGGAAAAGTCTAAAGTATAGTCGTATAATGACGATATATAATTCAGATGCGGGCGTGATAATAAATCGAACGCAGATCATATCACAAAAGACGATAAGGAGGTCGAACACATGAAGAAAAGGAATTTAAAGAGTAACAACAAAGGTTTCACACTGGTAGAGCTGATCGTAGTACTGGTTATCCTGGCTATTCTGGCCGCTATCCTGGTACCTGCACTGCTGGGTTATATCGATCAGGCTAAGAGCAAACAGTCAATGATAAACGCAAGAACAGTTCTGACAGCAGCACAGGCTGAGATGTCAGCTATCTACGGCAGCAAGTCAGTTCCTGCGGATATTAAGAATAATAAGACGCATAACCAAAACTTTATAGATACTGCAGATATAACCAAACTGTCACCCTCTGTTAACAGCGTTTCAGTTGCATGCAAAGCAAAGTATACAACTCCGACCGGTGCTGATAATGCAAGAAATAAACAACATGATGCTTTTACTATCGCATGGATGAAATATGAAGATGAAAGCACAACGCTGTATTATGACGGAACAACAGGTGAGTGGTCTGAAGCTGAAGTTACCGCACCTTCCGGCTCTGAGACTTGGGAAGTATATAAGAAAGCGACTACTAATTAGAGGTTCGATTGAGTTAGTTATGAGCGTCAAGAGGCAGCCAACCGGCTGCCTCTTTTTTTATACTTTACATCAAATCATCTATGTGATATACTTCGCCTATCTGAGAAGGCAGTATCAAGGATTCTAAGACATTTCGTCAGAAATCCTCGGTTTTATTTACTTATGAGTTAAACAGGTTGTTATTTTTTATATTTTTGGAAAGGAGTATATATAAATGGATGATTTATATTCACAGTTTCCGTATGATGATGCTTTTCGTACGATGGAAGGCGAATGTGATGATATACTTATCGATTATGTGAATTTTTGCCATGGAACGGATTATGACAAAGATGATAAAGTGATAAGGCTGCGTAATGAACACTATATTGAAGGAGATGATCATACCGAAAAGAAAAGGGTCACGGATGCTGCATTTGGGATCATAAGGGATGGCAAAATGCATAAGTATCACCATGAATGTGAGAGCGGAGCTTATGACAGCACTGTTATGTTAAGAATGTTTGAGTATGATACCCAGATCGCTCTGGACAACCATAGCATGAGCAGGAATGAACTGATAGTAGAGATACCGGTCGCTTGTATACTGTTTTTACGAAGTGAAGGTGATCCTCCGTCTGAAATGCGTATCACAATACGTACATCAGGTGGAGATGTGAGTTATCCGGTCAGGGTTATTCGTATGTCGGACATAGACATTGAGAAGATATTTGCCGAAAAATTGTATTTCCTGATACCGTTTTATATTTTCAATATGGAGAAGAGTTTTAATCTTATTGAGAATGATGAAGAGAAACTAAAGCAGTTTGGGGATTTCTACAGCAGAATGTTCGACAGGCTGGAAGCAGAAGTTAATGCCGGCTGCTTGTCTTACTATTCAAAAAGCGTTATAATCAGGGCAACTCACAGAGTAGCATATAACTTGACCAGGAAAAATGAGATCATTCAGGGAAAGGTTGGTGAGATCATGGGCGGCGAGATAATAGAAATGGATGTGATCAAGGCTCACCGTGAAGGAAAGGCCGAGGGCAGAGAAGAGGGAAGAGAAGAAGGAAGAGAAGAAGGCATCCGCGTTTTTATAGAGGATAAGATCGAAGATGCTGTCACGGAAGATGTTATCCAGAAGAAACTGGAAAACAAATTTGATCTGACGCCTGAAAAGGCTATGGAATATATTAAGAAGTATTCCTGAGAAAAGATTGCTAAAACTATACAAAGAGAGCTGTGAAAATGGATCTTTCACAGCTCTTTTTATATCTGATCTATTTACTCTTCTTTTGTTTGCGTATCTTTCCGGTGAGTTTCTTTAACAGCTCACGGCTGCGGTCGTATTCATCGCGGCCCAGCTCACTACTACCGAACGCAGCATGTTCAACAGTGTTCCGCAGCCCGTCAGCATCGTTTGTATCAAGAGGCGTCCCATCAACGCCTGTATTTACCAGCATTTCGTAGCTGTCGCGGATGGTGGGATGTTCCACAGCCATCACCTTGGCGGAAATGAGTTTCTTGATAAAACGTCTGTAGTAGATCAGCAGTGCGCCGGAGAATTCACCGCGGCTGCAGTGGCGGCGTATATTGTACTCCTCGCGGATAAACCGTATCAGCGGGAAGCTTAATATGAACAGCAGCAGAGCCGCCAGCAGTATGCCCAGGGGACGAAGCAGGAAGGAAAGGCTGCCAAGGAAGGCAAAAGTGCCTGTATTATTCGGCAGCTGTATGGGATTAGTGGCGTTGTTTCCGTTGGCCGCAGATCTGTTGGTCTGGGTAAAGAGTCCGGAGAAGAGGCTGAAGAAGTCCAGGTTCACCGGAACATCATTTTCGTCGGAAGGGGGCGTAGTATCGTAAGGGATCCAGCCGTAGCCGTCCAGATAGATCTCTATCCAGGCATGGGCAGCACCGTCTGTAAGAGGTACTTCAAGTATACCGCTGCCGGGCAGTATTGTTCCGGCCGGTGTCTGCCAGCCATCGGCATTGTCTGATACGGGAGTACCTTCCATCATTTCGCTCCAGGTCATCATATAGCCTTCCACGTAGCGTGTGGGTATGCCCATATGACGCAGTATCATGACAGAGGAAGAGGCGAAGTGGGCGCAGTAGCCACGCTTCTGTACGGTAAGGAAATACGCCACCACATCCTTGCTGCGGGGGGTGGCTCCGGGAGCCATGGTGTACTGGAAATTAGATGCAAAGTAGCTCTTTAAGCGGGCGGCAACGCCAAGGCGCTGTTTCTGCAGTTCCAGATAGCGGTCGTACTCAGCTTCATTGGAGGGATAGAGGGGACGTGCCTCACCTTTTTCAAGTGATTTATAATAATCTGCGGCTT
>CAMVRS010000047.1 GCA_947169935.1 uncultured Lachnospiraceae bacterium
GCATTCTTATATATTCCGGTCAGTGAGGCCGGAACACTTGAGCTGCGCTATATTCCCGAAGGCCTGATACCCGGGCTCATGATCAGCGCAGCAGCGTGGATAATGTTGATGTTATTATTTACAATTAACCGTGCCAGTCACCATGAACAGATCGTTAACGATAGTTAACGGAGTGTTCATGGTGACTGGCACGTATTAATGACTGGCACGGAATATAGTTTATCGCTTGATCTCCATTAACATCCTGTATTCTACGTCGCGGTTCGGGGAAAGGAAAGCCTTGATATCATCGGGACCGTATTCGGGACTTTTTTCCGACTGGGCCGTGCGTCCGGGATGGGAGAGTATCTCCAGATAGGCGTCCTTTTTCTTTGCGTAAGCGGTCATCTTATCAAGAAGTATGCTGACCCGCTTAAGATCCATCTCGCCGGTCATGGCCACGCCAAAGAGCCTTCCGGTGTCGATGTTCATGCCTCTTAATTTATCCCTTACAAAATGGCTTAATATATGGATCATGATGTTCTTTACGATATTAACGGGCGGTATGGTGCCTGCGATGCCCGGCGTAAAGAGGAACATTGACAGAGGCTCGGTAGAGCAGCGTATGAATTTCACCTCATTGCGCAGTCCTGTTCTGGCAAGGGCGTCCATCAGGGCGTCGAATACCAGAGGTATCATATGGGTGTGCACATGGCTGTCTATGCGCAGCGCAACCGGGTCTCCGTTATCATCCTTAAGATCCTTAGTCTTTTCTGTTACGGCCTTTATCTGGGCCTCTATTTCACGGGAATAGGAAGCCAGCAGCCTGTTTCTTTTGTTATCGGGTATCATGGTATGCAGGAAGATCCTGCCCCAGGAATTCTTTATTATACGGTCTTTATTCTTTGAGGAGAGCCAGTAACCGTCTATCAGATTGATATGCACGGAGATGAGGGGCTTTTTGGGAAAGTGTTTCCAGTTCTCTTTAAGAAGCTTCATGCATTCATCAAAGCATGCCATGTTGGGGAGAACACTGAAAGAATCAATTCGTCCTGCCTGCACCAGTTCAATGATGCGTTTTGAATTCTCTAAAGATGCAGCATAATCGTCTGCGTGAAAATCTATAGCGTACATAAGCCCTCCGGGGTTAGTGTTTTCAAACGTCCGCTTAACATAATACCATATTTCGGGGCAAGCGTCCACTGTTTGTTATAATTCAACGCGTAGGATTGAAGGGCAAAATATATTGATTTGCGACGGAAGTCTGATAGAATATATTACTGTAAGTCAGGTAAATCTAAAGAGACACCTGACAGATATTATTTGTATAGGGAGGAGAAGAGATGAAAAAGAAATGGATAGCTGCCGCACTGGCGGCAGTAATGGTGCTGAATACAGGATGCAGGGGGAATGAAACACCTGCAGCCGAACCTGAGCAGACCGGGGAAACTTCGGAGCCTACGGAAGCTCCGGCCGATCAGGAACCGGCTGAGACGGTAACTGAGGAGGAAGAGCCGGCTGATGAGGCTGTTACGGGCGGCGGTTCACCGTGGATCGATTCCGATCTTAAGGAAAACATAAGTGACGGAATGACGCTTTCTTTAAAAGATGATTTTCATCTGTATCAGAATTATGACTGGCTTAAGGATGCGCAGTTCCCTGACGGCTATGCCCAGTACGGAGCGTTTACGCAGGTTGCCCTTGATACAGAAGCAAAAGCTACTGCGCTGCTTCAGGATGATACCCTCACCGGACATGATGCGGAATTGGTACGTTCGCTGTATAACGCCATCCTTGACTGGGATGCCAGGGATGCAGCCGGTGTAAGCCCTATCCAGGCTTCAGTAGATGATATACGTTCTCTCTCAAGTATTGAGGAGATCAGTGAGTTTATCTGTGATCCGAAGCGTAGTTACGGTGTTCCCTGCTTTATGTCCTTCTATAACAGCACCAATATCAACGATTCAACTTCTTATATCCTTATGATAGGAGGGGAAGGCTTCCTTTTAGGTGATGCTGCCGAATACAGCCAGCGTACGGAAATGGGAGATCTGTATTATGAAGCACAGCTTTACCTCGCACAGGAGATGCTTCCCAAGGTGGGATACACTAAGGATGAGGCTAAAGCCATGTTTGACAGCGTGATCGATCTGGAGACAAAACTGGCTGAGGTTTCATTGACAACTGCCGATATGATGAGCCCGGATTACTATGATAAGATAAACAATATTTATAAACCTGATGAAGCATGGGCACTGGCACCGGCTTTCCCGGGAGAAAAACTGATAAACGCTTTCGGATTCGGAAAAGCAAAAGAGATCATGGTACCGGAGCCGGAATGGGTTAAGCGCCTGAATGAGATCTATACGGATGACAATCTTGAGCAGCTTAAGAATTATATGGTTGTAAAGTATGTTGAGTCTATGTCCCCCTTCCTTGACAGTTCTTCCTATGATGTTTATGTAAATATGTCTAATATGTTATCCGGTTCGGAAGGAAGAGTATCGGATGAGAGCATGGCATTTGATCTGGTGCGCAGTGCCCTGACTACTCCTATGGACCGTGCATATCTGGAACGTTATGATGAAACTGAGGCTAAAAAGCGTATAACTGAAATATGCAAAAACGTAGCAGCTGCTTACCGCGATATCCTGGCTGAGGAGGAATGGCTTTCGGAAGAAACACGTGCCGCTGCTATTGAAAAGCTTGATAATCTTAAGATCAATGCCGTATATCCTGACAAATGGGAAGATTACAGTAAGATGGATCTGACCGGCCTTTCATATTTTGAATGTAATAAAGTAATCAGCGATTTTTCAATGAAAAAAAATTGAATATAAAAATCTGCAGGTAATTTTCATGATTACCATTATTGAAAAAAAATGCTGAACTGACTAACGGAAAAGTAGACAAAGAGATATGGGGCTTTGATATCCTGGAAGCCAATGCTTATTATTCAGCTGTTGATAATTCGATCAATATCATAGTGGGACTTTTAGGTGAGCCTTTCTATTATGACGGTATGAGCGATGAAGAGCTTATGGGAGGCATAGGCATGGTGATAGGCCATGAGATAAGCCACGCGTTCGATACATCCGGTGCCCAGTTTGATAAGGACGGAAATTACGCTTTCTGGTGGACTGAGGAAGATTATATGGCATTTATGGAGCGTGCGCAGAAACTGATAGATCACTACAATACGCTCACTGTATGGGAAGGACAGAATGTTCTTGGCGATAATGTACAGACAGAAGCCATAGCTGATATTGGCGGAATGAAGGCGATGCTTACTATTGCAAAGGGAAAGGACAGCTTTGATTATGATAAGTTCTTTACATCCTATGCGCATATCTGGGCCTTCATCAGGACACGTGAGACGGAGTTACAGCGTATAATGCAGGATCCCCATCCTCTGCCTTACATGCGTACCAATGTTACCGTGCAGCAGTACCAGGAATTTTATGATACCTATGATATCAAAGAAGGCGACGGAATGTATCTTGCGCCAGAAGAGCGCGTGTCAGTCTGGTGAACAAAATGCTGAAGAACTTGTTTTCGGGCGATAGGAGGCTTATAAAATGTTAGATGAGATCAGGGAAAGATGCGAACTGCTGATAAATAACCGTAAGGCCATAGCAAAAGGATTTTCCTTTGAAAAAGAGCTTATGAGCATTGTGGCCGCCATGATATTTACGGGCGCCGGCAGGGAAGCAGATGTGGAAAAGCTTAAGGAATGCAAAAAGATCCTCGCAAAGCACACAGGTCTGTTTTCAAAGTTCAGGAAGTACGTTGACCTTGTGCTTGAAAGCAGGATGGCACTGTCTGAAGATCCCGAAAGGTATATAGAAGACCTGGTTGATACCTATAATAAACTGCGTAAGTCAAAGATGAAAGAAAATGATTTCACCATCATCGCGGCTATGCTTCTCTGTGATCTCGGAAAAACAGATAAGACAGATGAAGTGATGGAGCGCTATGCAGAGATAATAAAGCGTATGAAGAAGGAACATCCTTTTCTTACCGATACGACTGACAGCTCATATGTAATGTTGCTGGCTATTTCTGAACGTGATATCGAATCCATCATTAGTGATATGGAGGAATGTATCGGATATCTTAATGAGACCTGTAAGACTAAGGCCGGGGCAGATGCCATCCAGGGAATGGGAGAAGTACTGGCGCTTGAAGGCGGAGATATAAAGGCAAAATGTGATCGTGTTGATAAGATCTTTGGCCTGTTTAAGGAGAAGAAGGCAGGTTTTTCCGGTGACCGGGAATTTGTTTCGCTTGGAGCGCTGGCAGATATAGATGCCGAAGAGGAAACACTTGTGGACCAGATAATGGAAGCAGCAGAAATACTTAAAGGGGATAAAGGCTTTGCGGATAATTCGGTTGATAAAAGCCGCAGACTTATGTATGCCGCTACGGTGGTAGCAGACTGTTACCGGGAGTCTTCCGAAGCTGATGATAACACCCTGATCAGTTCAACGTTGGGGATACTGAAGGACCAGGAAACTGCGGCTGTGATATCCGCCATGATACAGATGCTGCCCTCTGTGCTTGGAGCCTTTATTAACAGCGAGACAGGTACCGACAGTGTTTCTTTATCAACCGACAGCGTTGATGGGGCGGGGAGTACTTCTATATCGGCAAACAGCGCCGGAACAAATGTTTAACACCTGTAAAAACGGTTCGGACAGGACTGATAATAATAAGGAGGGAAGAAATGAATATAGGAAAATTCGATAAATGGGGGGAAGCACTGGACAGAATGGGTGAGCTGTGTGACAGATTCAGGTTGGGGAATGAGCTGGTAGACAAGCTGAGAGCCGAAAAACTTTATTATTCGGCAGAGTTTTCGATAAAATCCATACAGGCTGATGACAGATATCTTAGTATGGTAAGGGGTTTTGAAGAGTCTCATAATGCTCTGGTATATCACGTTATCGAATCGATAAAACCTGAGGGATCTACGATACTGACGCTGCTCTTTGTGAGTGACTTCAAAGGCAACTGGGAAAATGAAAGGATAAAGCCGGACGGTACGATATTCGCTTATGAAGGACTGGTTGATGATTCGGTGAGCGGCGGTTTCGGAAATGATACAGTTGATGTAAAGATCGAGGGTACAGGCGGACATCTGGTAAGGATAGGATAACCAGCTGTTTGCTGTACTTGCGAAAACAGGCGGAATATGCTATACTACGGCTATCAACAAATACTCCGGTTATGCCGGGGAAACGGAGGAACTGCGTATGAAATTTATCATTCTTGGTAAGAATATCGACGTGACGGAAGGCTTAAGAAGTGCCGTAGAGGACAAGATCGGAAAACTTGAAAAGTATTTTGCAGAAGATACAGAAGTTCACGTAACACTCAGTGTTGAGAAGGACCGTCAGAAGATAGAAGTAACCATACCCGTAAAGGGCAGCATTATCCGCTCAGAGCAGGTGAGCAATGATATGTATGTATCCATCGATCTGGTGGAAGAGATAATCGAAAGACAGCTTAAGAAATATAAGACCAAACTCACTGACCGTGAGCAGGGCGCAAGCTCATTCAAGCAGGAATACCTTGACAAGGATTTCATGGATGAAGAAGAGATCAGGATCATCCGTACAAAGAAGTTTGATATCAAGCCCATGTATCCTGAAGATGCATGCGTTCAGATGGAACTCCTTGGCCACAGCTTCTTCGTATTCTGCAATGCGGAAACAGACCAGGTAAATGTGGTTTATAAGAGAAAGGGAAACACCTACGGACTTATCGAGCCCGAAGTATAAGAGCTGATAGTGTATGAAATAAGGGGTCAGACTTAATGGTCTGACCCCTTTTACGTGTCATCCTGAGCGTAAGCGAAGGATCTTTTTTATTCCTTACACAGCACTTCTTCAAGTATGGAGCGTATGCGCTCTGAGGCATGACCGTCACCGTAAGGATTTACGGCTTCGCTCATTTTCTGATAAGCCTTTTCATCAGTCAGGAGTTCACGGCAGCTTTCATAGATGGTCGATTCATCGGTACCCACCAGTTTGAGAGTGCCTGCAGCTACGCCTTCGGGGCGTTCTGTGGTATAGCGCATTACCAGTACGGGTTTGCCAAGGGAAGGAGCTTCTTCCTGTATGCCGCCGCTGTCCGTAAGTATCAGATAGCTTCTGTGCAGCAGATTATGGAAGGCGTCCACGGTCATGGGCTCCACCAGGCGTATACGGTCGCAGCCGGAGAGTTCTTCATCGGCGATCTGACGGACCACGGGATTTAAGTGTACGGGGTAGACAGCCTTGACATCATCAAATTCTTCGACTATGCGGCGGATGGCGCGGAACATCTCATGCATGGGTTCGCCAAGGTTTTCACGGCGGTGGGCCGTAATAGCCAGCAGGCGGCTTCCTGCAGCCCATTCAAAGACGGGGTGGGAGAAATCTTCACGTACCGTCGTAAAGAGGGCGTCAATGCCCGTATTGCCCGTTACATAGATCGTGGAGGGATCCTTGCCTTCATGCAGCAGATTCTCCTTAGCGGTCTCCGTAGGGGCAAAATTCAGGGTCGATAAGATACCTATACCCTGACGGTTAAATTCCTCCGGAAAAGGAGAGTAGAGATTATTGGTGCGAAGACCTGCCTCAACATGGCCCACGCGTATCTGCTGATAGAATGCAGCTACTGCACTGGCGTAAGCCGTAGAGGTATCGCCGTGCACCAGTACCACGTCGGGCTGCTCTTTTTTGTAGATCTCGCGCATACCCAGCAGCACCGAAGAGGTGATGTCATACAGATCCTGTCCGGGCTTCATGACCTCAAGGTCGTGATCCGGTTCAACCTGAAAGATATCCAGCACCTGGCGGAGCATCTCCTTATGCTGGCCGGTCACACATACAACGGTTTCAAGCTTCCTGCTTTTCTTCAGTTCCAGTACCAGCGGGCACATCTTGATCGCTTCCGGCCTGGTCCCGAACACTACCATTACTTTTTTCATGATTACCTCTCTTATAAGTTTTTAGTCTGTATATCACATAG
This sequence comes from uncultured Lachnospiraceae bacterium, assembly GCA_947169935.1. GTDB lineage: Bacteria > Bacillota > Clostridia > Lachnospirales > Lachnospiraceae > NK4A136. The sequence goes on from CAMVRS010000047.1 coordinate 6,997, forward strand.
CATATTGCCATGCACAGCAGCAGATCGTGGCATAAGGAAAATGCGAAGAGCTGCTTGTGATTATCGGCGAAACCGTTACCCAATACGGAAAGAGGGAACTGCAGTCCGCCGGTGATCATCAGGAAAAATGCGATCACGGGCATAAGTCTTATGGGCATCGGAAGATCCCTTTTCTTCATGATATGAGCCGAAGCAAAGATGATCAGCAGATACAGTATAACATAACCCAGGAAACTGTGGGGAGTGAAGCTCCCGCGCCAGCCGGGCCATAAGTCAAAGCCGTTGACTTCGCGGTGGCTTTCGTCCGAATAGTCTTCATCCGTATAAACGCGGAAACCGGTGTAGAGTTCCTTTGCTTCCGAAGCTGCATGGTCAAGCATGTACCAGAGCTTGGTGGGATGACGCAGATACCAGCTGACTATGGTTCCCATGCTTACATGATCGTAGAAAGCAGGACCGGCCTCTTCGGAAAGGGGAGCGTATACATAAAGCTCCGGCTGGTCAAACTGTACATACTTGCCTATATCTGCGGCCATGGCTGTATCAACGCCCAGTTCCTGCATATCTTTGATCGGATCGTCCGATATCATAAAGATGCCGTAGAAATATGCCTGCCACATGGTATGGCGCTGGGATACGCTGGTCTCATCACGGTCGGAGCGGTATACTCCTATGGCGCCTACGGCCAGCACAGCGCAGAGTCCTACGGCCGCTGCGATCCATACTGCCTGCAGATCGTAACGGAAAGGACGGCAGTACCAGGCTACGAAAAGGAATAAGAGGCAGGCGCCGGGAGCCGCCAGCAGCATCTGCGACTTGGCACCGCACATGATGCTTAGGGAGATGCCCAGACCCAGCAGCCACAGAAGGCTAAACAGGGGCTTTTTCGGCTGTGCGGCCAGCAGATGGACGGTGCACATCAATGACAGCATCAGTCCGGCGATGATGGTACCTTCACCGAACATGGAATTAAACCAGGTAAGGTAGGTTTCCGACATAAGCACTGCACAGAGCAGGAAGCCTATGAGGCAGGACCATTTACCGCAGTGGGGGTGAAGATCATGCACGATCATGGCTATGCAGGCAATGACTATACCACCCATCACGATGGCCAGGAGCCGCGTAGAGAAAGGCTGACCGAAAGGCTCTGTGAGCAGCCTTACTATCGAAGCAAACCAGTACAGTGTATAGGTGGGTTTTATCGGAGTTAATTTGAGCGGGTTAAAGGGCTCAAGATATACATAATGTTCGATAGCTTTATGGAGAGCCTGGCTGGATGTATCAAAATGGTTTTCCGTAACCCAGGAAAGATCGAGCTGCTTCATCATACGGCCGTAGTCACCGTTATTGACAGTGGCGGGATGCTCTGCGGGCAGGAATACCATAAGCAGCATTATAAGCCCCAGGCCGGCAAAGAAGAGAGCAGTCTTTACAGGCGAATTAAAGATACTGCCTGCAAGCGCAGAGACTTTTTTGATGATGGTATCAAGTGCTTTGGGCAGACGGATAGCAGCGACGTTTCCCTCTGCGGGCAGTTCTTCAATGCTTTCGGCAGGGACAAAGGGGGCACTGCTGTTTTTGAGCATCCAGACCTTCAGTTGTATGCAAAGATGAAGTATAAGAGCCAGGATCACGGGAAGTAGCAGATCCTGCAAAAATACCTGATACAGGATGGGCTGCGCGCCTGCGGTATAACCGCTAAAGACAGTGATAAAAGGCAGATACAAAGCAGCACAGAGTAAAAAGCTGATGACAAAGAGCCAGCTGCGCTTCTTTTTGACTATCCCCTCGTATAAAGCCGGGAGACTCATAAGCAGTATGACAATGCGGAAGGTAAAATAATCCGGATGAAAGATATTTCTTATAATGCCGGTTATGCCTGCCGGATTGCGGAACTCCGAAAAGGAACTGCTGTTGGATGAAAGAGCGGAGTTACGGATGTTTTCGTAACTCGAAGCTTTATAAGGATAGTTGCTGCAGGCCTGTGAAAGGATCACGGGGTGACGCAGGTAAGTAAAGAGTATGTTTGAGGGTGATATCTTTTCAAAAAGCTTTTCTGCTTCGACTTCATTGTGAGGATCGTGAACAAAGGATTCCGCAGACTCATAATACGATCTGCCGATATCATTAAGATAGCTTTCATCGAGACCGAATTCTTTTATGATGACGGATGGACTGCCGGAATTAGGGAGCATGGTATTGAATACGCTGCTGTAGGAAGCGGCTTCGGAGACTATATCGGGATCGGTGCCAACCACGGTAAATGCGCGCAGCATATAAGCACACGACAGGACAATGGTTATGACCGCAGCGCCTAAGTGTTTTGATAAAAGATTCTTTTCATGGATGATGATATATATGCCCATAAGGATCAGAGCGGGCAGGAATACTATCATGTGGCTGTCTGCACGCAGCAGGAGCACGCTTGATACGGCAGTTGCGAACATGTGCGGCAGACGCTTTTTTTCTTCGGATGCAAAGTAACCCAGCAGGGCGGTGATATAGAGTACGGTATAGACGATCATAACGCCCTGGGGATAAAGCCCGCGCAGGATCGCGCAGAAATTACTGTCGGTAAAGATAAGGCACATTCCTATTATGGGAAAGAATGCGTATTTGGGAAATAGTTTATATAGATATCCCATTTGCAGATAAACGCATATGAGCAATATAAGTGAAAGCACGAAAGCAAGCGCATTAACCGAAAAATCAAGGCCCAATGGTTCTGTAAAGATCCTTATTAGCGCAATGGGATAAACCAGGCTGCTTCCGGCGCGTGGAGTCAGAAGCCTGAACCAGGAAATATCGGTGTAAGCAAAGTGGGTAAGAGGGCGTGAATACTGCAGGCCGCCCTGTGCTATATCTTCAGCCGTCCAGGTAAGACCCGCATCCCGCATGATAACCTCATATTGACCGAAATCGATGGGATAGAGCTGGGGCTTATGGCTGAAACCGGCGATAAGGCATAATGCAGCCGCTATCATGGCGATCATGCCGTAGATGGTGCTGTGGTTTAAAGAGGAGGACTTTATCAGAAGTTTCTTCATTTCTTCAGTACCTCCTCGTCTTTAAGCGCGCGGTTGGTCACGGAAAGTTCTCTGATCCTTACATTGGAATAACGCATGGTCTTACCGTACTGGTCGCGTTCGCAGCCTATGTAGAGATTGCCAAGGTAATCGGGGCAGCGGCTTTCTTTTTCGACTATCAGTTCCCTGTTCAGGTATATGCGGTACTGCAGACCTGATTTGACTATTGTGAACTCTAATTCGGTCATAGGCGGTATGTAATATTCGCTGTAGTCGAGACCGGTGATGAATACCAGACGGTTGTCCTCAAGCTTGCGGACTAACAGACCGTGGTAATTACCGGGGGTCTCGTCATAGCAGGAGATGATAGCGCCTTCCATATCATTTACCTGGTCCATGGTAAAGCTGATGGTCCAGTCTTTTTCAGCATTATCATAAAGCTGCAGGCCTGTGTCGATAAAGGCGTCTTTTGCGTTACCGGTAAACGGTGAAGGCAGCTTATAGGTGACGTCTGAACCGACGCTCTTGGGAGCTGTATCCAGCGGCTCGGGATCCCAGGCCAGGATATCCGCTTCGGGAAGCACGCCTTCGTAGATGTCGAAATTATAGAGGGTGGTACCGGAGCGGCGGAATACATTACCGTCCGGATCAAGCTCGCAGCCTATCATCAGATCGCCGTCATAGGGATCGCTGATACTTACGTTTTCCTCACTGACCTTCTCGCCGTTAAGGTAGAAGGTATAAGCGGAGCGGTCTTTAACGATACCCAGTACGGAAGGACGATCCGTAGGAACTTCAAGGTTTAAGCCTTCCGTCATACCGTATACTATGTTGATCTCGTTTTCATTGAGTTTTCTAACCAGCAGTCCGCGGTAGTGATCGGCTTCTTCGGAGAAGCATGCAAAGTAAACGATATCACCAATGGTAACGGTGGGATCGAACTTGGTAAGAAGGGTCCAGGAACGCTCCGGATCTTCATACAGGCGCACGTCGGTATCGATTATCTTTTCGCCGTCACCTTCAAAACGATTACCAAGTGAGACAATCAGATTGCTGTCGGTGGCATCGGCAAGCAGGCTGACACGTTCGGCAACGGGAAGTTCCGAAGGAGTCCAGGACACAATGAAATCGGGATCCGGAGCTTCATCATAGATCTGCAGATCGTGTATCTGCGTCTTGCCGAAGTTGCAGTGCTGGCCGCTTCCGTTTATTTCGCAGCCCAGCAGCAGAGGCAGCTCGTGCTTGGGCAGTTCATTTAAGTCTATTTTTTTGGACTCAAAGAGGATGCCGTTTTCGTAGAAACGGAACTCCTGTCCTGACTTGACGATGGCAAGTTTTACATGGCTGTCGGAGACAGGTACATCTATATCCATGGAACGGGCAAAGTGTATCTTAAGCGCGCCATTCTTGTTCATCCAGATATGAAGACCGCTGCGGCCGGAAGAAGTGTCTTCACAGGTCGATAATATGGTCTGATCGGTACCGTTGTCCTCGGGAACGTCAAAGTCAATGAACATTGACCAGGAAGCCAGAGGGTTCTGGAAAAGCGCTATATCACATTCTTTATAGTCCTGCTTTCCGTCGCTGATAAACTGGTCCGTAATGGCAAAGATGGGAGAGAGGACTTCTGTTTTTATGCGGTTCCAAATATGACCGGCATCCAGACGGCGGTCGGGAAGGTTGTATTTAGCCAGCAGATCCGCAATGGCATGAGCATATTTGGGCATGCCGTAGTGGTTAAAATGACCGGGATCCAGATAATCCGTAGAAGGATCAATGCCGTAGTCCTGATAACACTCGTTAAAATCCGTCACGCTGAAGCCGTATTCTGCGGCTATCTCGGCGGTGCGCATATATTTGGCACGCTCGGTCTCGGAGATCTCGTAAGGGCAGATCACCAGTTCAAGGGGCAGGTTATGGTCCTTGCAGGTCTGAAGGAACATGCGGAAGTATTTTTCTTCCTTTTCACCAAGTTCCAGAGGCTCGATATCAGGGCTGGAAGCGGGGATGGTGAATGAATGTACATCATACTTCTCCTCGCTGGATAATACCTGTAATTCCAGATGTGTCTGCCAGGGGAAAAAGGTGAAATCTTCTTCTTGAAGTTCACTGTAGCGGCTGTGGTAAGTGGGAAAGCCAAGGAACAGGTCTGCCCATTTTTCTTCGGGAGCGCTTGTTTTTACAGCTTCCAGGCGGAGAGGGGAATAGTTAAGTCCGATAGTATTCTTAACCTGTACAGCATAGTCGGCATAATCCTGCTGAAAGCTTAAGCTGTGGATGTCAAAGACCACTACCTTGGGAGTCTGGTATTTTAAAGCTTCCTGCAGATAGAAATAGGTATTCCAGATAGGCTGTATACTTCCCCAGAGGCGGTAGCCGGCGATACCGTATTCATTCCAGAGTGTCTTGGTGCTTATGTTCATACCGGCGTGGGAGGTTCCCATTATAAGCACGTCTATGGAATCCTGCGGCATATCGTAAAAGTTCCTGACAGGATTGGTACCGTCTTCCTGCTTAAAGATCATAATATCATTAACCAGTATGAGGACTGCGAACAGACCTGCCAGAAAGCAGATCAGCTTTATTCCCTGTTTTAAAAATGCCGTTATCTTTTCTTTCATGTAAAAGACGCTCCCATATAATGATCAGAACTGGAAATATATAAAGCCTGCCGCATCGTAGCCGGGGCCGTACACGCCGAATAACAGTATCCAGACTATGATGCCGTACATCATTGCCCAGCGTACCGGAAGGGGCCATTTTGCAATGGATTCCCTTATCTGTATGCCTCTTGCATGAGCCAGATCCACGCCGCCCATGATAAGTATGGAAATGACCATGATCCAGAAATCCTGCTGGTTTAAGCCCAGTGAGTATAATGTTCCATCAAAGAATATCCAGGGATTGAAATCCGTAAAGGATGAATAGATCACATGCAGCGCCGAGGATACATCTTCCGCGCGGAAGAAGACCCAGGTGATATCTACCAGTATAAAGGTTATGATGATGCGCAGGATCTTAAGTCCGAAAGAATCCGGATCGATCTTTAAAAACTTTGAGATCTTTTCGCGGAGAGGCTTAAAGATATCGCCTATCACCTGCATAAGGCCGTTTAAGCCGCCCCAGATAACATAGGTCCATGCGGCTCCGTGCCACAGACCGCTTATCAGGAATACTATCATGATATTGCGGTAGTGCTTTATTTTTGAACAGCGGCTTCCGCCCAAAGGAAAATAAATATAATCCCTGAACCAGCTGGTGAGGGAGATATGCCAGCGTCTCCAGAAATCCGCAACGCTGGTGGCGAAATAAGGCTGCTCGAAGTTCTTCATCAGTGAAAAGCCCATGACTTCGGCGGAACCTATGGCTATGGTGGTATAACCGTTGAAATCGCAGTAGATCTGTATAGCGAACAGAACAGTTGCAACGATCAGTACGCTGCCGTGGTAGTAAGTATTATACATATAGACCTGGTCGACTAAGATGGCGACGCGGTCTGCGATGACCACTTTGATAAAGAATCCCCAGAGCATCAGTGTGACGCCTCTTACGATGCGTTTGGATTCAAAAGGTACTTTTTCCTTAAACTGCTTTAAGAGATTTGAGGAACGCTCGATGGGACCTGCAACCAGCTGGGGAAAGAAGGAAACGAACAGAGCATAGCGGAAGAAGTTCTTCTCCACCGGCGTGTCACCGCGGTAAACGTCTATAACGTAGCTTAAAGACTGGAAGGTAAAGAAAGATATACCTACGGGAAGAGCAACGTTTACCTTGGGGATGGTCAGGGTGAGACCGAAAAAGGACACCAGACTGCTTAAGCTCTCGGTAAGGAAATTGGCGTATTTAAACCAGCCCAGCACCAGCAGCATAAAGATCAGCGTGGTACCGGTATAGAGAGTTGCCTTTCCTGTCCTTCTCTTATCTTTATCGACGCCCTCTTCACTTTCGCGGCGGGAGATATCAACAAAGATACCGCAGAGATAGGTAATGACGGTGCAGCCCAGCATCAGGAAGATGAAGCGGGGATCCCAGCACATATAGAAATAATAGCTGGCAGCCAGCAGCAGGAGATTGCGGATCTTCTGCCACGGCACCACATAATAGACAAATGCGACTATAGGAAAAAATATAAGATAGGAGAGGGAGTTAAAGAGCATTGTCAGTTATCCCCCTTTTTCTCTTCTTTTCCCTGTTTGTTTTCGGTATCTGCAACGGCCTGGCTTGCGATTATCTTAATGTGTCCTTCTTTCAGGGCACTGCCCATATCAAACTGGGCATGGAGAGCCTTTGCACGCATATCAATGATCTCGGCTTCGGCTTCTTTCTGTTTTTCAACCTGTGCCTTGCGTGTGGCTTTTTCGTTATCGATACGGTCTTTTTCGGCCTGCTTGTACATGAAGAAACGGTAGCTGGCACGGAGTACATGGCCTATGGTGGTACCGGCTACGATAGCCAGAATGGAAAGGCCGTGGTAATGATAGCGGTTCTGGTTCTCCACCATAAGATGGAGAGCAACGGTACCGCAGAATAAAAGCGTGCAGGCGTATGATCCGTCGGGAGCTTTCCAGAGCATGATGCAGCCGCCTATACCCGCGAGCAAAAGTACAAAGAGATAGAAGAGATCACTTACGTCCATCATCCGGTAAAGGAAGGTGGAGCGTTCGGGGGTAAGGTTTCCCTGCTGGTCCATAAAGAGTATATTCCAGGAGGAACCGTAATCATCATTACCCCAGAGAACCTCGAATTTGTGAACGAACAGATCCAGCAGTGCGCGGGGATCTACTTTTAAGCGCTGCAGAGCCATATCACGGCAGGCCAGCTGTGCTTCGGTAGCAGAGCCGGTGCGGTCTAAAGCAGCGTAAAGATAATCTGCGTCATCCTGGTTCCAGCCGCCGAAGCATTCAAGATTAAGACCTACCAGGAGGTTATATCCGAAGGAGGAAGAACCGCCTGCAAGTTCGCGGTCTACAGCATAGGATGCCGCGGAGCTGAAAAGGGTATTGCAGAGCATATAAACTGCAAGAACGGTAAGACAGCGTTTCCAGCCTTTATCGGAAGCGCGTGCACCAAGAGGCAGATCGTTTTTGGGCTTTGCGGGAAGTATCTTTTCACCGCTGATCATGCAGATCAGTGACGCTACCAGCAGGATCATGGCCATGGGGCGTACAAAGGAGCCGAAGGCAAGTACAAAGCCGAAGAGCACCAGTTCTATGGTACAGGTCCAGGGATGAGCCTCTTTATAAGGTGTTTCTTTTAAAGACATTACGAAGAGCTGTATGGCAAGCAGCAGAAGGAAAGTGAAGAGCGGCTCGCTGGCAACAAAGCTGCTGTACAGGATCTGTGAAGGCCAGAGGACTGCCAGCAGCAGTGCGAAGAGTGCGCTTACCCTTCCCGAGAGATTACGTACTATGCGCCATATCAGGACACAGCCGCCCATGCTGCAGAAAAGATTGAATATCAGTGCAGCGGTAACGCTGGTCCCGAAGATACTGAAGACAACGGAAAGAACTGCGGGATAACCGAATACGTGGGGGAACATGGAAACATAATCGCAGTAGCCGGGGCCGTCTGTAAGAAGGGTTCCCCTGCTGATAAGATCGGCCAGCTCGTAATAAGTACGGTAATCGGATTCCGGAGCCATGGGGAAGTTTTTTATCACCCATACGCGCAGGATAAGACCTGTTATAAGGAACAGCGCTGCGCAAAGGCTTTCTGCGATAAGTCCCGGAACAGGCAGAGCCAGGAGGCGCTTGCGGATATCAAAGCGTGACCACAGCATGCCAAAGAGGATGATCAGCAGTGCCAGCCCAAGAAAGATAAGCACGGATAGCCCCTTAAGATAATACGGATACTCCTGGCCGTCTCCCAACCGCCCTATAACACAGGCGGCGGAGAAGAATACAGCCAGTATAAATATCAGTGTGGCAAACAGGAAAAAGAAGTTTTTTTGCAGTTTCACTATTTCTCCTCCTCGCGGCGGTTCTTACGGTAACGCAGCAGGATAAATATGATGCCAAGCAGGATCAGGAACATTGCCAGTGTGGATACCAGTGTAAAGAGTACAGCATCCCTGTTCCTTGCAAGTTCATCTTTAAGGCTTACTTTCTGAAGAGCGATCTCTTCCATGAACTTAAAGCTCTTGGTATTTAATTCGCTGTCGATCAGGAAAGCATCGCCGGAAAGAGTCCAGTTGTTTTCCTGTATCTGGCAGAAACGGTCGATATTAAGGAGTGCTTCATCATTTGCGGCGCAGACGCATAATATCGCGCGGCCTTCCTGATAAGGAGAGCGGATGATCTGTAGTACGCCTATCTCACGGGCGTAATCTTCATTCATCAAAAGCTGTGAGTTGTTGATAAAGCTGCTTCCGTCTTCGTTATACTTAAAGCTTAATTTGTCGTTGAGCTTCTGCAGCAGGGAATTGCTGCTCCATTTTCCTATGACCACGATATTGCAGTTCTTGCTTTCTGCGGGATATTCCGATGCCTTCCAGACTTCCAGATTTCCGTAAGGTGAAAGGTTTGCGCCCAGCAGTGCGGCAGTGCGGCCAAAGACTGTGTATTCGGCTTCTGTCATGTTATCGGGTATCACAACAGCCAGATCATTGAAGAGACCCAGCTGCTGGAAAGGATAGGGGCGCAGTGAAAGGTCGTAGGTTGAGCTGTTGCCTGCAGGCAGGAAAAATGTCGAATCACCGCTTACATAACCCCAGGGCATTTCGTCTGCACGGTGTGTACAGTAAAGATCCTTTATCTCCAGTTCGTATGCTATACGGATGGCTGAAGCATGCGTGCCTACAACATCCGAAGGCATAAGGAAGGTGAAAGTGTCAGAGTCTGCTTTTTCACGATCCAGCTTTTTGCTGGCAATGGGGGTGTCGCCCCAGTATACGGTGATCATTGAACGGTCGAAATCAAGGTTGTCGCTGTAGCGCAGCTTAAGGTCGATCTTTCCGCCTTCGCCCAGGATAAAGCCGCCGGAGAAGGGCAGGTAGATGGAAGTTTCCTGATGGAAAGGTCCGATGAACTCAAGGCCGTCACGGTCGGTTATAGCTTTTAAGGTGGTGCCGTTTTCGATAAGCGCGCTTAAGGAACGGTTGGTCAGTACCTGCTTGGAGGTTCCTGAAGGAACATATGCCCAGCTGTTCTTCTCCTGTGATACGCGGTCCTCATCCATAAGCATTGCAGCGCCTTCCATCAGGTCGATGGGAGTCTGGGCTGTGAGGACCAGGGTATGGCCGTTCTTATCGTCGCCGTACATGTAGAGCAGTGCGCCGGCAGCAGTATTCTTTTTTGTGTCGGGCATCATTTTTGCAACGTCTGCGGGAAGGAGGCTCTGCTGCGCTACGATAAGCGCGTTGCCTTCGCCTTCCTTGTAATTGGACAATGTTGTGAAGCGTATGTGGTCTTCATCGGTGGTATCGTTGGTGAGGCCGGCGCGAAGGAGAAAGGCAGCGCACAGCTCATCTTCAATAGCCTGGTCAGGCACGTATACGGTCAGATCCCTTCCGCTCTCGTCCATGGTGGAGAGCAGGGGATAAGGATAATACTTTATCTTGTTTTCGGTATCGATAACATCATAGCCGGCTTCGATGCAGGAGGTCTTGGAGATATTTACCCAGTTGGCACCGGAGAAATCATCCAGACAGCCTTCTTCATCATATATACGCACAAATCCCGTAACAGAGAATTCGTTGTAGCCTTCTTTTAAGTAATCTACCGGGATCGTCACGAAGCATACCTGGGAAGCACCGTCGCGGTAATCTACATGGCAGGAATATATGGGTCTGTCATTTACAAAGAAAGTCAGTGAAGCAGGAACATCCTGTATCAGGGGACTCACGGTAAACTCTATCTGTGCAAAAGCATACTTTGTATCCCAATAGCTGGCTACCTTGAAGAAGAAGTCATTACGTTCAAAAATGCCATGCATCAGATAATCTTCCGAAAAGCGGAATATCTTTGTGTAGTCACAGTCCGGAGTTTCGGGACGCACTGTTATGGGCGCTCCTGCGGTTTCGGGGCTGCTGGCCAGAACGTAATCGCTTATTGAGACTTCGTCGGAAGGCAGGAAAGGTTGCACGTTATCGTCATCTTCATCTTCCTCCTCCTCAACGTCCTCTGTTTCTGTGCTCTCTGTCGTTACGCCGGTAAGAGGATCGTCCTCTCCGGTGGCGTTTGCCCTCATTGCCGGTAAGCATAAGAGGGCGCTTAAGAGCAGACCTGCCAGGATTTTCTTTTTCATTTTTTATCTCCTTCCTCAACATATCGTACGGTCTTGTCCCATTTGACTTCGCGCTTAAAGATCGCGTCCATCGTGGAATCCCAGATGGCCTTTACCACTACGATGACCCATAACTTCGCGTAGGTAAAGAGCATCAAAAAGACCAGACCTAATGATTCTATGTTAAACTCATTTTTCTCAAGAGAGAGAGTGAGCATTACATTCGCAACAAAGACCAGTATGGCCATTCCCCAAAGGGCGGGAGAGAAGCCGCCAAGCTTAACGTGTATCATGCCAAGCATACCGCCAAGGAAGATGATATCCGAGGCTACAAGTGAGGTGAGCATGATGGAATAGATCAGCGCATAGTATACGGTATCCATTCTCATGGGTCCGGCTTCACGGTCGAAAGTATATTTAAAGTTTTTGATCATTACGTAAACATTGCCCTTTGCCCAGCGTACGCGCTGACGGAACCAGATGGGCAGGAGATGGGGCTCCTGTTCCCAGGTTACGGCCTGGGGCAGCAGTTTGATATAGTAGCCCATGCGGTAGATACGGAAGCTTATCTCCGTATCCTCGCTCAGTGCCTTTACATCCCAGCCGCCGACCTGCTCGATGATGCTGCGGCGGATCACGTAATTGGTCCCGGGGATGGTGCAGAGCTTGAAGAAGAAAAATCTTCCTGCCTGGTTCATGCACTGATGGGAGAGTGTTTCTATATTAACAAAGCGTGAAAGTATGGAAGCATTACGGTTACGTGTACGGAATTTACCGATCACTGCACCCAGCTTATCGTCAGCCATAAGGTTCTCTACCAGAAGGCGGAGAGCGCCTTTTTCGGGGGTGTTGTCCGCATCATAGATGGCGATCACACTGCCCTTTGCAACGGAGAAGCCGATGTTTAAAGCGTTTGACTTTCCGGTTCCTCCCACCACATTATCGGTACTGATGCAGATAAGTTTTTTTGAAGGATATACGGAAGCAAGCTGGGACATGATCTCTACCGTATTATCAGTGGAGTTGTCGTTTATTATGATCACTTCGTATTTATCTTCCGGATAATCAAAATTGAGCAGTGCCTTTACCGTACGTTCCAGAACCAGGGCCTCGTTGTGGGCGGGGACCAGGATGGAAACCATGGGATAGGCTTCCGGATCCATGGGGATATGGCCGTCAGTCTTGTTGCAGCGGTAGATATAGATATATCCGCCGATACTTAAGATGACGTTCAGTACCATCATCGACCATATCGCAGCTATGGCATAGATTGAGATCACATCAGCAGCAGACATTTATACATCCTTTACTTCTTTATTTGTTTTTTTATGAAGGAAGCGGTCGTGCATCTGTTTGCGCGAACGCCTTATCAATAACAGGAAAGTCAGGAGCACTACTATACTTAAGCCTATCAGGAAATGGTTCTGGTTGCTTAAGTTGGCCACGATACGGTAATAGCTGTCGCGTTTGTAATCGTGGTCGGTCTCCGACTCCGGCACCGACGGAGTGTATGTATGGAAACGCTGCTCGCCGTCAACTATAAGCGTGCTGCCGTTCCAGTTGAGATAATGGTCTTCGTTCATGTATACGACCTCATCCATGGTCCAGAGAGTCTGCATGGGGATGGGGGCGTTCTTTGCTGCGTTGATGGCAGAGTATAATTCGTCGTCCGTAAGTTCTGCCATATTCAGATATACCGCGGTGGAGCATCTTCCCAGATGGCTTATGCCGTCATCATCCAGCTTTAAGGCGGGCTGTATCCTCTGTGAGCCAAGCTTAAGGAAATCACTGCAGCTGTAGCTGTCTACAGGGTGGTTTGGAAATGCATCCATATCGGCAAGGAAAACGGTGCGGTAGCGTCCCAGCAGGCTTGTGATATCCTTTGAGAATATCCATTCCGAAGGGATCTCAATAGCCAGGGGATATACCCCGTTATCGATATAGCTCATTGTGCCGATGGTAAGCTGCTGTGCAAGCTGTTCGGCATCCAGGCCATTCTGTACGATGGGAGCGTGAAGTATCACGGCGCCGTCACTGGACTGGGCAAAGCGCAGTATCTCACAGAAACGCTGCATTGCCGGATAATCCGAATTCTGGTATATAGGCATTACCGATATCACAAAGGATATATGGTTGTCTGTTAAATATTCCACAACCTCCGTAAGGCGGTCAAGGTCGGTATAAGGATAGACTTCGTCAAGAACGATGTATTCGGTATATACATGCATCTTGGAATCGTAGGGCCACAGCCATGAAGATATTTCCTGCATGAGTACAGCCTTTGCAAATTCACTGGTATAGTCGCAGAGGGCTATATAACGTCTGTCGCCTCTGGCGCTGACTAAAGGCAGCGGACCGTTTGCGGTCTCCAGATTGCCGGCGGTATAGTCTGCATCCTCAAAGAGACCGGGATGTAAGAGCGGTACGGATGAAGAGAAAACTATATCGTCATAAAAGCTGTAACTTGCGGCACCGGAAATACTCTTTCTGGTAGTGGAAGGGCAGTAAAGGCCTACATTTTCCAGGCCATATGCATCGCCCAGTACTAGGAGATGCCCTTTGTATCCGTTGAGCATTGTGGGATCCAGACGCTCTGATTCGGCAGTAGCGCACCAGATAACCTGCTCATATTCGCTGATATGTTCTCTTGCGTTTTCGGCTTCGAGATAATCGCATTCGTAACCCAGGGAGACTATGACGCGCGCAAGGGCGGCGGGACCGTCGTCTCCGTTTATGTGGTCGGCTTCTTCGGGATAGACTACCAGTATGTGTGCAGGCTTATCCGCAGCTTCGGTCACAGCAGGTAATGCGTGGAAGAAGCTTGCCAGAAGCACGATGGCTGCAATGAGGCGGTATATGATTGTGCGCCCCTTATACTTCATAAGCAAATTCCTTTTCTACATCGCTGATGTAACGCAGTGCATCTTTTGCATAGCTCTTGTCGTAATGTCTGTGTACGATACTGAGTTCGATTGTCAGCATCTGCTCGTTCAAGTCGGGCAGCATGTTCTGCTTTTCCACTGCGTGAAGGATACGGCTCTTCACAACGCTGACGCCTTTTTCCTCGCCGAAGTATATGATGGCGATAGAACCGTTTTCATCTATGGTAAATACACGGTCTTCCATACGGAGCACATTTGCAATGGTCTCTGCCAGGATGTGGCGGAGGTCATTGAACTGGCGGGTGGTGAGGACCTTCTTTATTTCTTCGTGATAACGGAGGCGCACCATCATAAGTCCCATAAAAGTGCCGTTTCTTTCGCTGAGAGCCATGTAACGTTTGAGGGATCCTACCATGCTTCTTAAGTTCTCGAGGCCGGTAAGGGGATCGATGGTTGTCAGCTCGTCGATACGGCGGTTTAGGATGGAATTGACGCCTTCTATTGTTGAAAGCAGCGATACAAACAGTGTCATTCCCGCAAGAGTGGCGATGACCAGTAAAGGCCAGATGAAAGCAGTCCACTCAATGGGTTTTAAATATGCAAGGCGCATATAAAGCTTGTAGATCGTAAACACAAGTATGATGACTGAGGATACGATGATACCGGCTGTTTTTGCACGTAATATGATCAGAAGCCCCACAAGAAAGATACCGAATAGAAGGGCAACATTCTGGTACAGAAGTTCTTTTTTCTCCAGAGCTACTATAAGTGAGCCTCCTATGATGCTCGCCATGAACAGGAATACGCCAAGGTCCTGTAAAAGTATGCTCCTGCTGTTAATCTTTTCTTCTCTCATGAGGCTACCTCCTCGTCACTTAAAAATTTCAACCGATGCAGGATCTCTGCCAAAAACATCAGGATCAAGCAGTCGATACAGCTTCCGTATAACATCTGGTAACGTTCAAGCTCGGCTGTCCCGCTGATAAAAAGGATGGCCGATATATGTATTATGCCTGTAGCCATGATCGTAAAAAAGCTGTCCAGGGCTATCTGGCGTTCTTTGGCGGTAAAGTTTTCCTTGCCCTTAAACGGGCCGGTCTTCTTTCTGAAAAGCAGCAGGTATACCACTGCCAGTATGGCAACTGCGCCCGTAGTACGGGGAATAGTAGTGTTCTTAAAATTACTGTATATTATGAATAGCGGATTCCTGGCGCGTTCCGGCAGCCCTGCGGATATCTCGTAATTACCTATATAACTGCGCAGCGGCTGGAAGGCTGCGCTGGTACCTATTTCCAAAAGACCGAAATAGGAAAAGGGATGCCTTGCGTAGTGCAGCAGTATGCGGAAAAGATCATAATGAGAAAGGAAATCTTCCTGTATCTCCGGATGCCCCGAAAGCGTATAGGGATAATCTGCATAACAGGATATATCCGTAAGTGTTTCAAATCGGGGATCTATACCGAATTCTTCAAGGGTCTTCGCAGGATTCTGTGAGCGCAGCAGTACGCCGTTGGTCATGGCATGCAGCTTGGAAGTATCGGTAAAACGGTCTGCACCGCCTCCAAAGCTGACTATACCTGCGATAAGGAGTATGGCGCCGCAGGTAACCGCTATGATACGTATACGGTGGTTGGCGTTTTCTATCATCAGCTGGCGCATGCAGAAGGTCATGAGTACAAGGCTTATCACACTGCAGTGGGATTCACTCATTATCAGAAAGCTTCCCGAAAACGCCAGGCCGCAGAGCCCCAGATAATTCACGTGGTTTTTATCACTTTGCAGCATAAGGCAGAAACCGGCGCACCATATCACTGAGATATACCATAAGGCCTCGGGATAGAGGGTACTGAAATAGGATATTATGGTACCGTCTCCCAGGATCAGACCGGCGATCACTACCAGGAAGGTGGCTTCGGCGGCGTTCCTTACGCGTTTTACAAGGTTGCGCAGGATCAGCCATACCGCAGGCAGATAGAGCAGGAGATAGATCAGCGCCAGAAAACGGACGTCGAACAGGTTATCTCCGGTAAATAAGTCGTCTATCGCCATCGCAAAACG
>CAMVRS010000048.1 GCA_947169935.1 uncultured Lachnospiraceae bacterium
ATATTTAAGTGCTTCCCTGTAGACGATCCCAAAGCATGGTGCGGTTTCTTTATATCCTTTATCATAAGCATGCTGATCAGTGCATTTCTCACCAGACTGGCGGAAAAGTCGGAAAACCGTAAGATGCAGGAGGCACTGGATAAGTTTAACTCCAAATAAAGATAAGGGGTCAGACCCCATGAACAAACTGTTAACAATTGTTCACATTTTGTTCATGGGGTCTGACCCCTTTTTTTGATATAATGACATGATCGAACGGAGGAAGATATGAGAAAAAAGATAAAGACTTTAGCGATAATGCTTATTACACTGGCAGTTGTTGGCGGCTGTGAAAACACGAAGTCATCAGATGAAGATGAGCAGACGGACAATGCACCCGTATCATTTGAAGAGACTGATGATCAGGAAGAGAATGATGATGTGCCGGAGGATGAGCCTGCCGGTGACGAAACTGTATCAGCGGATGACGATATAGTAGAGACGGAAGCGGGAGAACTGCCGTATTATTCAATAGTCACGACAGGATCGGGCCATAAGGGCGTGATCGATTATGAGGGCAAGATGCTGATAGAGCCTAAGTATGCAACTATCATCCCGGAACTTGAATTTGCGGATGCGATGAAGGGCACCGATGTAGTAAGCTTCCTGGTTATAGATGACAAGGATGATCTGAATACCTATGCCTGGTATTGGCCTGATGATATAGAACTGGGCAAGGGCGTGGCCGAAAAGGAAGAGGATGATAAGAAGGTTGTGCCGGAAGAGGAGTTTTGTGCATCAGGTGAAGCCGGAGTTGAATTATACGCAGATTACATAGGAACGGATGATTTCTATGACGGGTTTTACAACAGGGAAGATATCAGACTGGCGCTTATCTTCCTGGATGATGATGATATCCCCGAACTGGTGGCAATGGAAGGAAAAGGCCCGAGTCCGCTGGTAAAAATATGGACGATCGGGAATGACGGCGCCCCGGAAGAGCTGATCACATTCAGCAGCTTTTACGGATCTTTCAGGTATGGAGAAAGATCATCGGTTGTTGAAATGGTATACGGTAATCAGGGAAAGTTTACCTGCTATTATCTCAAGGCTGGCAGGGATGGAGTCAGATACATGGGAGCTGCGCTTGAAGACGGAGGCGGGCCGCCTTATGCTCCCGAAAATACGGAATACCAGACAGATATTCAGCTGTCGGATGATATTATCGCAGGGTTGGAGTCTGACAGAAGATACTTCCGGGATCATCATGACCCCAGGTATGACCATGACATTCCTGATGGCAGGATCACAGATAAAGCGGGATATGAAGAGTATTGTTATGGTCTTATGAAAGACTGCCGCAGTGTCACTTATGAAAGACCGAATACCCTTTTTGGAGGATTCTGAAAGGAAAGCAAAGATATGAAGAGGATCAGTAAACAAAGCAGGGCAAAGCTTGAGATAAGACTGATAGATAAAGACGCCCCCTGCGATGGGCTCAGTAATGAATTCAGTATTGGCGAGGAATGTCAGATCAACAGATGCGAGATGATGAGAGTACCGTCGACGGAGGCGCTGAAGCCGGCGCTGACCGTTAAGTATATAGACAGGGATAAGGTACAGATAAGTAATAAGTGCGATATTCCCATGATATGCATTACGGACTATGAAGGCTATGGCGGCTTTAATGAGCTGTACAGTGATTATCTGGAAGAGGACGGGACCTATACGGATTTTGAACTTGCACCGCGTAAGAAGGCCGTGATCTCGTCTGATGCGGTTATCCTTATAGGAAGAATCCCCAGGCTTATGATCGTTTTTCCGGAGAATGATAATGCAGAAGATTTTATTGATCCGAAGAAGAATATGCAGAGACCTGTATATGGCCCCGGAGGACCATTGAGACGCGGAGGGAATCCTTCAATAAGAAGGGCTCCGGGAAGAAGCAGTTCTGCTCAATAGAGAGCAGAACTGCTTTTTTGAACAGGTGATCAGTTCATCGACTTCTCCAGTCTGCTTAACATAGACTCTTTGTCAACATAGAATAAGCCTGACAGGGCGTCGCCCTTTAAGTTGTCGGTTTCGGCTTTCAGGTTTTTCTCATATTCTTCAGCGCTGACTTCCACATCGTTCCAGTACCATATCAGGTGGTCTATATCGTCGGGACCTTCGTAACCATCCATGATCTCGGTGCGGCCGGTAGCATATAATGTCAGGTGGCCGTTATCCAGCAGATATACGGAATCGCCCGGATTATTATAAGGCGCGCTGCTGCTGCGTTCATACAGTATACCCTTCTGGGGAACATAGAAAAGCGTGCCTCTGTAGCCGCCTGCGCCGGCTACGCCATCCATCAGGTCCTCATTCACTTCAGCCCCTGCATTACTGTGGGTGATGATCATGTACTCGGTAAGATCGTTAATATTGGGCGTTGAGCTGGAAACAACTATATCCGGAAAGCTGTCCTGGTCAAAATAGACAAACATGAACTTGTCCCACTTATCATCCAGGCCGGATACGATATCATAATACTGCTGATACAGGTATTCCAGGTTTTCTTCATCAGCTTCAGCTTCTTCGGGATCGGATTCAGGCTCTTTATCCTCCGGGGTTACTTCCACGGGAGTTTCTTCCGTTTCGGTAACAGTGGGCTCGTCCTTTACTTCTTCTTTTACTTCTTCTTTGACTTCCGGCTCTTCCTCTGCATGAACATCCTTTGCAGGTTCGTCGGATTTTGCGCTGTTGCATCCGCTCATAACAAGCATACCGCTTATTAAAAGCCCTCCAAGTAAATACTTTGACTTTTTCATAACTCCTCCTTTTTTGGATCCTTTGTATCCGGGGCAACCTAGCTATATTACCATAAAAATACAGCAGCGAAAAGGGGGCATTCTTAAAAAGCTTCGGTGGTAATAAAGCCATTTTTGTTGTATAATATACATGAGTTTCGTATGAAGGAGAGTAAGCTCATGCAAAAGAAAACCAAAACTCAGATAACCATATTGTTTTTATGCCGCCTGTTTTTATGGATAGTGGCGCTGGGATCAACTGTATACTGGGTACGTTATTCGGTTCAGCTGCATGAAAACGGTATATTCGATCCCCACGAATATGCGACGGCGTTAAGGCCGGTCCTTTATACCTGCCTGATCATATCCGTAGTGGCGGTTTGCATAAGTTTCGTATTATACGCACGTTCGGCAAAACTGAAAAAAACGCTCCTTACAGCAGCACGGGAGGATGAATGATCTCTTCCGGAATCTGGCAGTCATGTTCAATGGTTTACATAACTAAAAATCCGGCATTTTCTGATCAAAATATAGCAATAATTCACACGAACTAATAGATAATTTTCAAGAAATGTATGGAAATTGCATTAAAAAACTGATATAATATCCGTGTTAAATTGTAACTATTTACGTAAAATAATCAGAGAAGGTGGATCGTTATGGCTTCAATTTTCGCTACTGCAAAAAGCATGATATCGAAGATTACAGATGATCTGAACAAGGATAAGTGGGACAAGAACTGTATCAATTCAGCACTGTTCACGGACCCTGAACCCGGTAAGCTGGTTCCCCCAAACAGAAGCGGGGCAAAAGCTGACGACGGCGGTCTGGCAGTAGCAGTTGCTGCGGATGGTGCAGCGGTGGCAGAAGCCGTTCCCAGTGCGCCAATTGTGGCACCGGCTCCCCAGATCGATTACGGTAAATCAGAGCCTCAGGTTAAGCAGACTGTTGCAGAGCCACAGCCCGCTGAGCCTAAGAAAGAGCCCGTCAGATTTGTTAATCCACGTTTCAGCAGGGCTATGCCCTATGTAACCTCAAAGGTTAAAAAGCCTGAGGATGGTCTCAGATCATTATCGGATCTGCCCAAAGTGGATCCTTCACAGTCTATAAGCCATATATCCGAGGGCGCTACATTGCCCGGAGAAGAAGAGGCAGCACCTGCAGCAGCACCTGCAGTGGAACAGACGGCAGCAGCACCCGTAGAAACCGCACCGGCAGCAGCTGCTGTAGTACAGGAATACACTCCCACGCCTGCAGCGGCAACAGCGGCAGCGCCCGCAGAAGCAGCGCCCGCAGAAGCAGCGCCCGCAGCACCTGTAGTGCCTGAGTACACTCCGGCAGCAGCACAGGCGGCAGCGCCCGCAGAAGCAGCCTCTGCAGCACCGGTGAACGTACCCGAATACAAGCACGCGCCTGCAGCGGAAATACCGGCAGCAGCGCCCGTAGAAACAGCCCCTGCAGCAGCAACTCCTGCAGCTGCTGAGGAAGAGGAAAAGTGTTATTACGTGCTCATCACGCACACGAAGATATATCCGCAAAAAGGCAGCCGTATCATGATGAGGAACTGTGATTCACAGTATGCATGGACGGACAGCGTGGATGAGAGCAAGAAGCCCACATTCCCTACCTGCCCTATCTGCGGAAAGACAATAGAATACATCGAGACGGAGATGGACTGATACTTTTAAAGTATCAGTCTGTTTTCCGATAGATACCATGAAATACAGTCTATTAAGAACAAATGAAGCAGTGGATACAGATGCTGCTAAAAGGGACCTGCTCAGGGATCTGAATCTGGATCAGATCATCGGCAGGATCTGTGAGGGCTGGGATGATGAAGTTAAAAGGCTTTATCAGCTTATGCCGGGGGACAGTGATAATTCCGATTATCGCCGTGCTGCGTTCGCAGAGATTAAAGAAAAGGATCTTCATCCTGTTTTTTCAGCGTTTTTGGAGAATATGAGACAAAGAAGCCTGTGCATTGAACGCATGGAAGCCGTAGAGGTGAATGTGCAGAAGCAGGTCTGGCTTTTGCGTTCCGCTGCCTGTTATATTGAGGCGCTGGAAATGCTGCTTAAAGCGCTTTCGGAAAAAGACTTAAAGTCCGGGGCTCTGACGGGGCTGACAGAATTCCTGAAAGAGACCACAGCCGGCCGGGACTATATATCATTCAGGGAAGAAACAGAAAAACTCTATCAGGAACTTTCATCATTCCGCATTCTCCTCACTTATGAAAAAGAAAGATTCACCGTAGCCGCCGGAAGCGGGAGCGGTAAATTTGATGACTTTTTAAAGGAAACATTCCCGGGGCAGGAGCACAGGATGAAAAGCCCTTTCCTGGGGGAGCCCGGCTTATCAGATCTGGAAGCGGAGATAATAAAGCAGTTTGCGAAAGATCACAAGGCTTTCTTTTCAGGTATTGAAGAATATGCAAAGAAATACAAAGACTATGCGGATGCCGGGATACTTGGGCTCCCTGCCGAAATGTCTTATTATGTGGCTTTTCTGCGTTTTATGGAAAAGACGAAGGAACTGGGCTGTGTATTCTGTACCCCTGTTATCAAAAAGGACAGGTTCCGCGTGGAAGGGCTTTATGATCTGGCGCTTTCCCTGGTCAACTCCGTCAGCGGTAAGGAAGTCATTGACAATGATGCGGAGTTTTATGAAGGAGAAAGTTTCTTTGTGCTCACCGGTCCCAATCAGGGCGGAAAGACGACTTACGCCAGAAGTCTTGGGCAGCTGGTCTATTTTACAAAGATGGGCCTGGATGTTCCGGCAAAGGACGCCGTACTGCCGTATTTTACGGATCTGCTGACACACTTTTCCGTGGAAGAGAGTACAGAGAGCGGAAGGGGGAAGCTTCTGGATGAGCTGGAGCGCTTAAAGCCCATGTTTAAGGAGGAAAAGGACGGCGCCTTTGTGGTGATAAACGAGCTGTTCACTACAGCCGCCAATTACGACGCCTGCATTATGGGTAAAAAGGTGCTTGAATTCTTTATAGGAAAGCATTGCAGGGGCATATACGTAACTCATTTAAATGAGCTTTCCGAATCCTGTGACGGCGTTGTGAGCCTTCGCGCGCAGGTGGACGATCATATGGTACAGACCTACCGCATCAGGAGAGATAAGGCGCAGGAGAAGACCGGCGTTAACAGCCGTGTGGAAAAATACGGTCTGACTTATGCGAAGATAAAGGAGAGATTTAAGTGAACGTCAATCTTTTGTATTCACATAAAGACTGGACACATATCAGGCAGTATTATGACTGGAGAGGGATCGTCAAGGACCTTGGCCTGGAGGCTCTTTTTAAAGCTGCGGCCATTGACAGTGTCGTCCGGGTAAACAGATCGGTCTATCGCGAGACTGAGGATGAATTTTTTGACCAGTGCGTAAGGCGCGTTATGTGCGTTCCGCTGGAGAATGCCGAGGAAGTAAAATACCGCCAGGCTGTGCTGAAGGACTGCATACGGCATGAGGAGCTTACGGCGTCTCTTTATTCCGTTGCCGAGAAGGTCCTGGCCGATATAGAAAAACTGGGCAGAAACAAGAGCCCAGCGGGAGTCAGGGATAACAGATCCGATCTGATCAGTGATATCAGGATGCTCAGGCTTCTGACGGACGCCATGGGAGAGATACGCAGCTTGCTGCTGACAAGGGCTGACGATCTGAGCTCACAGGGCATGTACGATCTGTTTGAGCGTGTCAATGAAGGCTATTCCGAAGAGCAGCAGGAAAACCTGAATAAAGTGATGGACAGCTTTATCTTCTACGCCAATTCCTATGCGGCAGCGGCAGAACGCGGGATGTATGAGATGAACAGGCCGCATATACAGTTTGACTGCGGCATCGCCGACGGGCTTAAGCTGGGTGATATCAGGCTGGAGAAAATGGAGAATAAGGTGGTATCCTATTCCAATCCCTATGGCCTTGCAGCACAGATAAAGGGGCGGATCAACCGTATCATGCCCAAGTATATAGCGCTTTACAGAAACGCTGCCCTGCAGGCAGATGCGGAGGAGATGGAGTTCCAGGCGGTGAACTGTGTGATGTCATATTTCAGGGACACACTGCAGTCCTTCATGTATTTCTTTGAGCAGCTGCGTTTCCAACTGGGCTTTTATATAGGCGCCATGAACATCCGTTATCAGATGAAACGTTACCAGACCGAAAACTGCTACCCGGAGGTGGGAGAGCAGGACAGCTTTGCCTATGAGGATCTTAAGGAAACCGCCATGGTCTTTAAGACGGGAAAACAGGCTGTGGGAAACGACGGAAAACTGGATGGCAGGATGCTGGCGGTGATCACCGGCGCTAACCAGGGCGGCAAATCTACCTTCCTGCGCAGTGTGGGCATAGCCCAGGTAATGATGCAGTGCGGTATGATGGTGGCTGCAAAGAAATACAGAAGCGGGCTCTATCCCAATTTCTTTACCCACTTCACTAGACGTGAGGACAGCGCCATGAACAGCGGCAGGCTGGATGAAGAGCTTAAGAGGATGGATAAGATAATCGACCATCTGGGAAAGGATTCGCTGATCCTCTTAAATGAATCCTTTGCTACAACAACGGAAAAAGAAGGCTCTGCTATAGCTTATGACATAATAAAAGCGCTTAAGGAAGAAGGCGTCAGGATATTTACGGTGACGCATCTTCTTTCCTTCGCGCAGAAATTGTACGATGAAGTGGGGCCTGATGATAAAGAGACCGGCTTTCTGGGGGCTGAGCGTCTTTCGGACGGCAAGCGTACTTTTAAGATGATCCCTCACGCCCCGGAGAAGAGCAGTTTCGGCCTTGAATTATTTGAAGAAGTTCTGTCTTAATACAGTTTCGGATCGCTGATCATGACGATCTCTCCGCTCTTATCAAAGTAAACCCGCATAACGCCTCCGTCGGGATCGCCGGCGGAGATCTTTCTGTATCCGGCTATGTCACAGGGCTGGGTAAATACATTATCCCCATAGACAAAGTATATCGGACAGTCGGAGACATCATATTCCGTATAATCATCCTCTAATTCACCAAAAGCAAAATCAGAACCGTAGTTGTCAGGATTGGGATCCAGACCGTATTGTTTGAGCATATCCTTATCATCCACGGGTATCTTTATCAGTTCCTTAACTGAAACGGTGTTGTTTTTGCCGACCATCACGTTGTAATAACCTGCTGAACCCAGAGTCTTTTCGGAAGCGGATGAAAGCTTATCCTGCTTACCGCTGAAGGTGAGGGATAAGAGATACTGCTCCAGGGTGGTATAGTCATAAAGGCTGTAATCCTCGGAAATGGAAATGGCGTAAGCATAACCGAAGCCGGGGGTATAGGCGCCTGTAGTACGGTCATAGCGCTGTCCGGCATTGGCGAAGATTCCCAGGTTAAGGCGTGTATCTTCGTTGGTGCCTTCGTACCATACGGCGTAAACGCAGTTATATCCGTTGACCATGACATGGGATGAAGCAATGTTATTGTCCCTGTCGGAATAGCCGAAGAGGTTTGTGCTGTTATCTTCCGGAGATGAGAACAGGTGCTTAAAGCACAGGTCTGCAAATTCTTCTTCGGATTCGGTGGTGGAAATGGTCAGATAATCCCTGTCAGGCCTGAAGCAGACGTTCTTTACAAGCACGGTGCCGTCGGAAGTCATATCTTCGATATAGTAGGTATTATCATTTTTTACATCATATCTGAGATTTTCAAGCCCGGGAAGAGCTTCGGTATTGATAAGATACATCATGTTGTCTTCGGTATTGCAGACAGAGGAGAAGCCGCAGTCGTCGGTTTCGTTATAGATCCCGCACATAGGCAGGTCTTCCGGATAGTCTTTGTCCCAGATACCGTTTTTGGTGGCGGAAAAATGGCTGAAATCAACCCAGCTTAAATATCCGGCGGGGATATCTTCCATGGATGCGCCGGGAAGGTATACCAGTATATCTCCCGAAGATCTGAGGCCGTAGGGTTCGGTATAGATATAATGCATATCATCCTTTGTTGTCTCGGTACCGGGAGTGCTCTCGTATGCGATATTGTCTATGTTTACCCTGTAGATATAAGGTAATACTTCGGTGTAGCTTCCGAAGGTACCGCGGAATTTGCATTCATATTTGCTTCCGTTGGGATAGCCCGGTCCGGTAACGCCCATATCATAATCATAGTATTCGCCATGGAAAGTACCGTCGGGGTCGACAAAGAGTTCGGTAGCCCAGCCGCCGACGCCGCTGGAGAAGCTGAAGTCCCAGCAGGACATCGCTTCGAAAAGCGCGGTATCCTGAGGGGGTTCCTCCGGAACCTCAGTAGGGGTGGGGGTATTCTCTGCCGCCTGTGTGGGCGTGGGATCCTCCTCACGGTCATCTATTGTGCCGCGGCTGTCCCCTGTATTTGTGCAGGCGCTTAGAGCCAGAGCCAGTGCCAGGCCTGCTGCCAAAAGCTTTTTATTCTTCATGATCATTTCCTCCCTCATACAAACAGCTATGTATTTTCAGTATATATAGGTTAAGGAAAATTGGCAATAGAAAAAAAGCTATACATTAACAGTGCCGTAGGATATAATTTAGATTGACGATTTGTGTTTACGGGAGGCTAATGGTGCGCCGGTATAAGGGTACAGCAGTTGTCAGGGGCATAGCCGAGGGCAGGATCTGCGTCTTTAGGAAAAAAGAGAGGCAGATCGAGAAGGTATGTGTCAGTGACATTTCGGCGGAGCTGCTCAAGCTGGAGGAAGCGAAGGAAGAGGCGCTTATACAGCTGGGGGCTCTTTATGAAAAGACCGTAAAAGAAGCAGGACCGGAAAGTGCTGCCATATTTGAGATGCACAGCATGATCCTCGAAGACGGCGCATTTAATGAGATAATCATCGAGACTATCGAAAAAGAGCAGGTCTGTGCAGAATACGCCGTTTCCGTGGCGGGCAGGAGATTTGAAGAGATGTTCGCCAACATGGATGATGAGACGGTGAGAGACCGCAGCGCCGATATCAGGGATGTCACAGAAAGACTTCTTAAAGTACTGCTTGGGGAAGAGGACAGCTTTTCACCCCAGGAACCTGTTCTGATCGCAGCAGAGGATCTGACGCCTTCCGAGGCCGTACGCTTTGACAGATCAAAGATACTTGGCTTTATAACCCACAGGGGTTCACAGGATTCCCATACCGCTATTCTGGCGGGCATAATGAACATCCCGATGATAACCGGCCTTGAGATAGATGACTCCTGGGATAACAGCATGGCTATAATGGAAGGCTTTAGCGGAATGCTGGTCATTGATCCGGATGAGGAGATGAAGGAACAGATCCTCGGCTGGGGAACAACGTATGCGGAGAACGTGAAAAAGCTGCGCTGCCTTAAGGACGAGAAGAGCATCACCAGAGGCGGAAGGGAGATACGCATCTGCGCGAATATAGGCGGAGTGGAGGATGTGGCTGCGGCACTGGATAACGGAGCAGAGGGCATAGGCCTTATGCGCAGCGAATCCCTGTATCTTAAGAGCAGCAGGCTGCCTGACGAAGAGGAACAGTTTAATGTATATAAGGCTGTTGCGGAAAAGATGGGCGGGAAGGAAGTAGTGATCCGTACCATGGATCTGGGAGCCGATAAAAAGGTGGGATACCTGGGTCTTGAGGATGAAGAGAATCCCGCCATGGGCTACAGGGGCATAAGGATATGTCTGGACAGGCCGGATATTTTTATAACACAGCTAAGGGCTATCTACAGGGCTTCCGCTTATGGAAAGGTAGCGATAATGTTTCCCATGGTGGTATCCGCCCGTGAAGTGCGTATGTGTAAGATGCATGTGAAAGAAGCAAGGGAGCAGCTTAAATTTGAAGGCAAGCCTATTGATGAAAACGTGCCTCTGGGGATAATGATAGAGACTCCCGCTGCAGCGCTGATAAGCGAAAGCCTGGCGAAGGAAGTGGATTTCTTCAGCATAGGGACCAACGATCTGTGCCAGTATACACTGGCTGCCGACCGCAGGAACGATATGCTGCGGGGCATCGTTGACAGGCGTCATCCCGCCGTTCTGGAACTGATACGCATGAGCGTGGAGAACGGACATAAGGCGGGCATAAAAGTGGGGATCTGCGGCGAGCTGGCCGCGGATGAAGAGCTTACGGAGAGCTTTGTCAGGATGGGGGTGGATGAGCTTTCGGTTTCGCCGTCCAACATACTGATCCTGAGAAAAAAAGTAAGGGATATGGAAATTTAAAACATTAAATCATATAAGGAGGACATCCAGATGGAAAGAACAGAAAAGTTTTTAAAAGAGGCAGGAACCTATTATCTTGCAACGGTTGACGGAGACCAGGCAAGGGTAAGGCCTTTCGGCACCATCAATAACTTTGAGGGAAAGCTTTATATCCAGACCGGCAAGTCTAAAGATGTATCTAAACAGATCCATGCAAATCCCAAGGTTGAGATCTGCGCATTTATGAACGGCGAGTGGCTCCGCGTAGCCTGCACTCTTGTTGAAGATGACAGAAGAGAAGCGCGCGTTGCAATGCTGGAAGCTTATCCTTCACTTCAGAATATGTATTCTGCAGATGACGGAAATACCGAAGTATTCTACATGAAAGACGCTACCGCAACCTTCAGCGCTTTCACACACGCTCCCGAAGTGGAGAAGTTCTGAGAAACCTGTCATCCTGAGCGAAGCGAAGGATCTTAAATGGAGGAATAAATAAATGATACAGGCATACAGCCTTGGGCAGGTAAAAGTTACCGACCCTTATATTGATAATGCTTTAAATAAGGATATCGCATATTTAAAGAGCCTTGATACGGACAGGCTGCTGGCGGGCTTTTATGAGACTGCCGGTCTTGAAATGAAAAAGATGCGTTACGGCGGCTGGGAGAACATGCTCATAGGCGGGCATACGCTGGGGCATTATCTTACGGCAGCGGCCCAGGGCTATGCAAATGCAGGGACCTCTGCGGAGGATAAGACTGCGCTGTATGAAAAGGTAAAGGCACTCATAGACGGTCTTCTGGTCTGCCAGGCTGCATCAAAGGGCAGGCCGGGTTTTGTATTCGGCGCCACTATCATCGATCCCTCCAATGTGGAACTGCAGTTTGATTATGTGGAGCAGAACAAGACCAATATAATCACCGAGGCCTGGGTGCCCTGGTATACCATGCACAAGATACTTGACGGCGTGGTAAAGGCTTACGAACTGACAGGCTATGAGCCTGCGCTCAAACTGGCAGAAGGCATAGGCGACTGGACTTATGACCGCTGTTCAAAGTGGTCCGAAGAGACGCACCGCACTGTACTGGGCATTGAATACGGCGGCATAAATGATGCGCTGTATCAGTTGTATAAGCACAGCGGGAAGAAGGAGCATCTCATCGCCGCCCATGCTTTTGATGAGGATGAGCTTTTTAAAAAAGTTTATTCGGGCGAAAAGAATGTGCTTAACAACCATCACGCCAATACCACTATCCCTAAGTTCCTGGGGGCGCTGAACCGCTATTTCACACTTGGGGAAGAGGCGGCAGAGTATCTGGAATATGTAAAAGCCTTCTGGGATATGGTGGTGGAACGCCACAGCTATATTACCGGCGGCAACAGCGAATGGGAACATTTCGGCGAAGACAATGTTCTGGATATGGAACGCACCAACTGCAATAACGAAACATGCAATACCTATAACATGCTCAAGATGAGCCGCGGGCTCTTTATGATCACCGGTGATAAAAAGTATGCGGATTATTACGAGAATACGCTGATCAACGCCATACTTTCTTCCCAGGATCCAGAGAGCGGCATGACTATGTATTTCCAGCCCATGGCAACAGGATATTACAAGGTCTACGGTACGCCTTTTGATAAATTCTGGTGCTGCACCGGCAGCGGTATGGAGAACTTCACCAAGTTAAATGACAGCATATACTTTAAGGACGGGAAGGATATCTATGTTGATCTTTTCTTCTCTTCCGTGCTGGAAGATAAGGAGCTGGGAATAAAGCTTATCCAGGAATCCAAGCTTCCGGAAGAAGGCAAGGTCAGTCTTACAGTAAAAGGCAGTGCAGAGGCCGCAATACATATCCGCATCCCGGGCTGGGCCAAGGGTAAAGCTATCAGCATGAGCAATGCGGCAGCAGCCGTGAAAGAAGAGGCAGGTTATTATGTCGTGAGCGGCAGCTTCAAAGACGGTGACAGGCTGGAAGTTAAATATGATATGGAAGTGACTGCGGCCGGGCTTCCCGATTGTGACAGCGTATTTGCTTTCCGTTACGGACCTGTGGTGCTTTCTGCAGATCTGGGTACGGAAAATCTGATGGACGGTTCGACCGGCGTTGCTGTTACGATCCCCACCAATAAGATAGTAAAGAGCGAGTATCTTAAGGTGAATGAAGGAACGGTGGATGAGTTTATCAAAAATGCAAATGCGCATTTTGAAAAGGATCCGGCGTCTCTTACATTTACTCTTAAGGATACCGATCAGGAGCTTAAGTTTACGCCCCATTACAGGAAACGGCGTGAAAGATACGGCATCTACTGGTATTTCATAGACGACAGCGCGGATGCCGCAGGCAAAGAGGAAGAAAGAAAACGGCGTGAGCTTGAAGAGAAACGCCGCGAAAACATACTGGATGTGGTCCAGCCCGGATACGGACAGTACGAGGTGGATGAGCTTCATGCCATGGAAGATAAGGGCTCCGTGGGTGCGACCGATCACGGTACCAGCAGGATAGCAAATCCCGGCGGCAGCTTCGGCTATCATATGAAGGCGGCTGCGGATACGGACATGCTGCTTGAGCTGCATTTCCTTAGAGAAGATAACGGAAAGACGATACGCGTGTTCATAGACGATGAGCTGATCTATGACAAACGTCTGCATTATATAGGACAGGAAGAGGAATATATCGTTCTTCTGCCGGTGTCAAAAGAGCTGGCGGCTAAGCATATGGAACACAGGATGGTGGAAGGAAAAGATACAGATACCCTCTTCGTTAAGTTTACCAGCGGCGCATGGATGCCTTCGGCCAGGGTATACGGGTTCATTTATCTTTTGAAAGAATACAGAGGTTGATTTTGTATGGCGTTTACGGAAGCGGAGATAATGGAATTTGTAAGCCAGCTTACCAAAAGGGGAAACATAACCGATCTGCCTTACACCCTGCAGGAACTGGCAAACATACTGGAAGCGGACGGAGCGGACAGACGCATTGCCGGTATGGTAAGGGATCTCTCAACGGTCAGCAGGGAAGCGGCGGAGCTTAAGAAATTTGAGAACCTGACTCCCGCAGAGATACAGACTGCCATAAACAGAGGGCGGGAACGTATGAAGCGTGAGGAAGAAGCGCGCAGGAATGCACATTGTTAAGGAAGGCAGCGTAAATGAACACTCATATAGATAAGGATATTATGGTGATCGGAGATACGCTGCTGCAGGCTTCTCCGGCGATAAAGCGCAGGAATGTGATACAGATCGATGAGCAGATGTGCGGCGCACGCATCAGGCGTATCGGCGACGGCGCCATGATGAACGAGAAAGTACTTCACAAAGTGATCGTCGGTGAAGGGATAGAAGAACTGGGAGCCCGGTCTTTTTCGTCCCATGACTACATAGAACATCTGGTACTGCCGGAAAGTCTTAATAAAATTGAAGAAGATGCGTTTGCAGCTACCGAGATCGTCAGGCTTGAGATGCGCAGAAGCCTTTCCCGTGCGTCGTATGACAGGATACATTCGGAAGCCCTGGAAGTGACCGGCGGTGAGCTGCTGCTTGGCCGGCGTTATTACAGCGAACCGGGGACGGAGGAGATAGGGAAGGATCTCAAACTGCTTTATACAGTGATCAATGCTACCGGCTGTGAACAGCATACGGCTCAGCTGAGTGAAAGGATGAACTGTATTTTCCTTAAACGGGACGGGAAAAAAGACAATGGTTATATAAACAGGGAATTTCCTTTTGGAAAAATGCCTCCTCTTGGGGAAGAGATGTTTGTCAAAAAACTGATAGTCGATAACCTGGAGGAAGTGGTCTTTAACCGCAGCGAGAAAAATTATCAGCAGGCACTGACAAATGATATAGGAGCGGAGTCAATGCCCCGGTACAAAATAATGAACTGCGGTCTGATAAGTTTTGATGACAGGGATACGGTGGTTAAGGATGACGGAAGGGTCAGCGTGCTCTTTAAGTATGAAAGCGGTCTGGCCTACTGGTTTACCACATTACCGGTGAGCTACAGGGGACGCATATACCATATAGCAAGAAAGCATTTTCTGCTGGGCAAGGGGCCTGAACCGGTAATTGTGAGGGATCACGGCGTATATGATGATAAAGGCACGCTATGTTACGGCGATTTAAAGAAGATGATATACGGGAAGTACAGATTCCTGTCGCTGCTTATGTAAGATGAAGGCGATCACACGGAATATAGAACTGTTTGGAAAAGAGATAGAGGCAAAAGCATACAGCTGCAGGGCGGAGGACGGCCCTGAGGAATATAAGGAACGGCCGGTAAAGCTGATCCTTACGATATGTCCGGTGGCCGCCTGCAACGCATCCTGCGCTTTTTGTGTTGCGGCAGCAGACAGAAGCAGCGCACGCATCGATACCGGAAAACTGCGGAAGGTGCTTACCTATCTTAAGGAAAGGGATGTTATCTTAAGCGTTAACGTATCCGGCGGGGAGCCCTTTACGGATACGGGACTTTTGAATGAAACGGTTAATATCATCTACGGGGTTTTCGGAGATGATATAACCCTCAGCATGAATACCAACGGCAGCCGGCTGGACAGGCTGAAGGATATAGATAAATTCGAACAGTTTGAAGCACTGCATATCAGCAGACATCATTATGATGACGCCGTAAATGACAGACTCTTCGGGACTAAGATGCCCACGACTGAGCAGCTTAAGGAAGCTGTTGCAGCTGTCAGTTTTAAGGATGTATTTGTATTTAACTGCCTTCTGCTCAAAGAAGGCATAGGTGATGCGCAGTCGGCACGGAAATTTCTTGAATATGCACATGCCATAAAGGTACCGAAAGTGGGCTTTATAAGCACCATGGCCGTGAATGAATATACCTGTGTGCAGCAGGTAAGATATACGGATGTGCTTGATAACTCTGACGGCCGTATGCTGGTGACACGGGGATTTGCGGACCATGACCGCTGCCGGTGCACGGACGGCGTATATGCCTGTGATGACGGCGGTATTATACAGTTCTACGGGAGGGAGACCAGTCCGGGAACCGGATCTTATGTGAGGGGGATGGTATACGGCGCCGACAATGTGCTGCGGACCGGATATGGCGAGAGTGCTGTCGTCTTATGGGACGGAGATTG
Organism: uncultured Lachnospiraceae bacterium; assembly: GCA_947169935.1. Lineage (GTDB taxonomy): Bacteria > Bacillota > Clostridia > Lachnospirales > Lachnospiraceae > NK4A136. Next base: position 16,050 of record CAMVRS010000048.1, read on the forward strand.
AGATGGGTATCATCAAACAATTAAAGGATCTTATAAATGAATCTGTAGATGCGGAGACTCTGGTTGCCGATTCCCTGCTTGAATTCAAGGTGCTGATGCTTAAGCATGAGCCTTTTTACGGGGATGTGCTGATGCGTCTGAATATCTCTGCTGACAGAAGCGTGGAAACGGCATGCACCAACGGCAGATGGATAAAATATAATCCGGATTTCATGGCGTCGCTTAAGCCTTCGCAGCGGAATTATATCCTGCTGCACGAAATGCTTCATGTGCTTTTTAAGCATTGGAAAAGGCAGGGCAATCGTGATCCAAGACTTTGGAACATAGCCTGTGATATGGTGGTGAACAACTATATCGACAGAAGGATGATGTGGTTTCTTACGCATGCTGATATCAGTATAGAACGTCCTGCGGAGGGAGTCTTTGTCAAAGACTATATCAACCGTAATGTGGAGGATATCTATCAGGAGCTTTACAATAAGGTTAATAAGGGAAATAAGGGCAAAGGCGGAAAGCTTGAGCTGCGTATATTTGGCGTGGGCGTTTCCATATCCGGTAACTCTTCGGATCTGGTGATCAGCGAAGCCGGTCAGGGACCGGGCAGCATAGAGGAGCAGATCGCAGAGAAACAGCTTGACAGTATGCTGAAATCTGCGATGTCGAAAGCTGCCGGCCGCGGAAGATGTCCCATACCTGATATGAAGATAGAGCTGACGGAGTCTAAGCGTCTTCCCTGGAACAGGATACTGGCGGATTTCCTGGAGGATAAGGTTTCCGAAGAATCCTCATATTTTACGCCGGAGCGCAAGTATCTGCACATGGACATGATAGTTCCGGGACTGGGCACCGTGGAAGACGATCTGGCGGATCTCTGGGCCTTTGTGGATACTTCCGGGTCCATAGGCGGTAACGAACTGAACCAGTTCATAACCCAGCTCTACCGCATAGGCAGACAGTTTAACTGCCACATAAATCTGGCTTACTGGGATACGGCAGTAGGGAAAGTTTATAAGAATATAAAGAATACAAAGGAACTGCTGGAGTCTGCGCCGGACAGCAGCGGCGGTACGGATATAAACTGCGTGTATGATTATATACGCGAGAATAAGATAAAGCCCGGCGTGCTTATCATACTTACGGACGGATTTTTCGGCAGGTGCAATGAGCCGGTGGGCAGCCTTAAGAAGAAGACTATAATAGTGCTTTCCGAAAACAGCTATGATAAGGATGCAAAAGAAATGGGGGTATTAGCCAGATTATAAGGGGGGCATCCTGAGCCTGACAAGAGCTGCCCGGTGTCATCCTGAGCGCAGCGAATAAGTGAGATAGGAAATCTTTGATTTCCGTGATCGAACTTATGCTGTGGCTGGATCTTATTGAGAGGAGAAGAATTATGACTTTACGTGACTTTCAGGAATGTGTTGAATTCAATATCATGCACAACATAAAGCACGCCGTGCTGGGGCTGGGTGCTCCGGGCGTGGGCAAGTCCCAGGTGGTGAGACAGATCGCGGATAAGTTCGGCTATACACTGATCGACCTGCGTCTGGCTCAGATGTCCGAGGTGGAGATAGGCGGACTGATCTATCCAAATGAGGACAGGACCAAGACCAGATGGCTTTCGCCGGAAGTGCTTCCCGATGAAAAAAGGGACGGTCCTAACACCATACTGCTTCTGGATGAGATAACCTCCTGCCCGAAGCGTGTGCAGGTGGCGGCTTACCAGCTGATCCTGGACAGACGTGTGGGCCAGTACAGACTGCCGGAAGGTACCTTCGTCATAGGCCTTGGAAACAGGGAAGATGATGACGGCGTTTATATCCATCTGGCAGGTCCTCTGGCAGACCGTTTTGAGATACATTATATTGATATTGATTTTAACAGCTGGAAGTATGATTTCGCACTGCCTTTCAGGGTGCATCCTTATGTGGTGGACTACCTTTCATGCAAACCTGCGGCGCTGCATACCCAGGCGGCAGATCCGGAGTCAATGGTCTTTGCAACGCCACGTTCCTGGGAGAGGGTCAGCGACATATTAAAGTATGATGACGACTTGAATAAGCCCGTGGTTTGTAATAAGATAATCGGGAATGTCGGAATGGTGGAGGGCAGCCAGTTCATAGCATTCTGCAAGGAAGCAGGAAAGCATGTAACGGCAGATGATTACCTGGAGGGAAAGGCAGAAGCACCCACCGATCCTTCGGAGCTGACAATACTGATCAATTCACTGGTAGAGAAGGTAAGTTTCCTTCAGAATATCCCGACTGTAAAAGAACTGAGCCGGGAGCAGACTATAGAATTACAGGATATCATCCACGCGATGCTGGGACTCGGTAGCAGTGAAGCCACCATACTGGGGCTCCGTAATCTGCTGGAAGTCAACCGCACAGTCGTAAGAGACATATTTGTAGTTATGAATGATCCGGATGTGGATGAATTCCTTGAAAAGAATAAGGCACTGATGTTTGTAAAATAAGGAGATAAGCAATGTACGGATTTACGAAAAAGAGCGCAGAGGATTTTGTGGAAGTACTGGCATCTAAGGAGCCGGTACCCGGAGGCGGCGGAGCCAGCGCGCTGGTGGGCGCCATAGGCTGTGCCCTGGGAAATATGGTGGGCAGCCTTACCGTGGGCAAAAAGAAATACGCCGATGTGGAAGCGGATATCATAGCGCTTAAGGAAAAGGCAGATAAGCTCCAGGCGGAGCTGCTGGCTTTGGTTGATGAAGATGCAAAGGCTTTCGAGCCTCTGGCAAAAGCATACGGCATGCCGAAGGAGACGGAAGAGGAGAAAGAAGAAAAGGCAAGGGTAATGGAGGCTGCGCTTAAGACGGCCTGCGAAGCTCCTTTGAATATAATGAGAAAGTGCTGCGAGGCCATAGAGCTGATCGAAGAATTTGCCGCCAAGGGCAGTCGTCTGGCTCTCTCCGATGCGGGCGTAGGCGCAGGTTTCTGCAAGGCTGCGTTATTCGGTGCATCACTTAACGTGTTCATCAATACAAAGGCCATGACTGACCGTTACCGCGCGGAGAAGTATAATCTGGAAGCCGAAAAACTGATGGATGAATACGGCGCCAGAGCAGATAAGGTGTTTGAAGAAGTCAGAAAGAATTTAGTTTAATAAGAATCTTATTTGGAGGTAGAAATGGCAAAACAGTTATTGGGAAAAGAAGTAAACGCCGATCTTAACGAGCGTATCAAAAACCGCGTGCAGGCGCTCAGGGAAGCGGAGATCGCGCCCTGCCTTGGCATAATCCGTGTGGGTGAGCGTGAAGACGATCTTTCATATGAAAGAGGAGCAGTCAAGCGCTGCGAAAACCTGGGAGTAGAATATAAGAAGTATGTTCTTCCCGCTGATGTAAGCGAGGAAGAGCTGATCGGCCTTATCGAAGATGTAAATAAGGATAGAAACGTTCACGGCGTGCTCCTGTTCCGCCCGCTGCCCAAGCATCTTAATGAAGAGAAGATAATCAATGTTCTGGATCCGGCAAAGGATGTGGACGGCATCACCGATATCTCGCTGGCAGGTGTATTCGCGGGCAAGGATGCAGGTTTTGCGCCCTGCACGCCTTCCGCAGTGATGGAGATACTGGATCATTACGGGATAGACCCGGCGGGAAAGAAGTGTGTGGTCATCGGCAGGAGTCTGGTGGTAGGCAAGCCTGCGGCTATGATGCTGATCAAGAAAAACGCCACAGTGACGATATGCCATACAAAAACCCGGAATATGCCCGAGGTGGTGAAGGAAGCCGATATCGTGGTGGTGGCTGCAGGCCGCGCCGGGGTTATAGATGCTTCCTATCTGAGAGAGGGCCAGATCGTTATAGACGTAGGTATCAATGTTAATGAAGAGGGCAAACTCTGCGGGGACGTAAAGTACGAGGAGGCAGAGGCTGTGGTAGACGCCATTACTCCCGTGCCCGGAGGGGTGGGCAGCGTCACCACATCTGTACTGCTCCTTCATGTGGTTGATGCTGCGGCAAAAAATGCGGAATAAAAAAACATTGACGAGACGGCGTGTCTGCCTGTAAAATAGGCGGGTACGCTGTCTGTTTTACTCATAAGGAGGAAAGTATGAAAAAGAAGCTGAGATTATCAAAACCCGCATGGATAGGGCTTTTTGTTGCCGTGGCCGCTATAGTTGTAGTGCTGGGCGTAGCCATTGCAAGTCTCTTTGATGACGGAGGAGAAAGTACGGGAGCCGATAAGTCCATTGCTGCCAATAACGGTGAAGGTGACGGAAGCAGCGGCGGTTCGATGTCAGCTTCAGCAGATGAGACTGTAGCGCTTATAACTCCCGAAGATACGGAAGATGAGGAAGAAAAAATCGTATCCGAAAATGAAGCAGTAAGTGAAAATGCGGTATCCGAAAATGAGGCGGTCAGCGATAATGCGGTATCCGATAATGCCGTATCGGAAAATGCAGCGCCCGAAGAGGCGACACCGACAGTCGTAGCGGCTGCTGCAGCGCCTGTTCCCGCATCAAATTGCTCAGCCCGCCTGATAGATGCAACCAGAGTTCATCTTGCAGCAAACTTTGCCTCAGCTCCGGCATCCGAGGACGGAAAGCTGCATATATACCAGCTTGCTCCCTACCAGTACAGTCTGGACGGCGCAATGGAAGTAGGAAGCATTGAAACTACGGCAAACGCAGAGGCAGACTTCGGTATGGGCATAGGAAGCGTACCCGGACTTTACTGCAAGTATACATTTGCTGCTATCCAGGGCGGAGCGCCTGTTATGCAGAATGAGCCCCAGTATGTCACCAATCCCGAGATACTGGCTACCAATACAAGAGAGCGTGTAGGGTATCCCAAGAAGGGACTTACCGATTATTTCTATAACTGGAACCTGGATACCAACAACGGTATCCCCGCATATATCATGCAGATCAACAATTATGGCAACAGTGCCGTATTAAAGCACCCCAGGGCTAACCAGGGCGACAGCCATATGGTAGACGAAGGTCCTCTCCAGTACATGTTCAATGCTGCGAATGCCGATGGCGTTAACGCTCTGGCTAATGCGATGAAGGGCGTTGCAAATATGGCGGGAACACAGGACTATATAATCGGAAACGAAGTAAATGTCCGCAAGTGGTGCTATATCGCCTATACTGACTGGGATACTTATGTAAGAGAGTATATGCAGGGCTTCCGTGTGGCTTATAATGCGATAAAGAGCGTTAATGCCAACGCACGTGTTTTCATCTGCCTGGATCAGAACTGGGACAGAAACATGACCAATCAGGAAGCTTTCTGGTTCCTGGACGGCAGGGATTTTATTGACAAGTTTAATGCAAATATCTGTGCAGGCGGAAATATCGACTGGGGTCTTGCATTCCATCCCCATCCCGTTCCCCTGACCTACGCAAAGATCTGGGATATGGGTGCCATCGATCCTATATACGCCCGCATGGTCAACAGCAACGCCATGATCAGTTTCCAGAACATGAGCGTTATAACCAACTATATGACTTCCGGTTCATTAAGATCGCCTTCCGGTGCCGTACGTGCAATGATGGCGAGCGAGACGGGTATATCGGCTAATCAGGGAGCGGACGTACAGGCAGCAGCACTTTATGCTTCTTATCAGGCGTGTGTCCGTAATCCATATGTGGATATAATGATCTATTCCTTTGATGATTCTACCGGTGCACGCTTTACGGATAAGGCGTGGGAGGTCTATAATAATATGGGCGGCCCGAATGATGCAGAGTATGACGCCTGGGCAAAAGGCGTGATAGGCATCAGTGACTGGGGCCAGTTATTACGATAATATAGCGTGTCATCCTGAGCGGAGCGAAGGATCTTTATTATGAAAAAGGAGATTTTTAAATGAAAGAGATCAGACAGGCATACTTCGAGGGGGAGAGAGCACTGTTTGACAGCGACGGTCTGACTTTAAAAGACTGTATTTTTGATAACGGGGAATCACCGCTGAAAGAAAGCCGGAACCTGCGTATTTATAACAGCAGGTTCGGCTGGAAATACCCCTTATGGTATTGCAACGACATTAAGGTGGAGCGTTGTACCTGGATGGAAATGGCCAGAGCCGGGGTATGGTATTCGAATGATATAAGCATTAAGGATGCCATGATACAGGCGCCGAAGAACTTCCGCCGCTGTAATAAGCTGAGCCTTAAAGATGTGGTCTTTACGGATGCAAAGGAGACCCTCTGGAACTGCAATAACGTAGAGCTTAAGAATGTAACCGCAAAGGGCGATTATTTTGCCATGAACTGTGACGGGATGGATATAGACCATCTAAATCTGGACGGAAATTATTCCTTTGACGGCGTCAATAATGCAGAGATCCAGAACAGTCGTCTGATATCAAAAGATGCTTTCTGGAACTGCACGGATGTAACAGTATATGATACCTATATCTGCGGCGAGTATCTGGGCTGGAATTCAAAACGCCTGACTTTCATCAACTGTACCATAGAGAGCCTTCAGGGCATGTGTTACATTGACGATCTGGTAATGAAAAACTGCAAGCTGATCAATACGACTCTTGCGTTTGAGTATTCCAAGGTAGAGGCTGATATAAGAACTAAGATCGACAGTGTCTTCAATCCTACCGGCGGAACTATCAAGGCCACAGGTATAAAGGAGCTGATCATAGAGCGGGACAAAGTAAATCCTGCCAATACAAAGATAGTATGTGACGCGGTGGATATACGGCTGGATGCTCCCGAATGGATAAGGGAGAAAAAGGATGTATGATTTTGACTCCCTGCCTTCAAGACGGGGTACCGCTTCCAGCAAATGGATGGTAAAAGATGATATCCTGCCCATGTGGGTGGCGGATATGGATTTTCCTGCAGCGCCGGAGATAGTTCAGGCTATGCAGGAGCGGCTTGACCACGGCGTGTTCGGTTATGATGAGATAACCGATGAGTGGTACGACGCATATATAAAGTGGTGGGATGAGCGCCACGGTCTTAAAATGAATAAGGAAGGACTGATATTCTGCACAGGGGTCATCCCTGCCATATCGTCCGCAGTACGCAAACTGACTACACCGGGAGAAAAAGTACTTATACAGAC
>CAMVRS010000049.1 GCA_947169935.1 uncultured Lachnospiraceae bacterium
TCCTCTCCGGCTTTTTGTTTTACGGGGATTATTTCTCCTGCATCCGTGAAATCCGGAAGTTTCCCGTCTTTCATATTTTTGATCGCAGGAAATACACGATTTGAAAGAATATCGAAAATCTCCCTGGGATCCTTATCCTTGAACTTGCTCCAGCGCATAGACTGTCCCACTGCAGATTTTGGGAATATCCTTGCGCCTTTTTCCCCCGTCATGTTGTCGAACTCTTCCTGCTCCAGCTCTTTTTCATCCAGAGAACGGATAAACATAAGATATGTCAGCTGTTCTATTACCGTAATGGGATTTGTGATACCTCCTGCCCATATATCGGTCCAGATCTTATCTACTTTGTTTTTTATAACACCGGTAACCATCAGGTTCTCCTCCTAAAAATCTTATTTATTATCGGGCAATTCTGCTTTTAAAAACATATATAAACCGTATATATTTTATCACTTTTTAACACTACAAACCAGTTTCCAAGGCTTCATTTTAGTATTTTGCCAATCCATTATCCACTACGGTATGTTTTCATTATTATTGCTCTTTATGTGCCATATGCCTTGTAAACACAAGCACCTTATGCTCGATTTTACTATCTTATGTGTGAGTATTCATATACTCCTTTAATACCTCCAATGTACTCCGAAACCTGATACTCTCAGAATAATACATATCCAATGCGTTTGACCACTCCAAAAGGGGAATATCATAGTTTTCCACCATACTATTCATTACAGAATCAACGGATTCCGGGCTTGTTTTAACCAACGAGTATATGGACGAAATAACATCTCCAATAAAACGATCCATTATACATATTACTTCCCTGTGTAAAGGTACACGGTCACTTACACTCTTTAAGTTATTACATCAACCGCATTCTCCCTGATTGCCTTCAGCGTATCCAATCTTTCCGAATATTCTTCTTGACAATAGTGTTGTAATGAATTAACATGTTAATGAAGAGAAGCGGTTTTCTACCGTACAGTCTTCGGACTAAAGCGGCGTACTCGCTTCTTTTTTTATGTTTATGATATCATACAAATACAACCTTCCATCTTTTATTCGTACTACAGCCGTGGCATAATACCTATTCTGAGACTCATTACCGTTATTCTCCACGGGTATAGTAAAACCCACATCATATCTATACCAACCGCCATTTGCTTCTTTATCATGTTTGCTGTCCTTGTTTTCAATCCATCGTCTATTATCTGCATTTTCAAGCATATCAGCAATAACCTGTGCAGCATTAGCTTTCGCTTTTGCAAGAGCTCCTCGAAGCTTCTTCGTATAACGTGATTCAGTATACTCATCAGGAAAATTACCGGGAATATGGATAATATCTCCATATTTCTTTACGGTTACATCAATTCCAATGAATCCCTTTAAAAAGACTTCAACGTCATTCCACGGAATATTCTGCTTATTCTTAAAGATAATATTTTTTACTTCCACGAATATCATTACTTACTCTCCATTTCATCATACCCGGCACTCCTCGTCACCTCGACAATCCCTGCTTCAATTCGCCTGTTTTTTACAAATTTTATAATAACTATCTCTGCCCTCTACTGATACAAAACTATTTTGCATTTCTGTCGCTATAGTTGTATGTCCGATCATCATCTCACTTCCATTTTAGATAAATAATCCAGTATCGCCTGTATTATCTCCGGATTCTCATATTCCATTCCGTCTATTCCATATGTAAGGGCGTATGAGAAATTATCCGCAAGGCACTCCTCTGGATCTATCACGTATCCGGTGTTCTTCCCGAATATCTCCCAGAAATTATCTGCATCCTTCGGAAGATAATACACATCACTTCCATCGACCGGAACCAGGGCTGTACTCATACATGAGAAGAAGCTGTCACCTTCATTTTCAAACGGAACCGTTGCGATCAGAGCAGCAAAACAATCTATCTTTTTACCATCGATCTCGAATGTCGCATATGAATTATGATGTTCCACATCGGGATTTGAAATATATTTCTCAAACACGGAAGGCGGCAGTTCAAAATCTTTATCCTGCACCGTAAAATGGATTATCCCGTACATATCTTTTCTGAAATCGGGATTGTTTCGTGTTAAACAGTGGAACATCTCATGCCATAATATGCACTTCCCATATATATGAGCGCCCTCATCATCCGAGCAGATATAATCTGTCAATAGCTGGCCTATATAGATCTGGGTGCCATGCGTATATGCTCCGCTGCCGCACTCTTCCTCCTGTGTGGATTTGATCAGCGTGATCTCTCCCATATCGGGGATCGTATATCCGTTGCTTTCGAGCTCGGCTTTCATTTCATCCATGGTCTTTTTTATGGATGCTTTTTCGTTATCACTGAATTCCAGCATCTGCGATGCCCCGAATTTTATCAGTCCTTCTATGGTTCCGTTTTTATCCTGCGTCTTATACTGTATATCGCACTCACTGAAACCTTTAAAATATTCCTCATTGGAAAGATAACATTTCTCAGCTTCTGCTTTGTCTGCAAAATGGTAAGAGAAGCCAAACGCCTCTGCTTCCTCAGTAATGACTGTTCCGGTTTCTTCGTAAGTTTCTGCCTTACCCCTGCATCCTGCCAAAAGCACGGAAGCTGTCATCGCAGTTGCTAAAATACCAAACCATCTTTTTTTCATGATCGTATCACCTCATTTGAATTATCTTTCTAAATTATCACTATCTTACTCCGGCGGATTGTAACTATGTCATCCGTTTTGTCCGTTCTCAGATCATAATCCGAAACATAAAATTCATCTTCATATTGATATACAGTACATCTGTTGCTCTTTAAAACAGACAGTGGATTGTACTTAAGCTTGGGAGTCCGTATTATTTTTTTCTCCCCTTCGATCTCCACTTCTAATACATATTTCAATTTAGGCTTAAGAGGCCGGTATACTTTCTTTGAAAAATAGTGACGCCCATAATCTTCATTTGCATGTATTTCATATGAACGTATCTTTCCCTGATACTTCCTGCCATATTTAACACCTTTACGGAAATTGCCGCTATATACCAGTCTTATCATCAGACCCTTGATCAGGAAAAAGCCAAATATCACTCCGGGGATAAGCAAGATAACGCCACACCATGACACCTTTGGCAGAAACAGAGATGCGCCTCCTATTCCGCACAGAAGCGGAACTATATACCACCACTCGGAATACTCCATATATTCCTCTGCTATTTTATATTTTTTAACAACTTTAGGCTCCTCTTCAGCTTTACCCAAAGCATCCACATCTCTGTTGGTGAGCCCGATGTATGTAGCCTTCATTATAAGCTTGTTCCATCCATATCCTTCACAGATCTGTTACGCAGCTTGTTAATTCCCTTATATGCCAGACGTTTCAAAACCACATATAGAATAACTGCCGGCAAAATAAAGAATATGCTGATAAACGAAAACAGGTATAATGTAAAGCTGTCTCCGGAACCCAGATATTTTCGCCCCCAGACATGGATATAACAGAATCCGTCATTGTCACGGTATCCCGGCAGACTCATCACATCACCGTAATCGTATACATAAGAACAATCATGCTCAAAGTCATTCATTCGGACAGACAGATCATTCAAAAGACAGGATTCCTCATAAGGTTCTACCACTACACCTTTTTCCTCTCCGTAGCTTATATCACTCACCTTATCCAGCGGAATACGATACACCTCTTCGATCCCTATACGTGCTCCTGCACAGCAATCAAAGTAGCCTGTTTTAGGTGGCAGGATACGTTCTGCATAAGATGGCAGCCTCACTGAATTTAACATCCCACGCATACTCATATTCGTCCCGGCATAGTAAAGGATCATAAAACCGAAAAACAGGATCAGAGCAATTTTTATTTTGGGAGAGACTTCCTTTGCCTTCAATTATATATCGCCTCCTATGACAGCGCCGGGTGGAAACATTTTACATTCCCCAGACTACTTAAGGGTTATCTTAACACAAACAGAGTCGCAAAAAAAGAGCCTGGCTGACTGCCATAGCCCCCTCTTGACTTTGCCGAATATTTGCTCGATAATATCATTCATGGAACGGCAGTATATCGCAATCGATCTTAAGTCTTTTTACGCCTCCGTGGAATGTAAGGAACGGGGGCTGGATCCCCTCACTACCCGGCTGGTGGTAGCGGACGCTTCACGCACGGAAAAGACCATATGCCTGGCTGTAAGCCCGGCGCTTAAGGCCTACGGAATACCCGGCAGGCCCAGGCTTTTTGAAGTGGTGGAAGCTGCCAAACGATTCGGGATCGATTATATCACCGCCACTCCCAGAATGTCCCTTTACATGGACTACAGCAACCGCATATATGATGTTTATCTTAAATACGTTTCGGCAGAGGATATGCATGTATACTCCTGCGACGAAGTCTTTATCGATGCAACCAACTACTTAAAGACCTATAAGCTTACTGCCCATGAGCTGGCCCTTAAGATGATAAGGGATGTGCTGCGGACAACAGGGATCACCGCCACCGCAGGCATCGGCACCAACCTTTACCTTTGCAAGATAGCCATGGATATAGAAGCGAAGCATATGCCGGCTGATAAGGACGGCGTCCGCATCGCAGAGCTGGACGAGATGAGCTATCGCCGTAAGCTCTGGAGCCACACTCCCATCACGGATTTCTGGCGTACAGGCGGCGGCACGGCGCGGCGTCTGGCCAGGATGGGGCTTTTTACCATGGGAGATATAGCCAGATACTCGGAAAGCTATGAGGACGAACTATATAAAGCTTTCGGGATAAATGCGGAGCTTCTGATAGACCACGCCTGGGGCTGGGAACCCTGCACCATAGCAGAGATAAAGAATTACCGCCCGGAAAACAACAGCTTAAGCAACGGCCAGGTTTTACAGCGCCCCTATAAACATGATGAAGCCGGGATCATCGTCAGGGAAATGTCCGATCTGCTTTCCTTAGAGCTTACCGAAAAATATCTGGTCACCGACCAGCTGACCCTGACCATAGGCTATGATGTCGAAAGCTTAAAGGATCCCGAAATCAGGAAAAAATATGCCAATGATATCCATATTGATCATTACGGAAGGGAAGTTCCGGGACACGCCCACGGTACAGCCAATCTGGAGCGTCTCACTTCTTCCTCCCGCATGATCTGTGAAGCCGTATGCGCATTGTATGAGCGGATCACCGATCCGGATCTTCTGGTACGCAGGGTAAGCGTCTGTGCAAACAACGTTGTGCCGGAATGCGAAGCCGCAAAGCAGCTGGCTAAAGAAAGCGAATATGAACAGCTGGATCTTTTCACCGATTATGAGGCCAGGGACCGTGAAGAAAGCCTTAAGGAAGAACGCCTTGAAAAAGAAAGATCCCTCCAGCACGCCACAGTAGAGATCAGGCAGAAATTCGGCAAAAACGCCATTTTAAAAGGCACCAACTTTAAAGAAGGTGCCATGACAAGAGAACGTAATATGCAGATAGGCGGGCATAAGGCCTAAAGCTTATCTCCTTTTAGTAAGTATCTGGCAGATACTCTGATAACTGCTGCCTGCCGGTATCTTATGTATGCCGGTTGCGATATGTCTGTCATATCCGTTGGCGCACATATATTTATCAAATTCCGCAGCGGAACTTATTATCCCCGCTTCAGCCATCTTGCGTGAAACCGAATAAGAATCATCACCCGAAACAACCACCACTTCTTTCTCCTGTGTGTTGATGCTTACCTGGCCCGATCCGCCCTGGGCAGGGGTTGGCGTAACAAGCGGTACCGTAGTAGGCGTAGGCGCCTTGGTAGGCGTGGGCGTCGGTGTGCTTGTAGGTGCTGTCGTGGGTGTGGGTGTACTCGTAGGTGCCTTAGTCGGAGTAGGTGCCGCCGTCGGGGTAACCGTTGGTGTAGCTGTTGCCGCAGCTGTGGGCGTAGGCGTTTCCGCTGCCGCTTCCGCAGGCTCGCTTATATCCGTCACAGCCGGATCGGTATTGTCTTCCGCAGATGTCGGCTCTGTTGTTTTTGCCTTGGTGGGCGTGGGCGTTTCCGTAGGAGCTTTTGTGGGTGTGGCGGATACTTCCTTTTCGTCTTCAGCCCCGCTGCCGGATTCGCTTAAACGCATATTCTCGCTCATCCCAAGCTGTACAGCTCTGGCCCTTACCTCATCATCGGTCATGGCAGGCGCCTTGCCGGCTCCGGAAAAATGCAATATAAGTGCAGTGGCGGCCATACCTATACCCAGGCCGCGCAGGTAGGATGCTAATTTCATTTCTTTACTGGTACTCCTATGACATATTCTCAAACAGATCAATAACGAGCTTTACTTCACCGATGCCAAGACCAAGGTCTTTAGCGATGGCCATATTGGACCGGCCCATTCGGTGCATCTCAAGGATGCGCTCGTTATGGTTCGCGCTGTTGCCGTCATCGTGTCCGAACTGAAGGGAGACAGGGCTTTGCTTCGCAGGCATGAATTCCTCGGGTATGCTCATCTGGCCTTCTATTTCGTCATCATCAGTTTTACGTGCAGCCTTAGGCTTTACTTTCCGCTTTACGGAAGTACGAAGTACGGAATCCTTATCTCCTTCTGCTTCCGCATCAGCTGTATGGCTGTCGTTATCGGCTTTTCTCCGTATAACCTTTGCCTGTGTCCTGCTCTTTTCTTTGCGCTCTCCGGCAGCGGACACCCAGGTCACATCATGAGCCAGTTCCGCAGTAGCTTCGCGCAGGAGTTTTTCCATCATCTCCTCTTCGCTAAGCTCATCACCGTCATCTTCTTCGTCCTCATCTTCCATCTCCTGGGTATCCTCGAAGAAACGCTCTTCTTCGGGATCCAGGGCATTCGGATCCGGGATCACAGCAGGAGCCGGTGCCTTCTTTGGTTCTGCAGCAGCGCTCATGGCGTTGTCTAAAAGTGCCTGCAGCTCCTCTTCGGTGGAAGCTCCGCTTGCTTCTGCCAGCAGCATTTTTAACGCCGGATCTTCAGGATCAGGCTCCTCTTGCCCGGAAACAGTCTCCTCCGGCTGTACCGGCGGTTCTGCATCTGCAGTCGTATCAGCAGCTATATAAGGCTCTTCATCTGCCGCTGTCTGCGCTTCTGCGCCTGCCTCAGGAGCTGCATATACATCATCCGCTGTCTCTCCGGCGGTCATGATATCTTCCGCCGCCTCAGCCTGTCCGCCGGCTATGATATCTTTAAGTGTATCAGCCTGGGATCCGATCTCCGGCGCTTCTGCTGCAGGTCTTATATCCTGAGCAAGGCGTCTGGCGTCCAGCATCTTTTCTTCGGCAGCTACTGCCGCTTTGCCGGCTTCCTCGGTCTTCTCCATCACTTCTGCAGCAAGCCTGCTGGCGTTTTCTGCCAGAGTATATGCGGCATTGGCTCTCTCATTGGCTTCCTTCGATTCGCGCTCCGCACGGTTTAACAGATCTTCCAGCTCATCCTTGGTGCGGTTTAACATATCATGCAGAAATACCACTTCCTGATGGTTGCTGCCGATCTGGTTTAAGACATTATCGGAATACTCTCCCAGCGCCATGATCTTTTCGTTTGCCAGGCGGTCCAGACTGCGCTCCGTTTTCTCCATGGAGTAGTTCACCGTCTCTTCCGTCATATTATCGATACGGCTCCGGTTTTTATCTATCTCTTCTTCAACCAGACGTTTTAATTCCTCTTCAGGAATCTCTGCCTTTTCCTCTTTCCCTTTATCGGGCAGGAAAAAGCTGCCGACGAAAGCGAGCCCGCCCGCAGCCAGCAGTATGATCTCAATTACACTCATTCTCTTTTCCTCTTTAAATCTTTACATCAAAGGCCATCGTAGATTTCTTTACGATACGGTCCTCAATTTTTTTCTTCTTGCGGTTTCTACCGCCATCGCCGCCATACTGCCCCCCGCTGCCTTTATCATTTGCATCGGTATCCTCGGCAGCGTTCTCTTTCTCATGAACCAGCGTCATCTTATCTTCTACATTCTGCTCAACCTGGGTCTGCTGATTACTCTGATATATGAGTCCCTTATCATTTTCATACTGTTGGAATTGCTGAAAATCCTGGGTCCTGTTTATGGCTCCCTGTAACTCAACTATACCTATTGCCATAGGGTAATCTCCTTATAATCCTGCGATGCGGACATCGCCTTTTTCCTTTACAAAGCGGCAGTATCTTACGGTGTCCTTTATTATCATCGAAACATCGGATATGGCTATGACCACTCCCTGGTAAACTTCTCCGGTAACATCCACGGAGGCACTGGAGCCTTCCTCCATCTTTGCCTTAAGATTCTCAAGCTCGGTATTATCAGCTATAAGGCGCTCCTGTGAGGTCTTGACATTGGCCGCCAGAGCCTGTATCTGCTTCACCTGCTCGGGAGTCATCTTAACTCCTGCAGCCAGCTTTTTCTTGGTGGCATCCAGTACCGGCAGCATGCTCTTTAAGTTCTTCTGCAGATCCTGTATCTCCTTATTGAGTACGCCCATCCTTGCTATTATAGCGGGATCCACGCCAACTGTCACCCTCGTATCTGCTCCCATCTGTGAACCAAGGGTCTTTACCCTGATCTTGCTGGTGGCTATAACCTCACCTCCGGTTATGAAGCCCTTGCGGCTCATAACATTGATCTCGGTCCCGGCATGCACTTTTGAATGCAATATGGAATTGGTCTCTATATATCCGCCGGCCTCTGCAGTACAGTTCTCCATATATTTAGATATGATATTACCACCGGCCCTTAGCACTCCCTTGCCCATACCGTTGATGCCGCGGACAAGGATGATATTTCCGCCTGCTTCTATGCTTGCGCCTTCAACCACTCCGCGGACTTCCACATCCCCGCTGGTCCTGATGCTGAAGTTTGCATTCACATCACCTTCCACCAGCACGTTACCCTGGTAATCAATATTACCTGTGGAATTATCAACGTTGTTGACCTGCATCACATCCGAAACGAAAACCTTGTTGCCCACAAGATTAACATGGCCGTTCACCTTGGAAGTGATAGTGCATTTATCTTCGGATAATTCTATATTAAGACCAAACTGAAGCGTTGCACGCTTAACATCCCTGGGCTTTAATACATTTCCGAAAACATCCGTGCCGGCGGTTCCCCGCACCTCAGGATGGAGCGTAGCCAGTACCATCCCTGCGGTACAGTGATTCACCAGGTTCAGATTGAAAAAGTCTACCGTTCCGTCTTCGTTAAGGGTAGGACGTACTTTGTTGTTCGTATTGAAATGATATTCTATTTTGGCATCCTTGCCCTCTACTACCGGCGTGCCTTTTGCTATCACATAGTCCGTAGCGTACTTCTTATTTGCAAGGAAATCATCTATAACTTTATCATCTACGCCGTATACAACCTTGGCCAGGCGGCATTCACTGTAGATATCTTCTTTCGATATGCTCTTGCCGCCCGTGGATGCGGGATAAAAGCGGGCAATCGCAGTCATCTTATCTTCGCTTATCCTGATAACACTGCCCTCGGCTACAGCATATATCCTGTTCTTGGAAAGAGGTATAAGTTTCTCCGGATCCCCCTGTTTAAAAAAGGCTCCCAGTACACCGACATCATAGGGCACCTTTTTTGCATCAAGATAATTCATGGTCTCCTGTATTGACGGAAGACCGCTGTCTCCGGGGATCAGCTTAAGAAAAGTCCCGCTGTCATTTATTATTACCTGAAAATAAGGATTCATATACTCCTCCAAAAAAATATACCAGCTCAGGATGACATGTACACTCAGATCTTATGCAGGATGCCTACATAATCACCCAGCTTTGATCTCATTTTCTCCAGAGCTCTGGTATGGAGCTGCGAAACCCTGGATTCGGAAACCTCAAGTATGTTTGCGATCTCCTTAAGTGTAAGCTCTTCATAGTAGTAGAACAAAACAACGCTGCGTTCTTTTTCCGTCAGCGAATCAAGGGATTCCATGAGCTTTTCCTTAAGCTCTGCATTGCCCATGACTTCCTCGGGCGACATGAAATGTGCGCCCATGCTGGCGTCTCCGGCCACTTCGCTGCCGCTTTCCATGAATTCGTTAAGGGACACAACATTGGTAAGCTTAAGCTGCGACTGCCATTCAAGCAGCTCGTCATCGCTTATTCCCAAGGCAGCCGCTATCTCTTCATCCGTAGCGGGTTTGCCGGTCTGCTCCTCTATATCCTTCATGGCCGCTTCTATCTGGCGCTGGCGCTGACGCACGGTACGCGGGATCCAGTCATTCTTTCGTATCTGGTCCAGCATAGCTCCCCTGATACGAAGGGATGCATAGGTTTCGAACTTAATGCCCTTTCTGGTATCAAACTTATCAATGGCATCTATAAGCCCGAAGATACCGTAACTAACCAGATCCTCGTATTCTACATTATAACCAAGATACATGGAAAGACGCCCGGCCACGAGCTTAACCAGAGGAGCATACTCAAGTATGAGCTTCTCCCTGATATCCGGGCTCTGCAGCCTTACATAATCATCCCAAAGTCTTTTTCTGCCGGCTTCGTCCATGAGTCCTCCAGATCAGTTAAAAATTATCTTTATTATTTCCTTTTTCCACCAGATCGCCGTTATCTTCAAAGTAATCCATGTAGTTCATACTCATATTAAAACCGTCGACAACGCTTTTAACTATGGTACCAAGGATCGCAAAGATAAGCAAAGCAAAAAAAACAACAAGCAAAAGCTCCGTTATCGGAAAGTGCTGAATCAGACCGATCACCAGTGCGACAGATCCGCCCAGCAGCATGAACAACGACGGCAGGAGCTTTGTCTTGAGATTATTCTTTTTTTTGGGTAACTCTACATCCTGCATCAGATCACCTTAATGGGCTTACCTACGGCTTTAACCTCATAATCCCCGGTCTCGGGATCAAAGGTTACCGTACGCCCGTAATTTGCTCCGGTATCCTCTGCCAGGATAGGAATGTTAAGTGCTTTGAGTGCCACCTTTGTAGCCGCCACATTCCGGTCGCCGATCCCCATCAGGTCCGACTTGGACTGGAAAGAGAACATTGTGGCTCCTCCGGCTATCTTGGCAACCATACGGCTGCGGACAGCTCCCATCTTCTCCAGCCTCCTTACCAGTTCAGGTATACCGGTATCGGCGAATTTTGCAAGGTTACCGTTACTCTTAACTTCCTGGCTGTTCGGAAGCATCACGTGCACCAGTCCGCCGATCTTATTCACTTTATCTCTGATGGCGATACCCACGCAGCTTCCCAGACCTATGGTTGTTATCAGATCGGGGGGCTTGCATACGTTAAGGTCCGCAATTCCAACTTTTATCGTCTCAGGCATATCTTTTTACCTGCAGGCTAAAAGCCCAATGCATGAAGTATCTTTGCGTCCGATTCCTCATCCGGCACCAGTATGAAATATCCGGAAAGGTCCACATCATCCGCAAAATCAGTCTGTATCAGCAGCATCTTATCCGATATGGCTCCAAACTGTATAGCCGGAACCGAAAGTATGGCGCCTGCCATATCTATACATACATCCGGAACCGAAGGATATATGGTAAGATTGGTAAGTGTAGCCAGGGAATTAAGGTAAGCTCCGGTTATGACGTTTCCTATCTCCTTTAATGCAGAAAGCTCCATCTCCGTGAAATCATCCCCGGCACTGGGCATGCCCATCAGCTTCTGTACCATAGCTCTGGCAGATTCCTTCTTCTGGATAAACATGATACTGCCATGGATATCTCCGTTAACCTCAAGATAGATACCTGCAACCAGCTGTTCCTCCCCGCCCAGGGTAGTCCCAACCTCCTTAAACTCCATCAGCTTTACCTTAGGTACCATCATATCTATTCTGGCCCCCAGCATGGTGGAGAGAGCCGTTGTTGCATTACCGGCTCCTATATTGCCTATCTCCCTCAGCACATCAAAGTACCGGTCAGACATTTCTTCGATTGTCAGATCGTTCTTTTCAGACATCAGGTGTTATTCCTCCTTAAATTAAGATCCTTCGCTTCGCTCAGGATGACAGTGTGACTGTTCAGGATGACATGCATCTTTAAAGTCCCTGTAATACTGCGTCGATATCCAGCAGGGTGATAAGCCCTGTTTCGTGCTTTCCTATACCCATGGCGTATGCATTCTTGTCATCGCCGCGGTCAAAGCCGACACGCTCTATCTCCGCAGATGAAAGATTAACTACTTCCTTCACCATATCGACCATCATGCCTATGGGCTCATGCTGGTCTATCTTGATGATTATGATACGCGTATCTTTGCTCGCAACATCCGGTGCAAGTCCCATCTTTACCCTGATGCTCATAACGGGGATAACCTCACCACGGAGATTGATAACGCCCTTAAAATGAGCAGGTACCTGGGGCACACGGGTTATCTGCTGCATACGCACGATATTATCGATGTACTTTATATCGATGCCGTACTGTTCTTCTCCTATGCGGATCACTATATACTGAGTGATCTCATTTATATTGGTGCTGAGTTCGTTTGCCATTGTCTTCTCTCCTTGCCTTAAGTATATCCGCGCCCCTTATCAGATCAACGCGTTGGAATCGATTATAAGTGCCACTTCGCCGTCGCCCAGTATTGTGGCGCCGCTAATAAACTTACACTTGTTGATATACTTGCCCATGGACTTGATGACTATCTCCTGCTGTCCGATCAGCTGATCCACAACCAGACCTGCCAGTTTCTCGCCCTTCTTCGCGATAACGACTATCATGTCGGAATCGGGCTCACGGCGTGATTCGCAGCCTAAGATCTCGTCCAGGCGCAGAAGCGGGATAACGGTTCCGCGCAGATTGATGACTTCTTTGCTCTCAACAGTCTTGACATCTTTGGGATTGATATTTTCTATAGTCTGTATGCCGCTTAATGCGATCGCATATTTTTCTCCGCCGACAACAACCATCAGAGCCTGGATAATAGCCAGGGTCAGAGGCAGGCGGATGGTAAAGGTAGTTCCTTCTCCCAGCTTGGTCTTAACATCTACTTCGCCGGAAAGGGCTTCTATCTTGCTCTTAACAACGTCCAGACCTACGCCGCGGCCCGAAAGATCGGAAACCTGCTTTGCAGTGGAGAAGCTGGGCATGAACAGAAGGTTGATGATATCGGAATCTTCTGCCGCATAAGCCTGCTCTTCGGTCATTATGCCGCGCTCGATAGCCTTCTGTCTTACTCGCTCTACATCGATACCGTTACCGTCATCACGAACCTCGATAACAACGTTGTTACCGTCCTGATATGCATCCAGGAAGATGGATCCTGTTTCCGGCTTGCCTTTTGCGATACGCTCCTGAGGCATTTCCAGTCCGTGATCGGCGGAATTACGGAGCATATGCATAAGAGGATCGCCTATCTCATCCACCACGGTACGGTCGAGCTCTGTTTCCTCACCGCTCATATACAGCTCCATAGGCTTGTTAAGCTGTTTGGAGATATCGCGGATCATTCTGGGGAACTTGCTCACCACGCTTTCGATGGGAACCATTCGTACCTTCATTACCGATTCGTGAAGGTTTGTGGTAACGCTCTCCAGATATTCTATCTGCTCATGCATGTTGGAAGAAGAATCCGAAGTATTGCTGGTAGCGCTGCTGACCAGTGAATTCTTTGCTATGATGAGCTCGCTGACCAGATTCATGAGTGAATCCAGTTTCTCTATATCCACACGTACGGTACGGTTTACCGCCGGTTTGCCCGCGCCCTTCTTCTCCGTCTTTGCGGAAGAACCTGATGACGACTGCTCGGGCTTCTTAACTACTTCATTCTTTACCTTTGCAACGGAAGTGCCGGGATCCTTCGCAGGTGCTTCTTCTGCCTTCTTCTCTTCGGCAGCGGGAGCCGGCTCTTCGGAAGCTGCAGCCTCACATTCAAAGACGCCGCCCTTTGCATCAGCTATCTCGGATACGGCCTTGATATCTTTTAATATGGGATCCAGTTC
The DNA here is from genome assembly GCA_947169935.1 of uncultured Lachnospiraceae bacterium. GTDB lineage: Bacteria > Bacillota > Clostridia > Lachnospirales > Lachnospiraceae > NK4A136. The sequence continues at coordinate 13,881 of CAMVRS010000049.1, forward strand.
CCCTTCGGATGCGATAATGAGTGAGAATTCCAGATCGAACTTCTCATCCTCAATATCCTGGGTAGAAGGATTTGCCGCAATTATCTCTCCATGCTCCTCTATAGCCTTGAAAACAAGGAATGCCCTTGCAGCCTTAAGGAGGCAGCTTTCCTGAACGGTGACGGTCACACTGTAAAGCTTCTTGTTAGCCATCATGGCGTCTTCAAGAGCCTTCTGTTCTTCTTCCGTAAGATCACCGATATTCCAGGATGCGGGTGCGGCAGCCTCTGCAGCGGGTGCGGCAGCGGCTTCGGGTGCACTCTCGGGCTCTGCGGCAGGCGCAGCAGCAGCCTCGGATGACTTACCCGCAAGTATGTCATTCAATTCCTTTATGATAGGTTCATTGTCGTTATCACCCTCATCAGAGGTTTCGCTGATAACTGAAACGTATTCCTCGATAGCATCCAGGCAGCGGAACAGAACATCGATCATACCCGCATTGACCTTAAGTTTCCCGTCGCGCACCTCAGAGAAAACATTCTCCATATCATGAGTAAGCGTCTGCATGCGCTTAAAGCCCATGGTACCTGCCATACCTTTAAGGGTATGCGCAGCACGGAATATCTCGCTTATGGTATCCGGATTTTCGGGATCCTGCTCGAGATCAAGCACACTGGTGTTCAGATTCTGGAGATGCTCCTTGCTTTCATCAAGGAAGATGTCTAAATACTGGCTAACGTCCATGTCTACTCTCCTTTGTTAAGTTACTTATCGTTGCTTTATTGTTTATCTAACCCCGACATTCGCCAGGATAGATTGTGCTACCTGATCCAGATCCACAACTTCATTCACAAGACCTGTAGCCCTGATGCTGCCGGGCATGCCGTTTACTACACAGCTCTTCTCATCCTGTGCAATGATGTGGGTCTTCTTTGTCTTAACAAGGTTCTGTATTCCTTCCGTGCCGTCGTGTCCCATACCGGTGAGCACAACGCATACGATGGTATGATAGGGGCTCTTCGAAAGGGACTCGAACATATAATTCGCACAGGGCTTTACGCCCTCGCGGCTGGGCTCGTCTGTATAAACGATACGTCCGCGCCCGTTAAATTCCTGATAATTCATATGTGCTCCGCCCTTTGAGATATAGACGTGCCCTTTCTCAAGGAACTCGCCCTCCACAGCCTCGCTGACTACCAGTTCGCTCATGGCGTTTAAACGGTCCGCAAGGGATTTGGTGAAGCCCACAGGCATGTGCTGCACTATCAGTACCGGCGCATCCAGGTTTTTGGGGAGCCTGGGGATCACGCTCTGCAGAGCCTTGGGTCCGCCGGTGGAAGATGCTATGGCAATGAGTTTATTGCCCTTCCCTTCCCTGGGTACGCTCTGCGAATCCACCTTAGCCACAAGGTTTCCGGGACGCAGCACAACGGTATTTCTGTATATTCCGCTGGAAGCCTTCCTGTTTGAAAATACCACGGCTTCCAGTATTTCAAAGAATCTTCTGATAAAATCCTGGTCTTTTGAATAGATGGCGCTCTGGGGCTTCTGTATGAAATCCACGGCCCCCAGTTCCAGAGCATCCAGGGTGACCTTTGCGCCCTCGCTGGTCTCGGTAGAAAGTACCATGACCCGCTCTTCCCTCTTGAGCTTCTTAAGCTCCTTAAGGAATTCCAGCCCGTTCATCCTGGGCATGTTGATATCGGTGATGATACCGTCAAAAGTGTTCTCTTCCAGTATCTTAAGGGCTTCTATGCCGTTATTGGCCATCCCTTCCACCGAATATCTCTCATCGGCATTAAGTATATCACATAACACTCTTCGCGTGAGTGCAGAGTCATCAACAATCAGGATTTTCTTTGCTGCCATTTTAATATCTCCTTAAAAACATCTTGCTCATCCTGCAAAATCATTGTGTAATTATACCACTAAAACGCTGTTCAAACAAGCTGTTTTTGTAAAATCTGTCACATTCCGGTCTGTTTTGCGCGCATCTTCCGTTCCTCTTCGAATATGAAACGGATGATCTCCTCGCGCTCACCGCTCTCCATCCTCATGAACTGTCCGCGGTATTCCCTGCTGGTCTGATTATTGGCCAGAGCATCGGCAAAGAGCACCCTCACTACCTCGTCATAGGTGGTCATCTTATTCTTGTTGTTGAGGATGAAACGGCAATGTATAAGACTGCCCTGCTTGTATTCCTGCGCGCTGACAAAACGCATGCCGCCACCGCTGAGATCAACGATAACACCCTTATCATAAGGCTGTTCATCGCTCATGAGCCTGCCGTGCTTTTCATAGAAAGCAGCCTCATCCGCTCCCAGTTCCCTGGCGTTCATACCGATAACGCAGTCATAACGGAAATATTCCCTTCTCTGATGACGGCGGAGCTCCGAAGTGGGCGCCAAAACCGCTATGGCAACACCATTCTCGTTGCGGCGGCTTATAACCTCTGCCGTGCAGGCATATATGCCCTTGCCTGCATAGAAATACAGGTCGTAGACCACGCTTACGGAAAGGACCACGGTCCTTGCCTTCTCCATGGGCATCACGACTTCCACCTCACCACTGTCGCCTACGTCATAAACCTTTGTGATATAGTATTTCTTATCATCGGTTCTTTCATCTGCGACTACTGTTTCGATGTCCACCCTGTCGCCGGGGCGGATGATGTCAACGATATCGATCATAACGTTTTCTTATTGGCCACTATATGTGAAAAGAATGCGGCCATCCCCCTTTTCTTTACTTTTCCTTCATTTTCCATATGCATAAGCCTTGCGGCTATAGCTTCATAAGCTTTTGCAGACTTTGATGCGGGACTTGCAAGCGATACCGGTGTCTGCTGCATCACAGCCTGAGCCAGATGCTTATCCTGGGGTACTGCGCCCAGATATTCCAGCGGCAGTCCAAGGAAACGGCTTACCACCATATTGAGCTTTTTAAAGAGCACTTCCCCGTCCTTATCGCCTTCAACCCTGTTGGCGATCATCTTTATCTGGGAATTTTCCTTGGTGAATCTGGGATGACGGTTCAGAGCCTTAAGCAGCGAATAGGAATCCGTAATGGATGTAGGCTCCGGCGTGGTTATCAGCAGTATCTCGCCGCTGGCCACAAGGAATTCCAGCACTGCATCCGATATGCCCGCTCCCGTGTCTATTATTATAACATCTGCAATGGCGTCCAGGGCAGCCAGGTTCTGAATAATATAATTCAGGTATTCCCTGCCCAGATTGGAAAGCCCTGCTATACCCGATCCGCCGGAGATAAAGCCGACCTCTCCGGGGCCCCAGGTGATGATCTCTGTGATGCTCTTTCCCTGATATATAAGGTCGCTGAGATTATGCTTGGGCATGGTGCCGAACATGATCTCTATATTGGCAAGGCCGAAATCCGCATCGAGTATGATAACCCTCTTCCCCAGCTTTTTGAAATTGATGGCGAGATTGATGGCTGTATTGGACTTGCCCACGCCGCCCTTGCCCGAGGTCACCGTAATGACCCTGGCCAGCGGCCTGACAGCCGGTCCTGCCTTTATTATATTTCTTAACTGCTGCGCCTGATCCATCTTCACTCCTGGGATGTAGGGTCTGTAAGCAGGCCTCTTGCCATGGCCTGGGGATTGAATTCTTCAATATCATCCGGTACATTCTGTCCGTTTGTCACATAACTCATGGACGCTCCGGTATGCAGTCTTAAGTTGAGGAGATTGCCGCACTCCTCCGTCTCATCCAGTTTGGTAAAGATGAGCCTGTAGTCTGCCAGCTCCTTATATGCATCCGATATAGCCAGCAGATCCTTGTACTTGGTAGTCGCACTCACCACCAGGTAATACTCGCACTCTGCCTTCCCCTCCAGGACACTTAAGAATTCCGACATGTCCTTCTTCTGCTCTTCGTTATTATGGGAATGGCCCGCGGTATCGATAAGTATATAATCCACATCCTTATACTTCGCATAATTCTCTTCCAGTTCCTGGGGCGTATAGATGATGTGGAAAGGCGTACCCAGTATGCCCGCATAGGTCTTTAACTGATCCGTGGCGGATATCCTGTAGGTATCGGTGGTAAAGAGTACCACCCGCTTGTTCTGGGCCAGCCTCAATTTGGAAGCTATCTTTGCAAGTGTCGTGGTCTTCCCCACGCCTGTAGGGCCGATGAAAAATACCACTTTAGGCCCCCTCTCACCGGGTGAGATAAGACCGGGTCTGCCGAATTTGAGTATGATCTTCTGGTAGATATGTGAGAGCACATGCTCCATCTGCATATCATCCGGGCAGTTCTGCTCTATATCATCCACCAGTTCATTAGCGACTTTTTCGCTGACCTCGTTTTCTACAAGGGTGTTATATAAAAGCCTGCAGAATTCCATAAGCTCCTTGCGCTTTTCATCCTCTGCTGCAGAGGGAGCTGCTCCCGCTGCCGGCTTCTTTTCCTTTTCCTCATCACTATGGCGGTATAGTTTCTGCTCCAGAAGATTCTGTATGTTCTCCAGCTTCTGCTCCACTGCCGCACTGTTCTTTGAACCCTCGCGGTATACCGGAGCCGCCTCCTGGACCGGTGCAGCCTGCGCACTTTCCTTTTCCGCCTGCTCCCTGACTTTATTTACCTTTGCCAGTGCTTCCCTTGCGGTATTCTGAGGCCTGTCCATCTCCTCTTCTTTTGCAACGGTTATCTCAACCTGCATCTTTCTGAGGAATGCAAAAAATCCCTTGGGCTTTACATTACGCGAATGTATAACGGTAATGTCGTCACCAAGTTCCTTCTTTGCCGCTTCGATGGCTTCTTCTTCTGTTTTAGCCTGATACTTCTTGATTACCATATCTGCCTCTTATATCACGCACTGACCATGCCAACGCTCTGGAGCTCCACATCGGACTCCACCTCATTATAACTCACAACAGCCAGATCGTGGAAGTATTCTTCAACAAGTCTCCTGAAATACATACGGACTATGGGACTGGTGAGCACTATGGGGCTGGCCCCCATCCCTTCCAGCTTGCCCAGCTCCGTGCGGAGATTATCGATGAGCTTCTTAACCCTTTCCGGATCAAGGGTGATATAAGCTCCCTGCTCGCTCTGCTTAACGGACGCCATGATATCCTGCTCAAGCTTGGGATCCACCGTGAGCACGCTTACAGTGGATTCACCTGCAAAGTATTTGTTCGAGATGGCTCTCTTTAAGGATGCGCGCACGTATTCCGTAAGAAGGTCCGTATCCCTTGTAGCTGTAGCATGATCCGCAAGGCTTTCAAATATCGTGAGCAGGTCACGTATGGAGATGCCTTCAGAAAGCAGGTTCTGCAGTACCTTCTGGATCTCGCCCAGGCCCAGAAGCTTGGGTACCAGTTCCTCCACGATGGAAGGATTGGATTCCTTCAAGTTATCTACCAGCGACTGTACATCCTGTCTGGTAAGCAGTTCCGCGATATGCTTTCTGATTATCTCTGTCAGATGGGTGGCGATGATCGAAGGCGGATCCACAACGGTATAGCCCCAGCTCTCAGCTTTCTCCCTCTGGCCTTCGGTTATCCACTTGGCCGGCAGCTTAAATGCCGGCTCAATGGTATCGATACCGGTTATCTCTTCCTCTACATAACCGGGATTCATTGCCATATAATGATCAAATAATATCTCGCCTTCCGAAACCTGTATACCCTTTATCTTGATGATATACTGGTTGGGGTTCAGCTGTATGTTATCACGCAGACGTATGATGGGCACTACGGTACCAAGTTCCAGAGCTATCTGGCGCCTTATCATGACCACGCGGTCCAGAAGATCGCCGCCCTGATTGGCATCAGCCAGAGGGATGATACCGTAACCGAATTCCAGCTCTATAGGATCGACCTGCAAAAGCGAGGTAACATTCTCCGGACGTCTTATCTCTTCCGCCTCGGCTACTTCCTCCGCTTCCACCTGTTCCTCAACGGATTTGGTGGCCATGGTGGTCTCCATCTTTCTGGCCACAAGTATAAAGATCACGCCCAGCGGCACGAAGATAAAAAACTCCAGCGGCGTAAATACTCCAAGGAAAGCAAGGGTTGCGCCCACTATGTACATAGCCCTGGGCAGACCAAAGATCTGCTTGATGAGGGCGTTTCCGAAATCGGCTTCCTTTGAACCCTTGGTGACCAGGATACCTGTTGCCAGTGAGATCAGCAGGGAAGGTATCGCGGATACCAGACCGTCGCCTATGGTGAGCACGGCGTACTGGTTAAGCGCCCCGTTAAAGTCCATGCCCCTTCTGAACATTCCCATGAGGATACCGCCCACAAGGTTGACCGCCGATATGAGAAGACCTGCCGTAGCATCTCCCTTTACGTATTTCACGGCACCGTCCATAGAACCGAAGAAGCTTGATTCTTCCTGTATCTTATCACGGCGTCTTTTTGCTTCCTTATCGTCTATGGCGCCGGTATTTAAGTCCGCATCGATAGCCATCTGCTTACCGGGCATAGCATCCAGGGTGAATCGGGCGGTAACTTCTGCAACACGCTCCGAACCCTTATTTATAACCATGAACTGCACTATCAGCAGTATGGCGAAAACAATGATACCCATTACCAGGTCGCCGCCGCCCACGAAATCACCGAAGGTGGATACAACGTTTCCGGGGCTGCCCGATATCAGTATCAGACGCGTTGAAGATACGTTAAGCGATATACGGAACAGTGTCGTAAAGAGCAGCATGGTAGGATAAAAGCTCATGTCCAGCGGCTCTTTTGAGAGCATTGCCGAAAAAAGTATGGAGAAGGCCACGCTCATGTTGACCGCCAGCAATACGTCAAGCAGCCAACTGGGAATAGGGACGATCAGCATGATAAAAGCACTTAGCACGTAAAATGCTACTACAAAGTCGCCTTTTAAAATCTTCTTTATCATTCGCTCCTCCTTTCCCCAAGTCTTTCTCACGGGTTCGGATTGACAGGCCCGGCTTGGCCCTAAAACGGGCAGCCGGTTCCTGCCAATACCGAACCCTGTAATCTACTCTATGGTATAACCCGGATCGCATTCCTGCGAATGGGCTGCTGCGCTTATGCTCTTCCGGTACGTTTGTATACGATCGCAAGGACTTCGGCGACGGCGACGTAGAGTTCTTCCGGGATCTCTTCGCCGATCTCTACGTTTGCGTAGAGGGATCTGGCTAAAGGTTTATTCTCCACTATCTCTATCTTGTATTCTTTCGCCGCTTCCTTTATCTTCTGGGCCACATAATCCGCACCCTTGGCTACCACAAAGGGCGCCTCGGCGGCCTCTTTATCATAGCGCAGCGCTACAGCGTAATGGCTGGGGTTGGTAATGACCACGTCCGCCTTCGGCAGCGCCTGCATCATACGGCGCCGGGATGCTTCCTGCATCCTCTGCCTGATCTTACCTTTGATGGCAGGATCACCTTCTGTGGATTTATACTCTTCCTTGACCTCCTGCTTGGTCATCTTCATATCCTGGTGGAACTTCCATTTCTGGAAGGCGAAATCCGCAAACGCCACCGCTATAAAGACTATCGCGATCTTAAGGCCTATATCGATCAGCAGCTGCCCCGCCAGGGCAATGCCCTGCATCATCGGCATATCATAAAGCGCAAATAACAGCGGCCACTGATCCTGTATCTCATTATAGATCACTATAGCTATCACAACAAGCTTAAGGAGGGACTTGATCAGCTCCACCAGCTTGGTGACCGAAAAGATACGCTTTATACCGCTTATGGGGTTCAGCTTGTTAAACTTGGGCTTAAGTGGTTTGGTTGTCGGTTTCCACTTAACCTGCACCAGATCCGCTATAAAGCTGACCGCAAAACCCGCCAGCAGAAACGGCAGTATTATCACCAGCGTACGCAAAAGCCCTATGCCAAGGATCGATGAGTATTCCCTGTAATTATCCCTGTAGGACGGCAGCTTTGTAAAATAGGGAATCCTGCCGTAAAAGCCTTCAAACAGCTCTCCCAGCTGGGCAGACAGTTTTGAAGTCCATATCCTTAACAGTACAAAAAGCGCCAGCAGGGTAAAACTCTGTGCGAACTCCTGGCTCTTGGCGACCTGTCCTTCCTTACGCGCATCCTCTAACTTCTTACTGGTAGGCTCCTCGGTCTTTTCTCCGCCGGGACCTTCCTTAGCAAAGAACTGCAGGTCATATTCCAGACGTAAGGGTTTAAGCAATATCAAGCCGTTCCTCCCATCGCCTCTATGAAAGATACAACCACCGTCTTCATCTGCACAAACAAAAGCTCAGCCGCATCCGGCAGCATCCTTACCGTCACCACCAGCACCGACAGACCTATCAGCGCCTTGACCTGCATACCAACCGCAAACATGTTCATCTGCGGCGATACCTTTGCCATTATACCCAGCAGGCCGTTTGTAAGCAGCGTCACGCAAAACAGCGGCAGGCCTATCCTGAAGCCCAGCATTACATATTCGGCCATGAAATCCAGGAAAGCGGTGTACATGGCATCCAGATCAAAAACGGTCTTTCCTATCCCGATCAGTGTAAAACTCTCTGCCAGCGCCTCTATCAGCCATCTGTGAAGGCCTGTGACCATAAAGATGAGCATGAAAGCATACTGGTAATACTGGCCCGTGACCGTAACGTTCATCTGGGTAGTCGGATCTATCTGGGCCGCCATGGAAAAACCTATATTGGTATCCACTATCTGCCCGGCAAAAGATGCTATCTGCATTGTCCAGTTTGCCGCCAGCCCTATCAGCAGTCCCGTCACAGCTTCTTTAAGCACCAGTATCGTGTACTCTATGATGGTCGAGTACTGCATATAAATATGGGGTGTGATGGACTCATATAAGAGGAAACTGACAACCAGCGCAAAGCAGGCCTTGATACGCTGGGGTATCTCCGCCCTGCCGAAGAAGGGCGCTGCAAATATGAACATCGACACCCTTGTGAGTATCAGCAGATAGTATTCCAGCTCCTCCAGCGGAAATGACAGGTCAACGTTCGTTAAGTCCATAACTCACCTAGTGTATGTATACCGAAAAATCAGACCACAGATTCACCATAAAGGTGATCATATTGTTCAGCATCCAGCCGCCGCCGACCATAAGTATCAGAAAAATAGCCAAAAGCTTGGGTACGAAGGTAAGTGTCTGTTCCTGTATGGATGTAACGGTCTGAAAAATGCTGACTGCAAGACCCACCACCATGGATATCAGCAGTGGCGGAAGTGATGTGATCAATATGGTATACATGGCGTCTGCCATTA
>CAMVRS010000050.1 GCA_947169935.1 uncultured Lachnospiraceae bacterium
GCGCGGGTAAGCGCAACATAGAACAAACGCCTTTCCTCTGCATACGGATAAGCTTCCCTACATTCCAGAAGGCAGTCAACAAGCGGATCATTCTGAATCTTACTGGGAAATCCCATTCCCTTATCTTTATTGTTGATAATAAAGACATAATCCGCCTGCAGTCCTTTTGATCTATGAGCCGTCAGAAACTGCATCTTAAGATCTTTTCTGTCCTTCAGTATAACCCCAGCTGTCTGAGTGGCAGTATCATATCGGCAATCCAGCTCCGGGCAATCACTTAACAATTCACTATCAAAAGTATATCTCCCTATAAAGAAAACTGTACTATTCTGAGGCAATTCTCTAAGCTTGTTAAGCATAAACTTAACAGCCAGTTCTTCCGTATACCCCTTAATCTCACCCATGGCAAAGCCAAGATTGCTATTAATCCCCTTAATGGATTTCCTGATCTGTACAGGATTCTGCATCACAAACCTGCCACTTATATCGATCAAGCTATCCGAAAATCTGTAGGTCGTTTCTATTTTACTATATTCCGTAGGTCCCCAGTAATTTGCAAAATTTACAATATAGTCCATATCACTTCCAGCAAAACGATATATACTCTGCCAGTCATCACCAACACAGAACAGTTTATATTCTGATGACCGCCGCAATGCTTTCAGCAGGTTGAACCTTGATCTGGAAATATCCTGATACTCATCTACTATCACATACTTATAAGGATTTGCATACTTGCCTTCGTTGATCATATGCGTAGCTTTATTAATCATATCATTAAAATCAATCTCGCCATTACTGCCAAGTTCTGATGCGTATGCATTATAAACCGGAGTTATAAGGTCCACAAGTGATGTGTTAGCAATGCTATGGTTATTGATGCAGATATTTCTGAGCCCCTGAATATCACGCTCGTTGCTTTTCATCAAAGAAATAACTGTAGCCATTAATTCAGCCAACCCGGTTAACAGATTCTTTGAATTATTCTCTGATACTCTTTCCCAGATTTCTTCCGACGAAAGCGGCTTGAATACAACTCCCAGCTTCTTTAGTTTTTCTTCCAACGATGATAGCAGCTTACCTTCAGATCTCTCATAGGAATAGCACTCGATCATAACAGTATTATTCGCCTTATGAAGCCCTCTTTTCCATTTCATCCCTTCCTGATACTCTTCCGTAGGAGATTTTCCATCGCGGGATGCGAAGTAATCTGGAACTTCACCTTTTTCATTTATACCAAAAAACTCAATATAACAACCATAATCCGGCAAATAAAAATCCGGATAATATTGGGCTCTGCCCTCAGTTCTGGTATCAATTTCATATTCTTTTTCATATACATAAGAAATGCCGTTCCTGAACAGAAAATTTGCTATATCCATCTCTCCGTAACTCTTAACTTTATCGCCTTTAAGCGTCACCGGTGGATTGGTCCGCAAATAATTATCATATTCTTCACGACTTCTGAAATCAAACTCAGACCTATTATATTTATAGTTGAAAATGAAATATCGGCAAATGAGATTAAGATATTCCGGCTTCTTTGTATACTCTGATAGCTGTTCACGAACAAAGCGTTGCAGCTGGATCCTGGTAATCTTAGGCGTTATCCCTTCAACAGCACTAATTATATTCATTCCCAGCTTATGGAATGTGGATGCCTCTATCTCCAGGTTGGTTTCTTTATTGATCCTTTCACGCATCTCTGATGCCGAAGCATTTGTATATGAAAGAACAAGTATATCTTTTGCCTCACACGCTCCGCTCTTTAAGAGATATTTTACTTTTCCTACTATGGTAGTTGTTTTCCCTGTTCCCGCGCCCGCAATGATCAGATGATTGGGAAAATCTTTTATTATACATCTGATCTGCTGATCATCTAATTGCCGCCCTTCAACACTACCTATAAGATTACGCGCCTTTGCTTCAAATAAAGCCGCCACTCTATCATTATGCTGTGAAATACGTAAAGGTAGCCCTTCCGTCAGAGCTTGTAAAAGCTGCTTCTCTACTTTTAATTCTGTGTAGTAGAAAACACTTCCAACGCCAATAGCCTTTATCTTTGAATCGAATTCTGTACATCTGGATAATACTCCATCAGCAAATGACGGATTTATATAATCTGCTATTGAATTCAATGTCTGATTAACAGAAGTATAATATGATTCTATAGAGTCACATAGATCTTTAGCTTCAGATTTATCTTGCTTTATTCTGTTTATCAGATTTTGAATAACTCCCATGTTTCTGCTGATTGAATGGCTGTGCCAACTCGTCCAGACGACACCTTTCTCCTCTCGACATATACTTCAACAAAAATCTTCCCATATATGTATTAGGGTATAATTGCTATCCAATATATTTTATTATCAACATATTAATATCTGACCATGTCCCTTAATCAGCTTATACCATTACTAACTTATTGATTCAATATTATAGCTCATAAAAATATCTATACCTTACTATCCAATAACTCTTCACCATCAGCCCTCCCTGATCAGTACACTTGCCGGAGCACTTTTTCTCCCCTCCGGAAATGTACACATAACACCATTATTTTATCGCTTTTTGACATAAAAATCCAGTTTATAAGGCTTGTTTTTCAGCATTTTGCCAAGTCAGCGCGTCCATGTTATGTAAACCGTTTTCTCTACGAAAAAAGCCGCTCCCGGCCTATTTTCAAGGGTTACCGGGCAGCGGCTTATCGATGTCAATCATCATCTTCGTCTTCCGTATCTTCCTGCTCTTCCGTATCCCGGTTTAAGAATTCCATCTGGAACGCCAGCTCCGCGCCTTCAAGCACTCCGTCCCCGTTCAGATCGAACATGCTGTCAAATGAACTCATTACCTCTCTGTCAAAAAATCCCATAATATGATCCTCCTTTCAATGCTGCTTCTTATGATGCACATACCAGTATTCTTCCGCCGCATCATACGCCTCGTCTTCATCCTCGTAGTCATCTTCGTAATCGAAGAATTCCTCATATTTATCATCCGCGAAGTCCTGTGCGCTGCTGTAGCTGTATACATTATAGGGATCCGTCCTGCTGCCGGAGGATGTATATATATACGGCCTGCTGCTCGTGGATGCTGCTGTGGTTGTCGCAGCCGCCGCAGAAGATCCCGTGGAGTTCTTATGTATGGAGCACTTGGAATTAGCACTGTTCACCTCTTTATAACAGCCCGCCTGGGCGCAGGTATGTGATGAGCAATACTTGCTGCCGCTTATGATCTTGCTCTTGCAGCTTCCATGATGGCAGGTATGGGTATAGCAGTAGAATCCGCCGCTGACCTTACTGCTCTTGCAGCCCGAATAGTTGCAGGTAGTGGTTCCGATGCCCATGGATTCATTATGCTGCTTCTTATGAGTGGCGCATCTGTCGTTAGCGCTGTTCACTTCTTTATAGCAGCCGCTCTGGGCGCAGGTATGAGATGAACAGAACCTGCTGCCGCTTATAACCTTGCTCTTGCAGCTGCCATGATGGCAGGTGTGGGTACTACAGTACATGCTACCGCTTGCCCTGCTGTTTTTACAGCCTGATGCCGAGCACTGGGGATCACCTGCCATTGCCCTAAGAGGCATAGCATACAGTTCGCCCATTACTATAACTGCTATAACTATCAATGCCATTATCTTTTTTCTCATAGGCTCCGCTCCTTTCCGATCATCTCTGTTTTATAAATTCATTATAATACCTGCGCAGCCCTTAATGAGTCCAATAAAGCAGCCTCAGTAAAAAAAGGTGCCAGTCACCATGAGCAAAATGTGAACGTGTTCACATTTTGTTCATGGTGACAGGCACCCCGTTCTCGGTCTACCTTGTTTTTATATCTTTTCCAACTGTTCAAAGCACTTATGCAATATTTCCGACTCCTCCCATTTAACGCTCAAAATCTGTTCATTCATCAGTTTAAAAACCTTTTCCGGATACTGAATCGCCCACGTAACTCCCAGATGCGCTTTTATCGCGCTTCTTCGGCTTCCCAAATACCGTGAAGCCACTGTTTTCATGTCTGCAATAAATGCACCGGCTTTATCCACAATAGCTGCATCGTAAGGATTCTCCGCTATGGAATCCAGCATTAGCGTTTCCAACGCTCCTTCATGTTCCGTAGGGATCACCACCAAAAGTCCCTCTATAATCTGTTCCGTACCATATGCATCTGTATATTTGTTGGAAACCCATTCGTTATTGCGCATCGTCCTTATTACCGGCTTAAAAACAGCAGATGCATGATCTTCGATGGACTTGATCTCACTTTCATCCCGATCAAGCACCAAAGCAATACGCGAAAACGCACCTGCATCAACAACGGGACGCAGTATCTTATCTCTAAAGAACGGCCAAACATTGCTTTTTCCGCCGGTAGCACATATCAGCAATCTGTCATCTCCTTTTTCATACCAGTTTGCAGATTGCTCAAAAGAATCAGGTTTAATTGCTATATTTGCCGGTGGTTTCTTGCAAAACTTCCAGCCTGCCATTTTCCCAAGATAATAACTCAGGAGAATGGCATCTGTCTCGCCTTCACATAATATGATCTTATTCATAGGCGCACCTCAAATCCGAAGGCTTCTCTGTTTTCATATACTTCGCGTCCGGAAAGCACTCTGGAATAAGAATTATCCGATTCTCTCTTGATGGTGCACACGCATATATCATCGGTCTCGTCCTGCTCATCATAATCCTGCGTTGCAAGGAGTCCGTCGATTGCCTCAATGCTATGAGTCGTGATAAACAGCTGCACGCGAAAGGTCTTACAGGCCTTTACAATAAACCGCAAAACATCATCAAAATACTTCTTATGGATTGCCGTCTCCACTTCATCTATCAATAGTATCCCATCAGCCGCCTGAGCAATCGCATTAGCCAGCGCCAGAACCTTCTTGATACCATCACCGTATGAAGAAATCGGCATATCACCAAGCACCTTATGCCTGATATACTCGACAGGTCTATTTCCAATATCACTCTTGAATATCATGATATCCTCTATATCCGGATCGAACAGCTGCAGCGCCCTGATGCATATCTGCTTATAGGATTCATTTTTCAATATCCGGCTGATTATACTCCCCCGCAGATGTTCAAAGGGTGCCACATATATGATATTGAAACTGTCTTTATCGGATGTAGGCGTTCCCGTCACACTTGAATATTGGTTCACACTGACTTTATTAACCTTCTCTTCATCACCATAAACCAGCCGTATATTTCCTTCAAATACATCTGCTTCGATCTCACCGGAAGGCAGCTCTGCTGTACGGACTTTTCTGACAGAAAGCTCTTTCGTATCGAGAAGAACCCGGTCCTTTTTCCCTTTAAGTTCAAATAAAATATCCTTATCATTACAAATACCGGATACGGATATCTCACATTTTCCTTCTTTCCCCCTTGGAAACATGCAGATAAAATTGTCAAAAATGGAATTCGCATTGTCGAACGCAATACTATCCCTTAACCTCGAAACCCTGTATACATTTGCCAGATTCCCGGATGTTCGCAGAAGCTGCACGGCTTCCAGTACGCTTGTTTTTCCGCAATTGTTATCTCCGACAATAAGATTCACATCCTTAAGCTCATCAATCTTGAGCGCTTTTATCCCTCTGTACTGATCAACGTATAGTTTTTTGAAATAAGCCATTACTCAACCTCCCGCCCGACAAATTCCACAACCAGCCTCATTCCAAGAGCATCCGCGATCTTCTTTAGTGATTCGATCGTTGGCTTGGATACTCCCTTTTCAAGATTACTTATATTAGCCTGAGTAATGCCGCATCTTGCCGCAAGATCCTTTTGTGTTAAATGGCTCTCATGTCTGAGTGCTATGATCATATCCCTGATCTCTTTAAAGATATCATAGTCTTCAGGGGCATCTATTCCTGCATCATCCTCATTTATGCGGATACTGCCCAAATTCTCATCCAAAAACTTTTGAAAATCACTCATGACATCCACCTCCACCCATAGATTAGCATGAACCCAAATGCATGTCAAGATAAATATATTGCGTAAAGTATATTTGCAATATTTAATATATCGCGTGCGGTATATTGCAAGAGGAGTCTGTCACCCTTTTCCTATTCCCTCTCCACCACAATAACCATATCGCTGTACTCTGCCGGAGTCTTATAGGTATCCGTATTCTTATCATATCCCTCTGGGACTTTAAGTATATGTACTTCATATTCCGCAGGCGGATCGTCAAAGGTGATGCATCCGTCTTTATCGGTCACAGCCATCTTACAGCAGATATCCGTACAGTACTGCACCATCGCGCCCTCAACCGGCTTCATCTCATCGTCAACTACCCTTATCCTGTACACGCCGTCTGCATTTCCACAGACATAACCGGATGTGATCTCCTCGTCCTTCTCCATGGCCGGTACGTCGTCCGTCTTTTCACTCACGGGCTCCTGCCCCTTTGACGCCTCCTGATACAGGTGCTCAAGCTCCGCGGCAGTAATGCTGCCGACTCTGTTAAAGATCACTTCGCCCTCTCTGTTAAGCACGATGGTCTGGGGAAGCGCCGTCCCTCCGTTGACGATCTTGAATATGCTTTCATTTTCGTCATCTATCGTAAACTGCAGATCCCAGCCTTTTTCCTTAACGTACGCGCCCACGTCTTCCGTGGTCAGATAAGGATGCACGGCAAGTATCGCAACATCGTCCTTATACTTATCCTTCAGTTCCATAAAATACGGCAGTTCCTCAATGCAGGGGCCGCAGTAAGTCGCCCACAGATTGATCACGACCACCCTGCCCCTGTTCTGCTCCGTACTGAAGCTGCTTCCGTCAAGGCAGACCGCTTCAAAGTCCGCCAGTCTGTCGCCCACTTCGTACCCCACCGGAGTATCTGCATTCTTAAGCGAAGGATCAAGGAAATTTGCCCATACCATCACGGCTACAAGCGCGATTATCGCAACGCTCCATGCTGCGGTCTCTTTGCTTTTATCAAGCGGTAAGCTGATCCTGCCGGCCTTAAAGGACAGGGCTTTCTGATGACACTTAGCAATACATTCACCGCAGTGTATGCATTCGCGGTCTCCCACTTTAGTTACGTCCATTTTGCAGTTCCGTACGCATGCTCCGCAGTTGTTGCAGCAGCCCCCGTCAAGCTTGACTCCTATGACGGATATCCTGTTGAACAGTCCGTATATGGCGCCCAGCGGACACAGAAAACGACAGAACGACCTGTAGCAGAAAATGCACGCCAGGCCGATGATTACCATGATAATAAACTTTTCGGTGAAGATGGGTCCCAGCATCGACAGCCATTCCGGATTGTTGGGAAGCAGCCCCACAGCTCCCTCGGCCGTTCCCGCCGGGCATATGAATTTGCAGAAGCCGGGGACCGGGATACCTTTAAGCAGTCCGTAATATATGGGAATGATCAGCACAAAGATCACCAGTATGACGTATTTGAGATAGCTCAGAGCCCTGGTAAAACGGCTCTTGGGGATCTTGGGCGTGGGTATCTTATGCAGCAGCTCCTGGATCAGGCCCACCGGGCAGAGCCATCCGCAGACGGTCCGCCCCAGGGACATTCCGAATAAAAGGATTATCCCCAGAACATAAAATCCGATATTTTTGTTCAGTGATCCCAGCGCATTCTGAAGCGCCCCCAGCGGGCAGGCTCCCACCGCTCCCGGACAGGAATAGCAGTTAAGTCCGGGCACGCACACAGCTTTGGAATTGCCGGTGAATATCTTACCATCCGCCCATCCCCTCAGATGTGCGTTATAGAGCAGTGCACTGTATAATTGTATAAGCTTCCGCTTAAAGCTGCTTTTCTTAACCAAGGCCTATACACTCCGTGCAGATTTTTGAAGCCTTGATGAACACGTCATTAAAGCTTCCGTTAAATATCCCGATGATGATAAGGATTATGGCCAGCAGGATCACTGCCAGTCTGATGATATTTGTTGTTGATGTCGGCATGCTTGCGTCCGCGGCATTTCCTCTGAGGGGCGCTCCGCCTGTATCTTTATCTTCCTGTACCTTGCCGTCGTTCTTTCTGACAGGCGCTCCGTCGGCATTGATTTTGCCCGTCGCCCTTTTTATCTCCGCACCTTTAACGCCTTTCACCGCGCATATGATCGTAACAATGACAGCCGCTGCGATGACCGGCAATACACAAACGGCTTTAGCCGCTATCGCTTCCACCGTATATACATCCGCCATGGGATCACTTGCCTTTGCCGCGCTCCCCTCAAAATATATCAAAAGCGCCGCCGCGATCAACGCGACCGCCGACAGCACACACAATGCAGATTGAATTAATGTTAATCCTGATTTTTTCATAACATTCTATATTCTATCATCATAACCCTCTGATAATACTTAAGTAATCCTGTCTCTGATCTACTACGGCATAGACAATAACCTGCTTCTTATCATCATCAACTTTGTAAAATACAAGATCCTTTTCCAAAATAAGTACCAGATATCCCTGTCTCCTTAGCACAGAATATTTAGGTTTCACGCCCATGTGCGGATTATCCGCCAGCTTCATAATAGATTCTTCAAGATAATCCAATTTCTCCAAAGCAATATCATTCCCAAAATTATCCGCTATATATAGGACAATCTTTCGTATTAATGAATCAGCTGTATCTGTTCGTAAAACTTCGTACTTCAAGCCTTGCCCTCCTTAAGAATACTTCTTAAATCATCGAATGTATCCTTCATAGGCGCAACCCTTCCATACTTAACATCCTCATCTGCTTCTGCAAGAATTTCCAAAAGCTCGATTCTGGCTTTCATTCTCTTATACTCTTCATAGCTAAGAGATACCGTATCCCCTCTTCCGTTTACAGTAATTATAACTGCCTCATTGTTTTCACGGCACTGTCTGGATATTTCATTATAATGATTACGTAAATCTGCAGATGGTCTGATCACTTCCTGCTGTGCAAACATAAATATCACCTCCATTTTCGTATAGACATATTATATCATCATACGTCTATGCATTCAAGACAAACACTCTTCTGGTATTATCTTCCGTAATCCTTAGGACATCCTCCACTGCCATGCCCTTAAGCTCCGCTATCTTTTCCGCGACCGCCGGGAGGATCAGGCTCGTATTCCGCGCCTTCGTCCACTTCTTATCCGTGACGCCCTCCGGCCTTTCCGGCTTAACATAAGGGCCGTCCGTCTCCAGCAGCAGATATTCTATGGGCGTTGCGATAACGGCCTCTTCCAGCTGTCCTCTGTACTTGGGCTTCATAAGCAGTGTCCCGCCTATACCCAGGCACATCCCCAGCTCCTCCGTGTATATCCGCGCCCGGTCCACACCTCCGCCAAAGCAATGGCAGACGCCGCCGTGCAGCTTCTTCCTGTTCCTGCGGAGGATCCTTATCGCATCTTCATCTGCCTCCCTGATATGCAGGATCAACGGAAGTCCCAGCTTATCTGCCAGATTAATCTGCCATTGAAACCAGATCTTCTGCTTCAGGCGGTGCTGCTGGCTTCTCTCATAATGATAATCCAGCCCCGTTTCGCCTATCGCGACTATGCCCTCTCTGCCGGCATAGTCCCTGACCCTTTTAAAATCCCCGAGTTTCGACCGTATACAGCGTGTAGGATGATTCCCTGCTGCCGGACGTACAAAACCGCTGCTTTCCCTGCTCAGCTCCAGAAGCAGTTCATTCGAATCAACATCTATCGCCGGTTCGATGCAGCACGACACGCCTCTTCTTCTCATCTCCTGTATCAAAGTGTCCCGCCGCCCCTCAGCAGCTATTATGAACCCTTCCCCGTCATAATCTATATACGGAAATGTCTGGTCATAGCTTTTAATTGATAAATGAATATGTGAATCGATCATGTTCTACTCCTCCCACTGTTCCTCCAGATACCATATCCCGTAGTCGATCATTTCTTCCACTTCCTCATTGGTAAGCTTTCCGCCTTTCTTCCTGTTACACCTCCAGCACAGAACCTGAAGGTTGTCTTCATCCTTCCCGGTTCCGCCCCTGGCTACGGATTCTACATGATCGATCTCCAGCAGCAGATAGTCTCCCAGACCGGGGCACAGATCATCCAGGAACTGCTTAGATATCCCGCAGATCTGACAGGTATAATCGTCCCGCTCCAGGATATCCTGCTTCATCCTGGGATTGATCCTGCGCCTGCCCGCCACTTCCCTGCGGCATGCTTTCTCATACTCTATCTCCCGCGAAAAGTCCCGGTATCTCCTGTTCGCACGCCTGCTTTTTCTCCAGTAATATGCAAATAAAACAAAAAGAAAGAAGATCCCCACCAGCAATATTACAATAAGCAGCGTTTTGCTGTCCATCTCATCAATAAAAGAAAACATATAACCCTCTCCTTCTGAGGACACGGGGACGGTCCTTCTGTCCTCACTTTATCCCCATTATAGCACCGCAGATCTGGCTATAAGTCCTATAAAATGTACATAAAAAGGTGCCAAAAAGGTGCCTGTCACCATGAACAGAATGTGAACTTGTTCATATTTTGTTCATGGTGACAGGCACCTTTTATGTTAACAACCGGGAGGACACCCGCTCCTTATTTCCCCTGTATCTCCTTAATCATCTCCTCCTGCTCCTTCGCCTCTTTATACAGGCTGTAATAATATATCGCAGCAATAAAGATATACGGAACCGTGACAGACCTGAAGTATTCAAACCAGCCCTTGGGGCTGATGGGATCAAAGAAACTGAGTACCAGAAGAAATCCGCCGCATAAAGCGATCACGATGACATACTGCAGGATGATCACCAAAAGCGGGCTCAGCTCGTCGAAAAGCTTGTTTAAGGACAGCACAAAGGAGGCGATAACGCACAGGCCGAACATTATCAGCGTATTGGAATTGCTGGTCTTTGTCCCGGTTATGATATTCACGACAGCGCCCGATACGGAAACCATCGTATATGATATACAGATGTATAAAAGCAGCGTTGATAAATATTTTTTCATAAGCTTTTCCTCTTCATCAATTGCAGATATTCATTAAATGCCTTTTTGTAACTGCGGTTTATGCAGATCCTCTCTCCGTTATCAAAGAAGGCGTATACCTTCATATTCAGATCCGGCTTCAGCTGCTTGATCTTATAGATATTGATGAGGTTCGACTTGGAAACCCTCACAAAGCCGTAATTCCAGAGCAGCTCCTCGCAGGCCGAAAGCGTATTCATCAAGCGGAACACCCCGGTCTTCGTATAGGCAAACAGCTTCCGGTCCACAAAATCAAAGTAGTATATGTCGTCCGGCCCTAATATGGTTTCTTCCCAGTCGTCCAGATCCTCATCCGCCGGCCGGCCCGAAAAAGACGGCCGCTCCGAATTGACCGTATCTATGATCTGACGAACAACGGGACGCATATTGGTAAAATATACGTCCACGTGTTCTTCCCCGCAGTTCTTATCTTCAAACAGATTTAATTTCATAAGTTACTTAGATCGCATTCCAGATAAACAGGAAGGCAAATACACACCCCCATGAATTTTTTGTATGTTTCCGTATCATCAGCATACCGTACAATGCCACAAACGTCGTTGCCAGATCCACCATGCCCAGAGCATCAAAGTGTATGGGATGAAACAGGATCCCCATCAGTGTGCATACCAGAGCGCCCCAGTCAAACAGTTTAGCCTTTACCGGATACCTCCGGGAAATAAACTCCGCGATCACCGCATAATTAAAGCCTTCAAAGAATCCCCATACTATGGCAACGATCAGTGTTCCGATGACCGTCGTCAGTACGCCTGCCTTATGCAGATCCGGCGTCACCATAATGCTTAAGGGCTCATAGCCTTCGAACTGTCCGGATAAAACTATGAATGCAATATAGGGAACGAAGCATGCAACTGTTCCTGCCACAGCCTTAAGGGCGTTTTCCTTCTTAAGCCCGAAGTCTGCGAAGGGAATTTTGCGGAAGATGCACACCAGCGTGATCCCCAGGCCTGCTATTCCGAATTCCATGCCTGCTGCCGCCAGCAGTCTGGGCCATACGGAAATACTGCTGTCCTTACAGAAAGCCATCAACGGTTTGCCGATCATTCCATACGCGACATATACCGCCATGGTAGCCAGCGCTATGATCCACAGATTTACATCCAGTCTTTTCTGCTCGTTTGTTAATGTACGTTTTTTCATCTTGGTAATGCTCCTTTTCTTTTGATAGCATTACCATACCAGATCCCCGGCACCTCCGTAGCCAAATCCGCACAAGTTGCACCTGGCGATGTACAAGTTGCATTCTCCCACAGATTTTAACACACTGTATCATTGATCTGTCTCCTGCTTCAGATCAACTATTTTCTTAGATAAAGTATAAACTCCCCGCCTTTTCTGTTTTCGTTTGAAACCACTTTAATATATCCGTCTTCTTTTGAAAGGATCTCCCTCGTAAGATACAGTCCGATCCCGACGCCCTCGTCCTGCTGCACATCACTCCCCCTGTAGAATCTTCCGAAGATCCTGGCAGCATCCTCTTCTGTAATACCCTGTCCTTCATCTATAACATGAATAGCCGCATACATTTCCGTTTCCGAAAGGTTTATAAAAACCTTACCTCCCTCCGGAGAATACTTTACTGCATTATCCAGTACATTTATCAACGCTTCCAGAGTCCACTTCATATCAAAGTTCGCGATCGTTGAAGTTTCTTTTTCTGCATCGGCTGTGACAAACGAAATTTTCTTTTTATCCGCTTTAGGCTTTACCGCCGCTACGCCGGCCTTAACAAGTTCATTTATGCTTGAATGAGCTGCGACAACTTCAAGCGTACCGCTTTCCAGTCTCGAGAGTTTTGTGAGGGAATCGATCAGAAACTCAAGCCTTTCATTCTGTCTTCCTATCTCCTCCGCATATTTCTTTATCCTTTCGACCGAAGGATCTGCCGCATTTACTTCCTCACACAGCAGCTCCGTATACATCTTGATATTGGTCATAGGGGTTTTGGTCTGATGGGATATATCCGATATAAACTGTTCAAGCCTGTGCCGCTCGGCTTCAAGATTCTGATTTGAGAGTACCGAGGTGCCCAGGAACTCTTTCCATCTGGATTCAAGCCTGGAAAGCTTTGTCTCATCATAGCTGCTTTCCGAGAATGTGCCGTTCATTGCATCGTCAAGCATCCGATCTAATCGTTCTATAACCTTATTTCCAAACAATTATATGATCCCCTTTATTTATTCGAATCTGTATCCCTGTCCGTACACTGTATTTATATGCTTATTGTCTCCGGAACTCTCTATCTTGCTTCTGAGACGGTTTACAGTTACGGATAAAGCATTTTCCTCCACATACTCACCGCTGTCGCCCCATAATCTTTCGATAAGCATATCCCTTGTAAGAAGCATGCCCTTATTATCCAGAAACACCTTCAAAAGCTTCTGCTCATTTACACTGAGGAACAGTTCTTTTTCTCCCTTTCTGAATGTAAGCTTCTCGAAATCAAATACCATATCATCAATTTCATAGACTCCGGATTTTGCATTAGCAGAGCTTTCTTTCCCATCCCCGGAATTCCCGTTTCCCGTCATCCGGCTGCGGCGCACCAGTGCATTTACCCTGGCCCTTAAAACCGCAAGGCTGAAGGGTTTTGTAAGGAAATCATCTGCCCCCATAGTCAGTCCCGTAACCTCATCCATCTCCAGATCGTTTGCCGTAAGGATAAGAACAGGAACCGCACTTCTTTCTCTTACATATTTGAGATAATCATAGCCTATTCCGTCAGGAAGATTCAGATCAAGTATTATAAGGCTTAACTCCTCACCGTATTTATCAAAGCCCGCCTTGGCTGTTTCTATCTTGTATTCTTTATAAAAAGCATCCGCATGATCTCCAAGAGATATGGATATTCCTTCGCTAAGCGTTTTGTCGTCTTCTACTATCTGAATTACCAAAACCTTTCACCTCACACATTAATTTCCGGGTTCTTTTTTCGGTTGGAAGCTGCTGCCATAGGTCAGGCCGTATCCACGTTCCAGGAAGTTTTTATCGGTGCCTATCTGATCCACGCTGCCGTACCAGGGCGAAGGCAGCTTTCCGGAAAAATCCGCGCATCCGCATAACACATCAGAGATCCCTTTGCCCTCCGATCCCGGAAGATAGCACATTACAACACTGTCCCATTCGTCATAGTCCGCAGGATCGATGATAACATTTCTGCCCGCGATAATGCAGGTTACGGTAGGTTTCCCAAGCTTCTTTGCTTCTTCGATCGCCTCTGCATTTTCGGGAAGGCCCAGCGCTCCGCAAAGAGCCAGATCCTCTGTATCGCCGTTCCATTCCGCATAGGCCGTTTCACCCACGCAAAGCATGACCACATCTGCATCTTCGGCATTTTTCTTATCAGTGATCACTTCAACGCCGTAATCTTCAGCATATTTCTCGAATGCATCCTGTATGGTCGTTACGCCCGCAATATCCTTAGCTGTAGAACCGTTCCATTCCATGGTCCAGCCGCCGCACTGCGCAGAGGCGTTATCTGCCGCCGGTCCCGTTATATAGACCTTTGTCCCTTCCTTTAACGGAAGGACCCCGGGATCGTTTTTTATCAAGACCAGACTCTTCTCAACCAGTTCTTCCGCAACTTTTCTGTATTCCAAAGAACCCGTTTCTGTCTGCTTCGTCTCCATGTTTTCAAGGAAGGGATCTTCAAACAGTCCCGCATCTTTTTTAACCCTGATGATCCTGGTCACCGCATCATCCAGGCGTTCCTGACTGATATCCCCGTTATTTACGGCGTCAACGATGATGCGCATTGCCTCATCAAATTTATCAACCTCCATCAGCATATCGATCCCGGCGTTAATGCTTGTGATGACCTGCTCTGTGTAGGACGAAGGCGAAGTATGCTGTATGGATTCCCAGTCACTTGCGATAAAGCCTTCAAACCCCATCTCATTTTTCAGCTTCATGATGTACTCTTTGTTTTCGTGCATCTTCACGCCGTTTAAAGATGAATGGCTGATCATGATGGTCTGCACGCCGGCGTCTATCTGGGCCCGATATACTTTCAGAAGTTCATCTATCTCTTCATCGCTAAGCCTTGCATCCCCGCGGTCGATGAGCATTGCAGTCGCGCCCTGCTCCCCGGTGTTATATCCCACATTTCCGTCTGCCAGATAATGCTTTGCACAGACAACCAATCCGCCGTCGATCATACCCTTTGTGTACGCGGTACTCAGCTTTGTGATGGTTTCCAGATCGGAGCCATAGGATTCATAGGTTCTTCCCCACCTGGGATCTGCGGACTGTGCAATGCAGGGAGAATAATTCCAGAGCATATGGCAGAGTTTTGCTTCATCAGCCGTGATCAGCCCAACCTGATACGCCAGCTCTTCGTCGTTTGCTGCTCCCTGTCCGATGTTATGGGGGAAATATACGGCGTTTACACAATAACCCACGCCGTGGACATCATCCTGTCCGTATATAAATGGTATCCCTGCATCCGATAAAAGCGCGGAACTCTGATACTGGTCCACAACGCTCCGCCAGTATGCAGCATCGATGCTGCCTATCGTGGACAGGATGCTGCCATAATCTTTTTCTTTCATTGACTCCGGGGAAACATTGTAGATCGCGGGCATTACCATCTGCGCCGCTTTCTGCTCAAGCGTGAGCCCTGCAACGATCTCTTCCGGACTCATAGACGCATATCCGGTACATTTGTATTCCTGATCCGATATCGAATACGTTGCATTTCTATCCACGCCCGGATAATTACCTTCCGATTCACATCCAGTAACTGACGCCATCAGGGCCAGCATAAGTAAAACAGATATTATCTTTTTCTTCATAACATTTATTTCCTTTTTATTGATGAATCCACGCAATTTTACAGAAAAAGGGGGCGCAGATTCCGCCCCCCAAGTATATCAAAGCACTGTATATTTAGTCAAACGATCACACCCGTTTTCAGGTCCCTCCGGGCGCGTCTGTTTATTCCACTCTGAGCCTGTCTATAACACTTCTCCTGCTGAGTCTGTTATGTGCAATTGCCGGTATAAGAATGATCAGTACCATGATGAGTGGAAGACATACAACCAAAGGCATAAGCGTAAATCTCCAGACAAACATTCCAAGCTCACCTGCAAGAAATCTGATAGCCGTAACATTCAGGATGGATGATATAATTACCGATACCACCGTAGTCCAGAGGAAGTATGTGAAGCCTTCCTTCATAAGCTTGTGTTTCTGCTGAGCACCTGTCATTCCGACAGCTTCAAGCATGGCGAGTTCCCTGCTTCTGACGATGATGGACGTTACCATTGTATTTGCAAAGTTCATAATTCCGATAAGCCCAAGGATTACTGCAAGTACTATTCCCACCATTCCTATAGTATCACTGAGAGATTTGTATTCCGCTGTTACGCTTTCCTTTGTTGTATATGACATGTCAGGATCTTCGGAATTTATGTATTCTTTGATCCAATCCTCAAATGCCGCTCTCTTATCATCTTCCACATTGACCAGGGTTCTCATGGCCCCTTTATCGCCTTCCAGTTTAAGATACTCACTTTCGGGAAGTATGTAATGCAGCTGGATAAATTCCGACACTCTGTAATTGATCGCCTCCGGGATATCTACTATGGCGTATACCTCGTATTCCTTAACGGGAGCGTTATCATAACTTTCATAAGCTGTCATCTTTCCGTCTTTTGCGGGTTCTTCAGCCAATTCCATATACTTCGGATCATGACTCCTGATCTGTATCTTATCCCCCGGTTCAACAATATTTGTATAATACCAGCCATCCATCGTCCATCTTGTTGCCAGGACATAGTTTCCGGAATTAAACTTCTCCCAGTCTATGGTTTCCGATCCGTCTATAGTCTCTGTCACTTTAAGCCTGCTTACAGCCGCTTCGCCCATTCCGTATGTATATCCGAATAATGACTTAAACTTTCTGAAATCATTCATGCAGGCGTTCAGATCATAGCTTCCGTCTGTATACCAGCAGTTCAGACATTCCATAACGGATTCGTTTTTGAAGAAGCTTTTTTCCAGTTTCTGCCAGCTCTCATCAGAGAACTCCTGCCCGTAGTTCGATATGTATACATTGCCGGTCTCATATACTCCCGGCTGTGCTTTGATCATTTCGATCAGATCCCGGTCAACAGCTTCTGTTTCGTGATAAGACGCAGCCATGCTGTCGAGTGAAGCATCCTGGATACTGAAATCCGCCACAACATCACTCTTTACAAATTCATTTACATCGAAGCCGCTTACCAGGCCTATTACTCCGTTAAGAACGACCAGGGCTAATGATAACGAAAGGATGACTACCGTAAGTTTCCTGCCTCTTTTGCCGCCATTACCGGTCTCTTCCGTGTACTTGAGAGTTTCGATAGGCGATACTTTCGACGCCTTTCTGCAGGGTCTTCCGGCGCTTATGATCACTGTAAGGTATGAGAAAAGAGCTGCTGCCGCAAGGATCCAGATATTAAGATGTACATTTCCCTTACCTACATTCATGGTACTCATCTGCCCGGAGATAAACGGCAGGATGCACCCTCCGACGCCCACTCCCAAAAGAAGTCCTATCGGAATACCGGCTAACGCGATGATGGTTGCTCTCTTCATGACGATCTTCTTAAGCTGCTTTCCTGTTGTTCCGATGGTTTTAAGAAGGCCGTACTCCTGCATATCAGAGATGATGTTGATATCGAAGATATTGTATATGATAAGATATCCGGCTACGAAAAATGTGATCAGCATCGCGCCACATACAACAGCCATGAAAGGATCGATATCATATCCGGCGTAAGCATAGTTTATACCATAATCAACATCGTTCCTGATGCCTGTTCTTTCGATCAGTGACACAACATTCTCTTCTATGTTTAAGGCGGTGCTAAAATCTACATTTACGCTCATCCAGCCTGCATAACCGTTATCCTTACGCTCCGGATACGTTATCATCCTGACAGGTGCATATTTCTCCTGAAGCTCCTTCGATACCAGCGCCATCTGAGCCAATGCCACCTTATCACCGTGATAATAACCACTGAGTACAAATTCCTGCGGGATCTCCTCACCGTCGATCATGAGATCCACCGTAAACTTGCTTCCGATCTCTGCCGGTACGCCCAGCTTCTCAAGTACCAGATCGCTGGTCACTATCTCATTTTCTTTTTCGGGAAGCCTGCCGGCTTCAGGATAGCAGAAGCACTTTTGGGCATTCTGTTCCTCTGAATAATATACCTCTGTGGTGAGTTTATTCAGCGCATCATCTGAAAGGTATCCCACCATGATACTGTAAGAGACATCTTTGAGCTTTGGATCATCCTTTACCTGCTCATATTCCGGCAGGCTCATATACTTTAATCCGGCATGACAGGTCGTGCCGATCTTTCTCATGGTAGCGATCTGTGTTTCCTGTATCACACTCCCGCCCACCGTAAAAAGCGATGAAAAAAGAAGTGTTGTGAGTATCACTGCCCCGATCAGGACCAGATATTTCTTTATATTTGCCCTGATCCCGCTGTGGGCAAGCTTTGAAACCGCCTTCTTGTCTTTTATCTTCCGCATCTTTCATTCCTCCGTTTTTTGAGAACATATCTCTTTTCTTGTCTTTATACTAACAGACACTTCTTTCCAGAATGTTTCTCAAATCTTTCAGTTTTGAAAGAACTGCGAAGGAAAAGCGGAATTTATGACCCAAAGCCATTGCTTTATTTATCAACCAGCATATAGCAGCCTTCGGCTCCAAGTCCGTTTTCGGGAGGAGTGAGTAGTCCTTTTTCGATCAGACATTCTACCACGGCATCAAGCACGGGCATATTTGCCAGGGAATTAGCATATTGCCATTCGCCCCAAAGGTACTCGGGAATGGATTTTTTAAATAAGCTGCTAAGTTTCTCGGCGGTATCCTCTGCTTCTTCTGCAAAGCAGCTGACATCCAGACTATAGCTTATATCAAACAGATCGCGGGATTTTAATTCGCTGACCAGTATCTTGGTATAAAGCATATTGCCTTCGCGATACAGATATCCGCTTTCTATGGCTTTTGCCGCATGTTCCTTTTCTACTTCAGTCAGGATATCGATATCCAGACCGTCTATCGCCCGTATAGCCAGCTGCATCTGCGGCTCATTAGAGATATTGGTACCGCAGCTGAAGTGCTTCCTGATACGTGTGATATAGATATTTTCCAGATGCACCTCGGAATAGCCGCAGATATTTGTACCGCTGATCCCGTCGCAGCCGCCACCGTAGTGTTTTCCGTTGTCAACATAACCGAATACTGAAAAAGGACGGTCTTCTTTTGTGAGCCCCTTGAAATATTTTTCCTCAAGGACCTTTGAGACGCTGTTGGAATAAACAGATGCCAGATGCTTTATCTGCTGCCATAATATCAGGTTCATATCAACCTTCCGGTTAAGGTACGGATAGACAAGATATTCTTTTTTATGCGTTTCGATAAAATCCGTAATAATATCGCAGATCTTCGGAAGCCGGGCTGTATAGAGTTCCGTTGCCTTTTCAAATACATCTTTATCCAGAAGGACAAAGTTGATAGCATACTTCCCGTTGTCAAGACGGCGTAATAATCCATATTCGCCGTTTTCTCCGTTTTTCAGGATCTCCAGTTCCTCTTCCACATAAACAGTAGGCACATTCAATTCTTCAGCGATCTCGGCTGCGGTTCTTGGCTTTTTATGGCACAGCCATACAATGTGATTGGAAAACATCCTTGTGCATACATCCCTGGGGTCGCCCCATGACGGATTGCCTGTTCCCCATATTTCAAAGTCAATTTTATCGAGTGCCACCGGCTTATTATAAGTTTCTGTCATTTCATCTACCTCACTTTTGATCTTCTGTCTTGCAGAGAATAATCGCTGGCGTATCGTGTTTTCGCTGGCATTTTGAAGCTTTGCTATATCAGCGGTGGAAAGACCGTCCAGATAAAACGCGATCATGACTTCACGGTAGGCCTTTGTCAAAAAAGCTATACGACGATATATCAGGTTCAGCTTATCGGAATCTTCATCATCGTTATCATTTTCGGCTGCCGCTATATCAGCCATAGCTTCTTCCGGATCGCCTTCATACTGCATTTCCGAATGTCTTGCACGCTTTTCGGAAAAATCCGCATATTTATTCCGGGCTACTTTCCAGATAAAAGGATACGGATCCTCAATTGCTCTGCCGCTGCCTGCCGCCTTGATGAGAGCGTAGACAATATCCGAACAGAGATCTTCCGCTTCGTAGCTGTCATTTGTTCTGGCGTAACAAAATCCGTACAGCTTTTCCAGCAGTTCATCATTAATAGTTTCCAACAATTCTCTCTTAACCATAAGTTTCTCCAAGCGATCGATCAATGCTTTCACTTATATAGTCGGTGCGGTCATGATAATGTTAGGTGAAAAATAAAAAAATTTGAAATTATTTTTATTATAGCATGATTGTTGGAGAGAGACAGGCTTTTTTGAGTTGATGTATGAATAGCAGCATGATAATATTATACGAACAGATCGTGGAGTATATTCATAGAAAGGATATAATATGGCACAGGCAAATCCGGAATTTAAGTATTACAGGCAGCTCGCAGGAACATGGAAGAACAGCGACGGCAGCTGCGTTGTCGTGCTCACGGAATTCGTGGGGATCACCGTCAGTTACGGCGGCGCTGTTCTTGACGGAAACTACGGTGTTATCCCGACGGGACCAACGGTTGAGCTTCACCCCCAGGGGGCGCAGGGAAGAAGCATGCCGGGCTTTATGACATACCGGTATGATCCGAGCGAGGATATTCAGTTAAAGCTGGGTGACAGAGCACTTAAGGATGGCTGTCAGACACGCTTCAACATAGACTTTGCCTGGCACGATGACACTGACAGACTGCACTTGGATCTGAGCAATGTTATCACAGGTGAAAAGCTCAGCTTTATCCTTGACCGCGAAGTTGTTTCTGCTTCTTATTCTCCTTTGAAAGAAGGTGAATGCCGATGTGATTGCGGGCAGATCTTTGCGAGTAAGTTCTGTCCCAACTGCGGGGCGCCGCGCAAAGAAAGGAAGAGTACATATATCATCAGAGAGGCTCTTCCGGATGATGCAGAGAAAATGATCTCTTATCTTAATCAGGTAGGCGGAGAATCGGATAATCTGTTACATGGAGAAAATGAATTTAAAGTTCCGGTTGAAGGCGTAAAACGAAAACTGGCTATGAGTAAAGACTCGGAGAATAGTATTGTTCTGATCGCTCTTGAAAACGAACAGATTATTGCGCGGGCAGAGATTGAGGGATATTATCCTGCAAGGATCCGTCACAGAGCCAAATTCGGGATTTCGGTAAGAAAGGATTACTGGAATCAGGGAATAGGAACGGAAATGCTAAAAAGAATTGTCGAGCAGGCAAAGGAGATGAAGATCAGGGTCATTGAACTGGAAGTGATCTCTGATAATTTAAGAGGCATTAATCTGTACCATAAAATGGGATTTATTGATATAGGAATATATAAAGCTTATTTTAATGTAAATGGGACGTATAAAGATGCTATAGTGATGCAGAAAGTATTATAGGATAGATACCTCTAATAAGTATAAAGGGAAACAGATCGAATGAAAAAACACATGATAACATTGTGCGCATTTGTGTGTACAGCTGCAATGACAGCATGCGTAAGCACTTCGACCGGTAATGGCAGCAGCAAACCGGTTGCAGCAGAGGGTGACGATGCGAAGCCGGCGCCCTATACAAGGGACGGGGACTATATCATATACGGACATTACGAACAGGATGGTGATGAATCCAACGGCCCGGAACCGATAGAATGGGAAGTGCTTGAGGAGAGGGACGGTATGCTGCTGCTGATAAGCAGATACATTCTTGAAACTAAGCCTTATAATGTTGAGAATGAAGATGTTACCTGGGAGACATGCAGCTTAAGGAAGTGGCTTAATGTTGATTTTTATGATGATGCATTTAGTGAGGATGAGCAGGCCGGCATAGTGAAGATGAAACTCTCCAACCCCGATAATGTATGCTGGTGGACAAAGGGTGGTAAAGATACAGAAGATCATGTATTCCTTCTTAGCGCAAAAGAGATACTTGAATATTTCAACTTTAATACCTGGGATGAAGATTCGCAGCTTGGACATAGTCAGGAACTAATGGCAGGGTATACGCAGCAGGCTCTGAACAATGGCCTGAAGATATATACCGTCACACAGGACTATTATGATACGGATCTGGCCGGCTACGGTTATGATAAGAGTTGCATCGGGCAATCGTATGGAGTATGGTGGCTGCGCTCACCGGGCTACATCAGCTGCCGTGCGTGCCTGGTCTACGAATACGGATACGCCGGCTGGGGCTACGAAACTCTTGTAAGCTTTGATAACCGCGGCGTGCGCCCTGCGATATATATAAAGTTATAACTGACATGAAAACAACAATATACCTGTAAGGACAAGGATGCCGATCCATTTAAGCATCCTTGTTACTTTCATTTTCCTTATTCCTCCTGTTACTGCGATTCGATGTATTCTATCACCTTATCCAGTTCCACATCCCTGCCGTCCTCCCGGAAGAATTCAACTACTTCTTCCCGACTGAAGTTGAGTTTAAGATCCGGCATATAGCGCGCTTTGCGATCTGCCTTTGCATCGATCAGCGGAAGGCCGTCAGGATCCGGTGTAAGAAAAGTCGGAAAACCTATCTTAAACTCACCATTAGTCAGATAACAGGTGGCGCCCACTCCCTGTGCGCTTCCGGCCCCGGGCATCGATCCCACC
>CAMVRS010000051.1 GCA_947169935.1 uncultured Lachnospiraceae bacterium
AGAAAGCCCTTAAAAGCCTCCTGTGTAAATTCTTCTTTTCGTAATTTCCCGACATCTCAGCAATCCGGCATACCGGACGCAGTTCATCACAATGCATAAATTTAGCCATTGAATCCCAAAAGTATAACTCAAAGTTGGCCAACGCCGCATAAGGATTACCTGACAGTGAAAGGACCACTTTATTTCCTATCGTAAAAGCGGTGGTCGGAGTCCCCGGCTGAATATCGGCATACTGAAACAGCATCTTGCCTCCCATAGATTTAAGTACCGAAGGAACGATATCACGTTTACCTACGCTTACTCCTCCCGTGGTTATTATAAAGTCAGCTGTATCAAGCGCTTTTTCGAGCATCCGTTTAAGCTTATCCTCTTCATCCGGACATATCCCGTAGCTTTCTACCTCCAGACCTTTCTGCCTTACTGCTGCCTGCAGAAGATAAGCAATACTGTTATATATCTTTCCGGGTTCCGGCTCAGTCCCTACATCCAGTAATTCCGAACCCGTAGATATCAGCGCTATACGCGCGGGAGCATAAGTCAAAACCTCACTGTATCCCAGTTCAGCTATCAGGGACAGATGAGCTGCCGTAAGCTTTTTCCCTCTTCCGATCACCAGTGTCCCTTCAGCTATATCCTCACCTGCTTTGCAATAATTCTGATACGCCTTAACTCCGGCATATATCTCTACTGTTTCATTACCGCAGTCTGTATCTTCCTGTCGTACTACCGCATCATATTGATCCGGAACACACGCTCCCGTCATTATACGTACTGCAGTACCTTCACCATGATCCGCATCCGGCGAACTCACATCGCCTGCCGCCAGTTCCTCAGTGACCCTTAAACTTACTGCTGATCTACGGGATGCTTCCATAACCTCAGCACTGTGCACGGCATATCCATCCATAGCTGAACGCGGAAAAGAAGGTACATTTCGTTCTGCGATGATGTTTTCGGCCAGAACCGCTCCGCACGCTTCGGTAAGCGGTATCTGCCTCTTAATGCGTCCCGGCTCGATCCTGTCCAATATCCGTTTTAATGCTTCTTCTATCTCCATATTTATAATTCCTGTATCCCTGTCCCCTTTACAGTAAACGCCAAAACCCCTTTTGTTTGTCGTTTGCTGCACCGGGTCTTGTCTTAATCTTCGGACTCCGCATATATCAGATAGCTGTCAGGCCAGGTCTTGCATAACAGTGTTAAACCATATTCTTCAGCCAGCTTCAGTGCCGCATCGGTAGGAACTGATTTGCTTAAAAGTATCGGTACTCGCGACATGATCACCTTCTCAACCATATCCGCAGGTACCCGTCCGGTAGTATAGAGCATGCACCCGGCGGGATCGTAACCTTCCAACAGCATATGTCCTACAGCTTTATCCAGCGCATTATGGCGGCTCAGATCCTCGAATCCGCTTATCGCACCTTCGGGCGACCTTAAATAGGCACTATGTGTTCCACTTGTCTTGCGATGCAGTACGGAATCTTTCCTGAAGTATTCAGCCAGTTCGAATACCGCATCTCTGTCTGCTTTTTTGTGTTGCAGTTTTTTATACTTCCTGTCGCTGTCTCCTGCCAGAAATTGCCTGTTCCCCATACAACAGCTCGGTTCACGTCCACCATATCTATACAGAGCACTGCCTTCACGTAGTGTTACTTCTGCTATCTCACCTTTGGCGCAGATAAATATCCTCAAAACATCCGTAAGTCTTTCTATCACACCGCCTGTATATAACCTTCCAATCACCAGTTCCTTTATATGATCGGCTGTACAGCAAAGCTCAGCTGCAGGATATCCGTTTACCTCAATACTTAAAAAGTGTTCATGCAGCAGCAGATCTTCACAATCCTC
Source organism: uncultured Lachnospiraceae bacterium (assembly GCA_947169935.1). Classification (GTDB taxonomy): domain Bacteria; phylum Bacillota; class Clostridia; order Lachnospirales; family Lachnospiraceae; genus NK4A136. Next base: position 1,852 of record CAMVRS010000051.1, read on the forward strand.
TTCGCCGCCATCTGCCGGATAACGCACTCCATGCCTCAGGCTTACATTTTCCTTTTCTTTCATAAGGTCTTCGATCATCATATGAACACCCTGCCTCCGACTATCCAAAGTCTGCTTCTGTTCTGCCTTTACACAAATGCCCGACATCTCTGCCGGGCATTTGATAATAAGGATAAAAGTATATATTTTCTTTCTCTTTATTTTCTGTTATCCCGGACTATTTTAGCTGCTTCGGCAACCTTGGCTTTTATGGTATCAAACTCCCCTGCTTTTATCAGATCACCCTTAACCATCCAGGATCCTCCACAGCAGAATATCTTCTTTGACTGCAGATATTCTGCCACATTGGCTTCACTGATCCCGCCGGTTGGCATAAACTTAAGCGCAGTCAGTGCTGCTCCTATAGCATTGATCATCTTCAGACCACCTGCATTCTCTGCAGGAAAGAATTTAACATATCCGAGTCCCAGCTTCAGCGCCTTCATCATCTCACTGGCAGTCTGTGTTCCGGGACACACCGGTATATCCTTGTCCAGACAATACTTTACAATTTCCTCATCCAGACCGGGAGCAACAATAAACTTTGCTCCTGCAGCTACAGCACGATCCACCTGATCTATCGTAAGTACGGTACCGGCTCCGACGAGCATATCAGGATATTTCTCTGAAAGGATATGTATTGACTCCTCTGCAGCATCGGTACGGAAAGTCACTTCCGCTGCCGGAAGTCCGCCCTCCATCAAAGCTTTTCCCAAGGGTTCCGCATCTGCTGCGTCATTCAGTACCACAACCGGAATAATACCCACTTCCTCAAATTTTTTAAATACAGCCTCTGTCTTCGCACTCATTTTGTCATCTCCTTCTTATCTCTTAACTCTGGCCCCGGCGCCTCCCATGATGGCTTCCACTTCTTCCTTGCTCGCCATGGAAGTATCACCGGGTGTAGTCATAGCCAGCGCACCGTGAGCCGCACCGTAGTTTACCGCCTTCTCAGCATCCTTCGTGGTCATCAGTCCGTAAACCAGACCGGATGCAAAAGAATCTCCTCCGCCCACACGATCCATGATCTCAAGACCGTTGTATTCCTTTGACATAAATATCTCGCCGTCGGCCCAACAGATAGCCTTCCAGTCATTGACCGTTGCCGTCTTAACCGTGCGAAGCGTGGTTGCAACTGCTTTGAAATTCGGATACGCTTTGGCCGCCTCTCCGATCATCTTCTTATAACCGTCCAGATTCAGCTCCTTTAGATCAGCATCATTACCCTCTATGGCAAAACCAAGGCATGCCGTAAAGTCTTCTTCATTGCCGATCATAACATCTACATACCTGGCTACTTCTTTATTTACTTCCTGTGCTTTCCGGAGACCACCGATAGCGCTCCACATAGACGGACGGTAATTCAGGTCATAAGACACGATGGTTCCATACTTCTTTGCAGCCTTACATGCTTCAATAACCGTCTCGCTTGCCTGTTCGGAAAGAGCAGCATATATTCCGCCCGTATGCAGCCAGCGTACACCAAGATCTCCAAAGATATGATCAAAATCAAAATCTGCAGGGGTTGCCTGTGATATTGCGGTATTGGCACGATCCGAACATCCCAGCGCACCGCGGATTCCAAAACCTCTCTCTGTAAAATTCAAACCGTTGCGGCAGATACGCCCTATACCATCAGTCTTCTTCCAACAGATAAGCGAGGTATCAACCCCACCCTGCTCGATCAGGTCCTTCATAAGCTTACCCACCTCATTATCAGCAAATGCGGTGATAACTGCTGTATTTAATCCGAAGCACTTATGAAGACCACGGATAACATTGTATTCTCCGCCACCCTCCCATGCGGTAAAGTGCCTTGCCGTTCTGATCCTGCCTTCACCCGGATCCAATCTCAGCATAATCTCTCCCAATGAAACCGCATCATACTTACACTCTTTGCTATCACGCAGATTTAATTCCATTTCGATCCCCTTTCATTTTTGCTTTGATACCCATTTGGCTTATTTTCAGCAAATGTAACCGCTTACATTTCTTGTACAAATCATAACAAATCTAATAGATTTGTCAAGAAAAAAAATAAGTATTAGAAAAACGTGATTGTGCCCCCCCCGGAGTCAGGCGTGAAAGAACGTGTACACCGCCTCGGCCGCATTGCGGGGCAGGCCGGCCTTTTCCATCAGTTCATCGACAGTGGCGGCTTTCATATCTTCAAGAGAGGCGAAGGCTTTCATGAGGGCCTTGCGTCTTGAAGGGCCCACGCCGGGTATGTCATCCAGCACGGAGTGGGTCTGCTCTTTGGTACGCAGAGACCGGTGATACTCGATGGCAAAGCGGTGTACCTCATCCTGTATGCGGGTCAGCAGCTTAAAGGCTTCGCTGCCGCTGTCTATGGGCAGCTCCACGTTATTGAAATACAGCCCCCTTGTACGGTGATGATCGTCCTTGACCATACCGCAGACCGGGATATCCAGGCCCAGCTCATCAAGAACCTCAAGGGCTATGTTAACCTGGCCACGTCCGCCATCCATCAGGATGATATCGGGGAATACATCAAAATGCCCGTTTTCGGCCCCTTCCTCTTTTTCCTTAAGGCCGTGGGTAAATCGCCGGCTGAGTACCTCGCGCATGCTGGCATAATCATCCGGTCCGGCAACTGTTTTTATCCTGAACTTCCTGTAATCGCTGCGTTTGGGCTTGCCCTTATCATACACGACCATCGAGCCCACATTCTCAAAACCGGAGGTATTTGAGATATCATAGGATTCCATGCGGTTTAAGCCACGCATGCCCAGTATATCCTCCAGCTCCCTTACAGCGCCGATGGTCCTGCCCTCTTCTTTCTTTATCTTTTCCTTATCCTGGGTGAGGGCCAGTCTTGCATTCGAAGCCGCCAGTTCCACCAGCTTTTCCTTCTGTCCCTTGCGGGGCGCCACCAGATAGACCCTGCCGCCTCTTTTGGCCGTAAGCCATTGCTCTATCAGCTCTTTTTCGGTACTCTCCTCCTGCAGCATTATCTCCCTTGGTATGAAAGGAGTCCCTGCATAGAACTGCTTTACAAAGCTGGTGAGTATGCTCTCGTCGCTCTCACTCTCGCTGTGTTTCATATAAAAGTGTTCCCTGCCCACCATACGTCCGGCTCGGACAAAGAATACCTGTACTACAGCATCCTCTTCATCCCTTGCAAGGGCCACGATATCCTTATCTTCCTGATTTACATCCTCTATCTTCTGCTTCTGGGCTATGCTCTGCACATGATCCAGAAGATCGCGGTATTTGGCCGCCTCCTCAAATTCAAGATTTTCCGACGCCTCCTGCATACGCTCCTTAAGTTCCCTGAGCACCGGGCCGTAATTTCCTCCCAAGAAATCCAGCGCCTTATCCAGACGCTGTCTGTACTCTTCGGGGCTCACTTTATCCTTAATGCACGGACCACAGCACTGGCCTATATGATAATTAAGGCAGGGGCGCTCCTTACCGGCGTCTTTGGGGAGAGAACGGTTGCAGTCTCTGAGTCCATACAGCTTGTTTATCAGATCGATAGTCTCTCTCACGGAATAGGCGCTGGTAAAAGGCCCAAAATACCGCGACTTATCCTTCTTCATTTGACGGGTCAGGCTTATCCTGGGATAGTCCTCCGCCACGGTTACCCTGATATAGGGATAAGTCTTGTCATCCCTGAGCATGGTATTATAGCGCGGACGGTATTCCTTGATCAGATCGTTTTCCAGCACCAGGGCCTCCAGCTCGCTGTCAGTTACTATATACTCAAAGCGGTCTATCAGGCTGACCATGCGGTCTATCTTCGGTCCGCGGCCTATATTTGCACGAAAATAAGACCGCACCCTGTTATTAAGGTTAACGGCCTTACCAACGTAAATGATCGTATCGGATTTATCCCGCATGAGGTAGACCCCCGGGCGGGGAGGCAGCTTTTTCAGCTCCTCCTGTACATTAAATGTCTTCTCTTCGGACATACTTTATACTCAGCTGTTATCATCGCTGCCGCCGTCTCCGGGCGCCTTGTAAACACGCTTCTTGAATTCATCGGCAAAACTGCTGCCTGTTCCTTCAGACTGTGATCCTTCATCACTGTTTTTATCACTATCGGTTATACCGGCGTTTCCGCTTCCGGTTGTCATCGCCTCACTGCCGCTGTCATTGCCGCTTTCTCTGGGCTGATATTCTGATACAGGCTCTGAAGGTCCCAGCTTAACAGGCTCTGCTTCGCCTGCCGCCGTGGGCGCCGGGTTTTCCGCAGCCACGAATGCCGGTCCTGCTGCTGCCCCGGCCGTAGCCGCACCCATAGCCTCAGCAACCTCGGGAGAAGGCTTCTTCTCCTTCTTCTCACGTCCGCGGGTCACAGAGATTATCTCCTTACCATCCGGAGTGAATTGGGGCTCGTCGCTCTCATTCGTCAGGATAACGCCTGCGCGGTCGCTGCCCTCTTCTTTGGTAGGCATGGGGATGCCCTTCTCACGGCAGTAGATCTCCATGAATTCATGACCGCTGATGGTCTCTTTCTCAAACAGATAGTCTGCTATCTTATTGAGGATCTCCCTGTTTTCGGTCAGCATCCTCTTCGCTTCTTCATAACTGTTGCGGATAAGAGTCTTAACTTCCTCATCCACGATAGCAGCTGTTTCGTCTGCACAGTTCTGCACGGTACTTCTGTTAAGATATTCATCCTGAACAGTCTCAAGCCCCATCATACCGAAAGCGCTGCTCATACCAAAACGGGTAACCATAGCCCTTGCAATACGGGTAGCCTTCTCTATATCGTTTGCCGCACCTGTAGTTACCGTATCGAATACGATATCCTCTGCAGCACGTCCACCCAGGAGGCTTACCAGCTCGGAACGCAGTTCCTTCTCGGTCTGCATGAACTTCTCTTCTTCGGGATAGCTCAGCACATAACCCAGGGTACCCATGGTACGGGGAATGATGGTTATCTTCTGAACAGGCTCTGCATTCTTCATCAGCGCACTGATAAGGGCGTGTCCGGTCTCGTGATAACTGACGATCCTTCGCTCCTGTTTTGAAAGCACCCTGTCCTTCTTTTCCTTACCTACGCTTACCAGTTCCACTGCATCCAGCAGATCCTTCTGGCTGACATATTCACGTCCGCGCTTTACCGCCAGGATAGCAGCTTCGTTTATCATATTTGCCAGATCCGCACCAACGGCGCCTACGGTAGCCAGACCTATCTCATCCAGATTAACGGTCTGATCCATCAGCACATCCTTGGAATGAACCTTAAGTATCTCAACACGGCCCTTAAGATCGGGCTCTTCCACGATAACACGTCTGTCAAAACGTCCGGGACGGAGCAGTGCCTTATCAAGTATCTCCGGCCTGTTGGTAGCTGCCAGCAGTATGATACCTTTCTTTGCATCAAAGCCGTCCATCTCGGAAAGCAGCTGGTTCAGGGTCTGCTCACGCTCATCATTGCCGCCGCCGTATCTGGATTCCCTGCTGCGGCCTATGGCGTCGATCTCGTCTATGAATATGATACAGGGAGCGCTCTTTTCCGCTTCTTTAAAAAGATCTCTCACACGGCTGGCGCCGACGCCCACGTACATCTCCACAAAATCAGAACCCGCAAGTGAGAAGAAAGGAACGCCTGCCTCGCCTGCTACGGCTTTTGCCAGCAGGGTCTTACCGGTTCCGGGAGGGCCCACCAGCAACGCACCCTTGGGTATCTTTGCACCTATCTTGGAATACTTGGTAGGATTATGAAGGAAGTCAACTATCTCAACTAAGGATTCCTTCGCCTCATCTTCACCGGCCACATCCTTAAAGGTAATGCCCGTCTCCTTGCCGCCGTACATCTTCGCATTGCTCTTGCCTACGCCAAAGATACCGCCGCCGCTCCTGTCCATGCGCTTAAAGAGAAAGCCCATGAATATCCACAGCAGTGCAATGGGCACCACATAAGTAAGGATGAAACTGAGTATCATGCTGCGGCCGTCCTCGATAGAGCTCTTTACCTCAATACCGGCCTGAAGCATACGATTTGTAACCGTGGTAACATCCTCGGCTAGACCGGTATAATAGGTACGTCCCGGCAAACCCTGCTGATTGGATACGGCCTCAACATTGATATGATCTCCGTCGATCACAACAGCTGCGATCCTGTTTTCCGATACCATGCTCAGAAATTCGTTATAGGTCAGCTCCTCGGCCTGCGCCGATCCCCTTCCCACAAAGTAGCTTATCAGAAGCAGGGCCACCAGGGTCACCACTATAAAAGCCATTATATTGGGGCCTTTACTGCCGCCGTTGCTACCGCCCCCGTTATTATTATTGTTGTTATTACCGCCCCCGTAATTATCGGGGCCGTCGCCCTGAGGACCATTATTGTATTCCTGCATATATTTCTCCTGATCTATATGATTCATAATAAAACGTAAGCTTGATTTTACCACAAATCCCGCATATATCCTAGTGTTTAACCTTTAATTCACAAAAAATACACTATTATTTTGTGTATTCATACAGAAAATCCCAGTTCCCGTCTGCGATCAGTCTGTCTTCAAAATCCTTTATGATGCCTCTCAGCACCTCTATCTCTTCCTCCATATTATCTTCGGTGATGATACGGTCCTCATTGATCACCGACATGGCCTGCAGCTGGTTGAATTCATAATCCGCATGGCAGTAATCGCAATAATGCGTAAGATCCATGATACAGTCCCTGTCATTGAACACGCCGCTGTAGAAAGTCACATTGTCATATTTGTCCAGCCTGCGCACCGCATTCTCCCAGGCGTTGTAATAACGCTCCAGCTTGCCGTCCCTGTAATGTATGTCCCACCATAGAATTCCTGCCAGGGTAAAAAAGAATTTAAACTCCGTCTCCGGATGGGCAGCTACCAGCGCTTCTACGGAATCCATATTGGCATTTATGCGCTTAAGGTATTCCTCACCGTCAATGGGCAGCATCTCTGTCACTTCTCCCTCGGGAAAATGGGTCGCCAGCGCAGTATCAGGGCTGAAGGTCTTTAGCGCGGTAAAATCATAAGCCCTGCCCCTGTCGTAATCCGCATGCCGGGATATCGCCAGCATATTGGGCATATCATCCAGCAATACATCTATATTCCAGAAATAGTTCACATCATTGAACGGGTTCTTATCCCGGAGGAACAGTGCCTGGTTCTGATCCGCTACCTCGTCAATCGGATAACATATCTGGTCGGGATCAAGTCCCCAGAATACATATTTAAGCTCCCTGTTATCAAAAGCTTTTTCCAGATAATAGACCAGGGTGCAGCAATGCGCACCGGAGGAAACGGCTTTTTCTGTAGTGATCCCATATGCTTCGTCAAAAAGACTGCTGTTTATGTTCATGGTAACGGAGGATCCCAAAAGCACGGCATCATAATCCAGGTGTTCAAGGGCGCCGTTTACCTGATATTCGTATCTTGAGTAAACGCTCTTAAGCCCCGGCAGCAGGCCGTGGTAATGGAAAAACGGATCCACAACTATAACGCTTACCGCCGCCAGTATAAGCAGCACTGCCGACAGTCCGAAGAACCGCAGTATAAACTTTTTGCTCCCTTCTGCGTCCAAAGTCTCCTCCTAAAAATTCGAATACAAAAATACCACTACCTTCGACAGCGATATAACACAGAAGAAAAACAGTATTGAAAGCACCGGCAGCAGTTTCTTTCCGTACCTGCCTTCGCTTACATACTGATACGCCGTTTTTCCGCGGCATAATATCATCGATATCAGGATCAGCAAAGCCACATATGCTATATACATGCCCTTATATAAAACTTCACCGCCGATCTTCTTTGCCAGGATACCGGGTATATGCAGCAGCGCATTGTCCATCTCATATGCAAGAGTCGTAAGGTTCCCGTTTGCGCTGAAGGAAAAGAGGCGTGAATAGTATGCCGGTATATCCGCAAGACTGTTGGCTCTGAACACCACCAGGAAGCCAAGGATCAGCAAAAAAGTCACAAAGCCTTTTATCTTTTTGCCCGCTTTATTTTCTTCCAGCTTAGCCAGAGGCTTTTCAAAGACAGTCTCAACGGTTATGAATACGCCCTGGCTGAATCCCCATAAAATATAGGTCCAGGCCGCACCGTGCCATATACCGCTCAGCAAAAATACTATCAGGGTATTTAGCAGAGCGCGCGCTTTGCCCTTCCTGCTGCCGCCCAGAGGAATATACACGTACTCCGTAAAGAACTTGCCCAGCGTGATATGCCAGCGGCGCCAGAATTCCTTTATGCTGCAGGAAAGATAAGGTCTGTCAAAATTGAGAGGCAGATCGATATTGAACATCCAGCCCAGTCCAATTGCCATATCACAATAACCGCTAAAGTCGAAATAGAGCTGGAAGGTAAATGCAAGTATGCCGGCAAGGGATGATAAGCTGTCCAGACTACCCACATTATTGAAAGCGTAGTCCGCCCCCAGGGCCAGAAGATCTGCCAGCAGCACCTTCTTTGCCAGTCCAAAAACAAAAAGTATTACTCCCTTTGTGAAGGATACCCAGTCAAATTTTCTTTTTTTCTCGTCCAGAAACTGGGGTACCAGATCGCTGTGCTTAACGATAGGCCCCGCAACCAGCTGGGGAAAGAAAGTAACAAAACTCATATAATCCAGCAGCCCGTAATGATCGGCTTTGCCCTTCATCCTGTCTGCCATATAGGATATCTGCTGGAAGGTATAGAAACTGATTCCCATGGGCAGGGCTATATGCTTAAGCGCCCAGTCAAGTCCGAAGGCCGCATTCATATTGCTTATGAAAAAATCAAAGTACTTAAAATAAAACAGCAGCCCCAGATCAAAAACTATACCCAGTATGCCAAAAAGCTTATTCTTCCCTGTCTTCTTCATCAGCAGGCTGCAGATAAAATTGCCTGCTATGCTGGAGGCTATCAAAAAGAAAAGCGGCAGGTTTGCCCAGGAATAAAAGACCAGAGACGCAAATACCACCCAGGCCAGAGCCGGGCGGTATTTCTTAAAGTGATTCAGCGTATAATAGCCCAAAAGAGTAATGGGCACAAACAAAAATATAAATAAATATGAGTTAAAATACATGCTGCCTACCTGTGGTACAGCTTCTTTGTCTGATAATTGGGCTCGCTGGTGAGATTAACTCCAAGCTTTCTGAAGGTGCTGGTATCCACACGCGAAAGAATGACTGAAGTATGTACCTCAAGCCCTTTTAATTTAGGCAGCTGTTCCATGGCTTTGGCCGCTTTCTCATCCGTAGCCGCGCATACCGAAAGCGCGATAAGCACTTCATCCGTATGCAGACGTGGATTATGGCTTCCCAGGCTGCCCACCTTAAGGTTCTGTATGGGATCGATGACCTCGGGTGATATCAGCTTTACTTCATCGGGAATTTCTGCCAGAGCCTTAAGTGCATTTAAAAGCAGTGCTGCGGATGCACCCAAAAGATCCGTGGTGCGCCCTGTCACTATCTGTCCGTCAGGCAGTTCCATGGCTGCTGCCGGTGCACCGGTCATCTCTGCCTTTAATAATGCCGAGCCGATAACCGGTCTGTCTTCAGGGCTTACTCCTGCCTGCTTCATCAGAAGCTCGATCTTCATAACTTCTTCATCACTTGCAGACCCCTGTCTGCGGCGGCAAAGCGCATCATAATACCTGCGGATTATCTCCTGCTTTGATGCAGCCTTAACCGCTTCATCGTCTATTATGGCGTTGCCCGCCATATTGACGCCCATGTCGGTAGGTGATTTGTAGGGTGATGAACCCATTATCTTTTCAAAAATAGCATTGAGCACCGGGAATATCTCAACATCACGGTTGTAATTCACGGTCTGCTCCCCATAAGCTTCCAGATGGAAGGGGTCTATCATATTTACGTCATTAAGATCCGCCGTGGCTGCCTCATAAGCAAGGTTCACGGGATGCTTAAGCGGTATGTTCCAGATGGGGAAGGTCTCGTACTTCGCATAACCTGCCTTGACCCCGCGCCTGAATTCATGATAAAGCTGGGATAAACAGGTTGCCATCTTTCCGCTTCCGGGTCCCGGTGCGGTAACCACAACAAGTGAACGGCTGGTCTCGATATAATCGTTGCGACCGTAGCCTTCATCACTCACGATATACTGCACATTAGCGGGATATCCGGGGATGGGATAATGACGGTAGACCTTTATACCAAGGGTTTCCAGTTTCTTCTGGTAAGCCACTGCCGCGGGCTGCTCCGTAAACTGTGTGAGCACCACGGATCCAACAAACAGGCCGTAATCACGAAAAGCATCTATAAGACGCAGCACATCCATATCGTAGGTGATGCCCAGATCGCCGCGCACCTTGTTCTTCTCGATATCGGAAGCGTTGATGGCAATGACTATCTCCGCATCATCCTTCATGGTGCTTAACATCCTTATCTTGGAATCCGGCTGAAAACCCGGAAGCACACGGCTTGCATGGAAATCATCAAACAGCTTGCCGCCGAATTCCAGATACAGCTTGCCGCCGAAGCTCTTTATACGTTCCCGTATATGCTCCGACTGCAGCTGAAGATATTTATCGTTATCGAAACCCTGTTTGTACATAATATATCCTTATTTACTGAGATATTCGTCAATAGCCTTAGCTGCGCCCTTTCCTGCACCCATTGCAAGGATAACGGTAGCTGCGCCCGTAACGGCATCACCCCCGGCGTATACGCCTGTCTTGGTGGTCTTTCCGCTCTCGTCCTCTGCCACAATGCAGCCGTGCTTTGTAGCTTCCAGGCCTTTAGTGGTAGATGTGATAAGAGGATTGGGTGAAGTACCAAGGCTCATGATAACGGTGTCTACATCTATAACGAACTCGCTGCCTGCTACTTCCACGGGACGGCGGCGTCCGCTCTCATCGGGCTCGCCAAGCTCCATACGGATGCACTTGATACCCTTAACCCAGCCCTTCTCATCCTCAAGGATCTCTGTAGGGTTGGTGAGCAGGTCAAAGATGATGCCCTCTTCCTTAGCATGATGAACTTCCTCAACACGGGCGGGAAGCTCTGCCTCGCTGCGGCGGTACACGATATGTACCTCTGCGCCAAGACGAAGTGCGGTACGTGCGGCATCCATTGCCACATTACCGCCACCGACTACAGCCACCTTCTTGCTCTTCATGATGGGCGTGGTGGACTTCTCGTCAAAAGCCTTCATCAGGTTGCTTCTGGTCAGGTGCTCATTCGCGGCGAATACGCCGTTTGCGTTCTCACCGGGGATACCCATGAACTGGGGCAGACCTGCGCCGGAACCTACGAATACTGCGTCGAACTTCTCTTCATTGATGAGATCGTCGATGGTGATGGACTTGCCGATGACAACGTCCTTCTGGATCTTAACGCCAAGACTCTTTACGTTCTCTATCTCTTTCTCTACTACGGCTTCCTTGGGAAGACGGAACTCAGGGATACCGTAGACCAGCACGCCGCCGGCTTTGTGCAGTGCCTCAAAGATGGTCACATCGTAACCCATCTTTGCCAGATCACCTGCGCAGGTAAGACCTGCAGGGCCGGAGCCGATAACTGCAACCTTCTTGCCCTTCTTCTCTGTTGCGGGAGTGGGCTTGATGCCGTTCTCTCTTGCCCAGTCAGCTACGAAACGCTCCAGCTTGCCGATGGATACGGGCTCGCCCTTTACGCCGCGGACACACTTGCCTTCGCACTGGCTCTCCTGGGGGCATACACGTCCGCATACTGCGGGAAGTGCGCTGGATTCGCTTATTACCTTATATGCATTTTCAAAATTGCCTTCTTTAACTTCTGCTATGAAAGCAGGGATATTAATGGAAACGGGGCAGCCCTGGATGCATCGTGCATTTTTACAGTTGATGCAGCGTGTAGCCTCTGCCATTGCCTCTTCTTCATTATAACCAAGGCATACCTCAGCAAAGTTCTTTGCTCTTACCGCAGGCTCCTGCTCCCGTACGGGCACCTTCTTTAAAACATCTACTTCTATCATCTCAGATACCCTCCTTTGCCTTTGCTTCCTGATCCCTGTACATACCGGAACGTCTCATTGCCTCGTCCCAGTTTACCTTGTGTCCGTCGAACTCGGGTCCGTCAACGCAGGCAAACTTGGTCTTGCCTTCTACGCTGCAGCGGCAGGCACCGCACATGCCGGTACCGTCTACCATTATGGGGTTCATGGAAACTACAGTATGTATACCCAGCTTCTCAGTCAGCTGGCAGACAAACTTCATCATTATCATGGGTCCGATGCTTACGCAGTGGTCGTACTGCTTGCCCTCTGCCGTAACCAGATCCTCAAGGCACTTGGTAACCATACCGGTACGTCCGTAGGAACCGTCGTCTGTGGTGATGTAAAGGTTCTCAGCCACGCCCTTGAATTCCTCTTCCATGATGAGGATGTCCTTGTTCTTTGCACCGATGATAACATCAGCGCCTACGCCATGCTCCTTAAGCCATTTAACCTGGGGATAAACGGGTGCAGTGCCAAGACCTCCGGCCACGAACACTATCTTCTTTTTCTTAACTTCTTCGATGTCATCTGTAACCAGATCGGAAGGCTGTCCCAGAGGGCCTACGAAATCAGCAAGCTCATCTCCTGCCTTCATCTTACTCATTATAATGGTACCGGCGCCGATAGTCTGAACCACTATGGTCACGGTTCCCTTTTCCCTGTCGTAATCACAGATAGTAAGGGGGATACGCTCTGCTTCTGCATTTGAACGGACGATAACGAACTGTCCGGGCAGGCAGGCTCTGGCCACCATGGGGGCCTCCACTACCATCTGAAAGATGTTTTCGTTCAGAAATTTCATGGATTGGATCTTGAACATAATTTGCACCTCATCTTTCTTAAATAAAAAATCCGTTAAATAATATATCACAGTTAGCCGCGACTATACAAGAGTTTTCTTACTCCGCACAGGTATTATAGCGGTAGAACTCAAGGGGCCCGCCGGCCTCATCGGGATAGGACATGACCATATTTATGATATCATCATCACTTTCCACGGGAGTAAGTGTGAGAACCTGTCCGTCTTTTAACTGTTCTATCTCTACCCGGTAAGTACTGATCAGATATTTCGAAGGATCAGACAGTTTAAAGTACTTAAGATCATCCTCCGTACACTGGATGCAGATACCGTCTCCTACAGTAGAAGTTCCGCTGATATTGCTGACATTGAAAATAAGCTCCACGCTCTCTTCAAGATTGCTTATCATGATGTCATTTCCGTATCCGGTAAACCTTATAAAACCTGCAGGCTGCGCGTTATCATCCACATACAGCCAGCTGCCATCCAGCATATTAAAGAACTGGATCACATTCTGGGGGTCAAGGCCACATCTCATGGCGTCACGGTCATAACCTATAACCGGATGACTTGCGGGTGTTCCGTCAGCTTTCTCGTTATGACGCCAGTTATCCTCTCCAAACCAGTACTCCGCTTCAAAACCATCGCGGGATGCTCCCAGATGTATAACAGGCGTCCACGCCATGGTAACCCTTATGGCAAAATTCTCACCTTTATTGAGTGTTGTGGAATAAAGCCTGTCACCGGGGACGAATATATCTTCCCAGATAAGTCTGGTATTATCACCGCTGACATCGGCATGGTCGATCACCACCAGGGTATTGTCTTCCTCTGCAGTGATCACTGCCCAACACCAGGCGGGCTCGTCACTAGGCAGCTCCGAAACGTATATCATGTCATCATAAGAAAAATCAGCATCTTCCGCGTAATAGTCTATATTCAGCAGTTTGGCCTGTGTAGGCTCATCTTTAGGCATGTTGGAAATGAAATTCCATACCTTTCCGTCATTGGTCACTCTGGCAGTCATTTCAAAATCCCTGTCATCGGCCGCAATAGTATCGTATACATTGAAGAAGAGATGGTATATATCCCCTTCCTTATAGCCATCATTGACTGTAACCTGCATGTAATTGGTATCGCCGTGTTCATGAACGTATATTACCTCATCATCGGTGTATAACTGGCTCCAGTCAAGATTACGGATAGCAGTGCTGTAATCCGTACCGGTAGTAATGCGGCAATAATCCTGCAGATCCTTTTCCCTTATGGCCGTAATACCTGTAACTATCTCTCGCCCGCCAAGATATTTATCCAGTTCTTCTTCCGAAAGCTGTGTATCTATACCTGCGCCGTTATAGCAGACATTTCCCCAGTCTATCATCTCCGGGCAGCAATAGCTGCATGTAAAGAATCCGTTATAGGCTGTAGTGATGCCGTTATTGATATTATTAAGCTCTTCGCTTGTGAGAGGTATCTTTTCATCCTCTGCCGGCACCTCCGGAGTGGGCGTGGGATCTTCCGCGGGTTTGACCGGCTCCTCTGTCGGGGTGGGTTCTTCCTCCCTGTCATCAGGCATGTTACCTCTGCTTCCCTGCGTTCCTTCACAGGCAGAAAAAGCCAGTGCAGAAGTTATCGAAAGAGCTGCTATGGCAGCACGTGATATCTTATGCTTTTTCATGATGTCGTACTCCTTTAAGTTATACGTTTATTTCTTCTTTACGGAATAACCGAACTTACCCAGCAGCGTTCCCAGCGTGTAGTATTCTCCATGGGAATAGGCGATAAGACCTGCTGCTGCAAGATCGAATTTATTATTCTCATCCAGATACTGTTCATCTATGTCCGTGCTCAGTACCTCGGCAATGAACATATCATGGCTTCCCAGTTCAAGTATCTGCTTAACTTTACATTCAAGGCATACCGGGCTCTCCGCTATACCGGGAGCCTTTACAAATCTGGAAGGACTCTTCGTAAGTTTAAGTTCTCCCTTCAGAGCGAATTTATCGATATCTTTTCCGGATCTGACGCCCACATAATCGGTTACCCTCGCCAGCTTTTCCGTAGTAAGGCTTACGACGAATTCCCCCGTACGTTTGATGATGGCGTGTGAATAACGCTCCTTTCGTATTGAAACGGAGAGCATAACCGGATCCGAACATACTGTGCCTGCCCACGCGGCTGTCATCACATTCGCACGGCCTTCTTCATCGGCACAGCTGACCAGCACGGCCGGAACGGGATATAACATATTTGAGGGTTTCCAGTACTGGCGTGACATCTGCCGGGCCTCCTATGCTACATCATTTTTGGTGCGCTCGCCATTTACGGCATCCATCATATTCTGCAGAGTGGTTTCAGCAATGGCGTTCAGCGCTTCCAGAGTATAGAAACCCTGATGTGATGTTATCATTACATTAGGGAAAGATAACAGACGCGCTGTTACGGAATGCATCATTATCTCATCGGATCTGTCCTCATAAACATTTCCGGTCTCTTCCTCATATACATCAAGACCAACGCCAAGGAACTTGTTGAGTCTGATGCCTTCGATCAGCTCATCGGTATCAACCAGTGCTCCACGGGAAGTATTTACCAGTATGACGCCGTCCTTCATCTTCTTGATGTTCTCAATATTGATCATATGATAGGTAGAATCCAGCAGCGGGCAGTGCAGGGATATCAGGTCGCTCCTTGCAAACAGCTCGTCCAGGCTCACGTATTCAACGAAATCCTTAAGCGCGGGATTCTCATACATATCATAACCTATAACCTTCATTCCAAAGCCATGGCAGATACGCGCCATTGCCGCGCCTATCTTTCCGGTTCCGACAATGCCCGCAGTTTTCTGATAAAAGTTAACGCCTCTTAATCCCCTTAAACTGTAGTCGTTTTCACGGACTTTATTGTACGCCTTATAAAGCCTGCGGTTAACTGCAAGGGCCAGTCCCATGGCAAGCTCTGCTACCGCCTCAGGCGAATATCCGGGAACTATCTTTACGGTAATACCCAGTTCTTTAGCCTTTTCAACATCAACGTTATTATATCCGGCGCAGCGCATCAGCACCGTCTTTACGCCTTTTTCATTAAGGATTTCCAGCGTCTTTGCACCTACATCGGCGCTCACGAACGCACAGATCGCATCATAGCCGTCGGCAAGCGCTGCAGTCATGGGTTCCAGTTCATGATCGATATAATCGATCTCGATACCCGGATATTGCTCCAACAGGGGATCAAAGGATTTCTTGTCATAGACTTTAGCTGCATAGAACAGGATCTTCATAAGCGTTATACTCCTTCCTTTTCACTTTTTTTCATTGGTATGTATGTGATACCGTCGGCGATACCTTCCTCACCGATACGGATAAAACCCAGTTTCTTATAGAACTCTTCGGCATTGGGTGCCGCGAAGACCGTGATGTAATGGCCGTCAGCCCGCTCATACAGCACATCAAGTATTTTATCATCCTCATTATCAAGAGGCAGGACATCCCTTTCAAAGAGATAATCCTCCATGCAGCTCATGAGCGCCCGGCCTATGCCGCAGCCGTGATAATCCGCATCCACGAACAAAAGGGATATATGATTATTCTCCCTGAAGGATGCCAGGCCCACGATCTCGTCACCGTCCTTGGCCACCAGCATACGATAGCGTCCCAGCAGGAACACCTTCTTCAAAGACTGGCTGGAGATGAAATCGATGAAGCTTTCGCAGCCTTCCGTAGAATAAATAGGTGCGTCATAACGAGAAAAGGTACGCCAGGCCAGGGCCATGGCGCCCTCCCAGTCCTCCTCTGTAGCGTGGAGGATTCTAATCTCGTGATTTTCTCTGGTACGCAGATACATTCAGTATTCTTTCCGGAGGATACGGGGACAGTTCTTTTGTCTCCATATCCTCAAAGATAAGATCCTTCGCTTTGCTCAGGATGACAAGTAATATACTCAGGATGACATGTGCCATCAACAAATCTTGCTTCCGGATTTAAGCTTCTTCTCCGGAGTCATCAGTACTACGTGATCCTCATCATCCTCTGCGCAGAGCAGCATGCCCTGGCTTTCAAGACCTGCCATCTTTACAGGTTTTAAGTTGAGGAGCACCATAACCTTCTTGCCCACCATCTCTTCGGGTTTGTAATAAGCCTTGATGCCGGAAAGGATCTGTACTGTCTTATCGCCCACCTTAACCTGTGAGCAGAGAAGCTTCTTGCTCTTGGGCACTTCTTCGCACTTAAGGATCTCGCCTACAACAAACTGGCATTTTGCAAAATCGTCGTATTCGATCTCGGCAGCCTTTTCCACATGGATGTCTGCGCCATCAGCGTCAGCTGCTGCTGCGCCTATGCCCGCTCTTGCAAGTCTTGCATCTGCATCTTCCTGTGAAATGCGTCCTGCCTTGAGCAGGTTCTCGCATGCTTTCTTCTCGTGTGCGCGGAAGTCTTCACGCTGCTTAGCCTCAACCTCTGCTGCCTTCTTAAGTATCTCTTCCTTATCAAGTCTTGCGAAAAGGATCTCCGGCTTGTCGGTAACCTTGGTCCCGGTGATCAGTCCGAACTTATCAAGGGTATCCAGGTCTCTTAAGTCCGCACCCAGCTGTGCACTTATCTTCTGCGCGGTATCCGGCAGGAAAGGCTTGAGCAGTGAGGTTGCTATGATGATGCCTTCCGTTAAGTTGTAAAGCACGGTGCGGAGCCTGTCAGCCTTCGCCTCATCCTTTGCAAGCACCCAGGGCTCAGTCTCATCGATATATTTATTAAGTCTCTTATATACGTTGAAGATCTCGGTAAGTGAATCTGCCACATGCAGTGTATCCATGCATTTGGAAACCTTGCCAGCAGCCGCAGTTACCACTGCCTTAAGGTCATCATCCACAGCTTCTGATGCTCCGGGATCCTTAACCTCACCGCCGAAGTATTTGTTGCTCATCGCTACGGTGCGGTTTACCAGGTTGCCCAGGGTGTTTGCCAGATCGCTGTTGGTACGCTCGGTCATAAGCTCCCAGGTGATGGTACCGTCGTTCTCGTAAGGCATCTCGTGCAGCACGAAGTAGCGCACCGCATCCAGGCCGAAGATATCGATAAGGTCGTCCACATAGATAACGTTGCCCTTGGACTTGCTCATCTTCTCACCGCCCTGTAACAGCCAGGGATGTCCGAAGATCTGCTTCGGCAGGGGCTCACCCAGAGCCATAAGGAAGATGGGCCAGTAAATTGTATGGAAACGGATTATGTCCTTACCGATAAGATGCAGGTCAGCCGGCCAGTACTTTTTGTACATATCGGTGCTGTTCCCGTCCGCATCATAGCCTATGCCGGTGATGTAGTTTGAAAGGGCATCCAGCCACACATACACTACATGCTTATCATCAAAGTCTACGGGGATACCCCACTTGAACGATGTACGTGATACGCACAGATCCTGCAGTCCCGGCAGGAGGAAGTTGTTCATCATCTCGTTCTTCCTGGATACGGGCTGTATGAATTCAGGATGACTGTTGATATACTCGATCAGGCGGTCCGCATATTTGCTCATCTTAAAGAAATATGCCTCTTCCTTTTCCTCATGTACTGCGCCGCCGCAGACAGGGCACTTGCCCTCCTTAAGCTGGCTCTCGGTATAGAAAGCCTCACACTCGGTACAGTACTTGCCTTCGTATGCGCCCTTGTAGATGTCGCCCTGATCATAGAATTTTTTGAACATCTTCTGTATCTGCTTTTCATGATCGGCATCCGTGGTACGGATGAAACGGTCATAATCGGTGCCCATGATATCCCAGAGGCGCTTTATCTCCCCTGCGGTGGCATCCACGAATTCCTTGGGGCTTACGCCTTCTTCGATGGCGCGGGTCTCTATCTTCTGGCCATGCTCGTCGCTTCCTGTCTGGAAACGCACGTCATAGCCGTCCGCCTTTTTATAGCGGGCGATGGCGTCGCCTAAGATTATCTCATAACAGTTGCCTATATGCGGCTTGCCGGAGGTATAGGCGATGGCTGTTGTAATGTAGTATTTTCCTTTGTTGTTCATGAATTTACTCCTTCGATATATTTAGTCTGTCAAGATCCTTCGTCGCTATCGCTCCTCAGGATGACACGGTTTTTCATTCTGCCAATTTCTCTGTCATTCTGAGCGAAGCGAAGAATCTTTACTTGAATTCAAGTTCAACCGGACAGTGATCGCTGCCCATTATATCCGTATGGATCTTTGCATCGACCATCCTGTCCTTAAAGCGCTCCGATACCACAAAGTAATCGATGCGCCAGCCTGTGTTCCTTGTCCTGGCCTGCATTCGGTAGGACCACCAGGAATATATGTCTGCCTGTTCCGGATAGAAATAACGGAAACTGTCGATGAACCCGGCATTCAATACCGCACCGAACTTTGCTCTTTCTTCATCCGTAAAGCCGGCATTTAAATGATTCGTCTTGGGATTCTTAAGGTCTATCTCCTCATGTGCGACATTTAAATCTCCGCAATAAATGACAGGCTTCTTTTCATCCAGTTTTTTGATATATTTCAAAAAAGCATCTTCCCATTCCATGCGGTAATCAAGGCGCTTCAGGCCATCCTGCGAATTGGGCACATACACAGTGATCAGATAATGATCTTCGAATTCCAGAGTGATCACCCGTCCTTCATGGTCGTGCTCCTCCACGCCTATTCCGTAGGATACGCTGACCGGCTCCTTCTTCGTAAAAATGGCCGTACCCGAATAACCCTTTTTCTCTGCATAATTCCAATACTGCTTATATCCCGGCAGATCCATTTCGATCTGCCCTTCCTGCAGTTTGGTCTCCTGAAGACAAAAGGCATCCGCATCCAGGGCATTAAAAGCCTCTATAAAGTTTTTTCCCATGACGGCTCTGAGGCCGTTCACATTCCACGATACATATCTCATGCGGGGTATTATACCACAGATCAGAAAAAAAAGACAGTGGATAAGCACTCCTATCTGTCTTTTATATGAAAAACACTTTGTAGTGAGGCTGCTTATCCAGATCATCTTCTTTATCATTGTTGCGGTTATTGTAATTCTTTCCGTCTGGAATCTGTCGAGATATAACAAATTATGGTATTATGCTTTTGATACTTGCTCCGGGCACTTCCTGTATAACTTACGTGCTGACCATTAACCATGGATATAAGATAATCCTGAGAAAGAGATAGGTAATAACATGTCCGTATCATTAGCTGTTTATAAAGGTAAAGGGATTAATAGCCCAGACAGCATATTTATAAATGATATTCCTGTATCATTTCAACGTATCTGGACCGGTTTATGGCAGGAATCAATTATAAATTGTGATATACATTATTTTAGATCCTTTTCAAGCTTCACTGTCAGTCAAATTCCGGAAGTTCTTGTGGAAATCGATAGAATATATGACTATGTACAGATCAATGGCGGTATAGATAAGGATTATATTTCTGCACGAATTCGTGATCAACTTAAACCATTTCTGACAGATTTTTATAATGAACATAAAGATGATGATTATTGGTTTGATCTGGGATAAAAAAAACATCCTTTCGGATGTTTATCGTGCCCAGAACCGGAATCGAACCAGTGACACGAGGATTTTCAGTCCTCTGCTCTACCAACTGAGCTATCTGGGCGAATAAGATCGGAAGCACCGCAAAGCACTGGATGAAGCGGACGTATGTGCGTCGAAAGCTTGCTTTCGTAAGCACATCGGACGATTCAGACAGTAGTTTGCCCGTATTTACGGGCAAACGTACATCAGTCGGTTAGACCGGTTCGCAGAACCCGGTCTAACTGACTGATGGGCTTTGCGTATTATAGATGTACTTTGCTTTATTTACTTATCAATCTCGCATAGCGGGGACAGGATTTGAACCTGTGACCTTCGGGTTATGAGCCCGACGAGCTTCCAGACTGCTCCACCCCGCGTTAATTGGGGGTTAACCCTACTGGGCGATCGTGGATTCGAACCACGGAAGGCAGTGCCAACAGATTTACAGTCTGCTCCCTTTGGCCACTCGGGAAATCGCCCATATTTTTTTCTTAAAAAAAGTGGAGGCTACAGGGCTCGAACCTGTGACCCCCTGCTTGTAAGGCAGATGCTCTCC
>CAMVRS010000052.1 GCA_947169935.1 uncultured Lachnospiraceae bacterium
CGAAGAGGGCGGGAGAGTGCTGCCGGCAAAAAGAGCGACATAGCGGTTAATCATGCTTTTAAGGCTGCACGTTATCTTCTTTCGGATTTCTTTGGATACGTCGTTGATGATAGATTGTATAAAAGGGATAGGGTTATCCTGCAAATCCAGAATGTAGCGGAGTTCGTTTACCCTTTTATATACACTGATTATACCGCTTATAAACCATATTTCTTCCTGGGAGAGAGTGGAAGGATCCGTTCGTATTTCGGAAGATAAAGAAAGATAGAAATTACACACTTCGTCATTTGACAGAATCGGATAACATAGATTTTTAATATCTGCTGAATGGGTATCATAATCCAGATACCAATATAGTACATGCCTTATCAGGGCTTTTGTTTCGTCGTAATAGTGCCTCAGAACCTGTTCGCCTATCTCACATATCATTACTTCTAGCCGGGTGTGGGCAGTGGTCGGTATTTTTAAATACGTATATACGTTATTAAGCTCAGTGGCTTGTAGGGCGGCATAAATCCCTGAAAGTATCATCCGCTCAGATGGTGACATGTTTGCAAGCTCCGGAAAGTTGTCAAGGAATGACGAATTAAGGATGAATTGTTGCAGTTCATCCTGTAGGCAAGATAATTCATCATAAAATGGGATATCGGGAACGCATGAGTCAGTTATATCCATTTCAAACACCTCTTTTTTAATTTTTAGGTATGATAACAGGTGTTTGGGGGAATATAAACGCGTAACGGGTATGGTCGCCAGTACCCATTATTGACGAGGAACCGGATAAGCTGCTGTATCCAGTCCGGGTATATATTTATGTTACTGGTAGGTATATGCGAATGGCACATTAGATGATAGAGCTTAATATCTAAAATAAAAAGCTTTTTACGACATTCCATGTTTTCTTTTATGAATTTCTGGAGCAGCGAAAACCATGTCCTTAAGCGATATATGGTTGATATTTCGCATGGGTGAGAGAGCATCGTCTGATTAAGAGGTAAGAGTATCAGGTATCCTATGGTCAAAGCTTCATGTCGTTTATATGGGACAATGATATCCGGAAGCTCATGGTGGATCAGATGGCAAGCTTCATTGGAGCATCGCAGCCGGCGTATAGTCAGATGTATTTTGCTTCCGTTGGAAAGTATCAATGAGCGTTCCCTGCTTCCTATAACATTTAGTCTCTTATTCTTGCAGACGGGGCAAGGAATTTTTTCACTGCTCCTTACATAAAAGAATCTTTTGAACCGTTCTTTTTTATAAGTTTGTATTTAGAAATTATTATCATATCCGTATAATCTGCTGTTTTTATCAGAATGAATCATTATCTAACTTCGAGAAAACTATGGCACACTCCAGCGCCATCTTCCCTGCCTCGTCTTTAGGAGCGCCGCATTTTATGGCGGACATAAGGATATTTTGTACAACGATCCCGTACAGTACCGGCCATTCCGAAGGGTTTTCGCAGTATTTTGATGTCATATTTTTGTCTATGCCCTTCCAGCAGGCATGTACGTCTTCATAGAGTGGGTGTGGATCCATGCCGCAGACAGAAAAGTCGCTGGTTCCTATATTGCTTGCAATATCCGAAAAAAGAGACTTTACTTCCTCACCTGCAGGTTGGCATATAGCAGTAATAAATCCGACTACGCTCAGGTCATTTTCAATAAGATACTTATTTGTAGCGTCTCCGAAATAAAATTTTTTGTTTTCGCTCGTAGTGATTACGGTAAATTTACCGTTTTCTGCTTTTACGGCCTCATGGCAGGCATGTCCGGCAAGAGCGGAAGAGAATATGAGTGCCTTGCGGATATCACATCCTTCTATGGAAGTGAAATACGCTTTTATCATTTCAACAATATGACCTGCATTGTTTGCCAGCTTTTCAACGATCTGCTGTTCGTTATCAGTATCCATCTCTTATTTGCCTCCGTATAAGTGGATTATTTATAATTGGATCTCCCAGAGATTTCTGTCAAAATAGGCAAATCCCATCTTATCCATCTTTTCCCATACATCTTTTTGATCGCCGATCTTGACGGTTGCCCATATAGTAGGAGATTTTTGCGCTGCTGGCTTATCGTCGAAGTAATTATTATGGTCCTTATTTGACAGCTCTATTTTAATATCATGGACTTCTGATTTGGAAAAATACTTTTCAAGCTCCTCAGAAACAGCCTTTGATTCCATGATATTATCCCATTTTATAGACGGGTCACCTGCAAGGATAAAGAATACGTGTTCAATAAAATCAGCTATTTCCCCGTCCGTTGTCAGAATTTGCGGACGTTCAAAGTCCTGAGTATCGGAAGATATAAGAGAATATCCTTCCGGGCTGTGGACCCATCTGTAGTAAGGGGGAGCGACTTCTTTTTCTTTCGGGATCAAATGAGGCTTATATGAGCCATTGTGAGCCCCTACGATAATCTGAGCAATTTCAGCAAGGAGTTTGTCGTTGTCTGTCATGCTGTGTGCAAAAATTTTTTCATCAGCTGCCATATTTCTTATTCCTTTCTTTATTGAGTGTTTTTAAATGTCTTTTTGCTAAAAGCTATTTCGGTTTTTACTTTTTCTTTCTTTTCATACCGTTGGCTTGAGTCAAATATGAGTTCGTGCCAACATCGTCCCCGTTACGTGCATCTGATACCAGATTTCGCATATTCTGCAAGGTAGCATCAGATGCGTTAACATATGACTGGAGAACTTGAATTGAGGAGTGGCCTAATTCCCTCTTAAGTGCGAGAACATTGAAATTGCTTTGTTCGTAGAAGCTAAAAGCGAAACTACTGCGCATTTTGTGAGGGGT
This sequence comes from uncultured Lachnospiraceae bacterium, assembly GCA_947169935.1. Lineage (GTDB taxonomy): Bacteria > Bacillota > Clostridia > Lachnospirales > Lachnospiraceae > NK4A136. The sequence goes on from CAMVRS010000052.1 coordinate 2,804, forward strand.
GATTTTCTGGCCTTTTCCCGGAATGGATGAAATCGCGTACTTCTTTACGAGGACTTCAATAGCTCGGATGGATAAACGGCTACCCTTTTTTGTGACGAATAGAGGACCATTAGGATCGTAGTATTCACCCTCTATAGCTGTACGTTCATTAATGTAATCGCATATTATGTCCCGCGTGTTGTCAGAGAAGTAGAGGGTCTGTATGTTTCCGCCTTTTCGTGTGATTATTACAGAACATTCCTCAAAATCAAAATCCGGTATATCAATTCCATGCAGCTCAGACACACGCATTCCGGTATCCAGGAGTAAGGTTACAAGGGTATAATCCCTCATTCTGTATCTTTCATGGTATTTCTGCTGATTTTTTGTAAGAGTATCGCCGGTTTTTATGTCATTAAGAAACTTTGTCTGCTCTTTATTGTTAAGATGAATGATCTCATCGCTCTTATGGATTTTTACCTTAACGGCTGCGATAACGGGATTGTATTCTATCTGCCGGTTTGCTGTAAGGTAAGTAAAAAATCTGGAAAGAGCTGCACGTTTTCTCGCTATGGTACGTTCTTTCTTTCCTTTATCCTTATATATGGTCAGATAGCGTGAGATATCCTGGGACGTGATAAGCCTGATATCTGCTATCGTGATCTGTCGTTTTTCTTTTTCGCAGAAATCCGGGCTGTATGATATCAGATAATCGAAAAAGGCAGTGAGCTCCTTAGCGTACTCAAGGCGTGTGGAATAAGCCATCTCAGTGCCTGTCTCCAGAAGAAACGACGAACACGGATCCGGAAGCTGGTTACAATATTTTATTATTTTCGAAGTCAGGTTCTGTTTTTCCTGCATTTATAGAGGTTCTCCTTACATATTGTAGCGTTATTTTGAACAGAACAAAAAGCCCCCTAACGCCATAGGGAGCTTTGTTAAATTACAGTTCGTCGTAAATACGGCGGACTTCATCCTCTTTTGTTTCTGCATATGCAGGTGTTTCCTGTACCTTTGCGCAAAGCTCATCAAAAGAAGAGCAGTAAGGCTTAAGAGCCATAACGATAGAACGTAATCCGTTCTCTTTCTCTTCGGCCTTGCCTTCTTGACGATCTAATTCGCGCTGTTCTGCTTCGTCGTACTCAGTAAGACACATGCCTATTACCTCCGCTTTGTGTTTGATGAGGAAATCTTTTAAGACTCCATCTTCAATACATGAGTTTACGGCTAAAGTTGCAGCTCTCTCAAGATCTGATGTCTTTTTTTGATACTCACGTATTCTTGATATCAATACGGAAAATCCGAAAAGAGGTTCACATGCTTTGACCAGAGCTTCGTTATGCCCAGGGTTAATGTTATATACATGTGCAACTACCTCGACATCGCTCTTTTTGCTCCCGGAGAATGATTCTGACAGATAATATGTGGTAATATCATCCATCTGCTCAACCCCATTATATAAAACTATATATTGAGGTGTTGGGAGCTCAAGCTGCTTTCTCCCGTATCGGTTAAGATGATTTACCGATATATACTGATCGTATAATCGGCCAAAATACATTAAACCTCTTACGGGCATGTTAGGGTTGATAGTTGACTGCTGTTCAAACAGACTGAGCGTATTGTCAATCAGAAAAGAGCAATCATTTTTCATCCCCAAGTAAATCACATCGTCGATCGTTGTGATTGTTAAATCGTCAGTATTTGTATAATGTGTATTGTTCATAGCATTATACAGGGCCAACGCATTTTCTTTGTATTGCGCACCGAAAAGTAACGCAAATACTCTGTCTTTTGTTTCTCTGTTAATGGTGTTATCCATTTTTGTTTCTCCTTTCATTATATTATTTGGCAATATAATATAGGAGAAACGTGGATGCTATAAAAAAAGTTATAACATATATGCGCAGCAAATGATATTTGCTGAGTATACTATGATTATAACGAGTTTTTAGTGATGCGTCAATAGTTATGCGAAAAACCAAAATTTTCCGCATAACTATATTTAGCACTATCTCACCACACGCACAAAAGACCGAAAAAACTATGGTTTTTCCGCCTTCCGGCGGTATGTTATATGAGTTTATCGCATCATTACAACCTGCTGATATAGAGTTGGAAAGCTTTTCGTTTTGCTTGACCGTTATTCTAAGGGAGGGCTATAATACATATAATAATTTGCAGACTGGGACGGTTCCATGGATTTATCCGGGAGCCGTTTCGCTTTGAACACTTTATTTACAGACAAGATTGGCAGACCGGAAAAAATGACCTCTGGAAAATAGTCTGTTGGCACACAAAACCTATCACAATGGTATAAGAAGTATAGGAGGAGAACAGGTATGAACGGATTTATGTTATTATCAGATGCTCAAAGAAAAGCTGCTGACCGTGGTATGGTCACAGCGGAAGAAGCTGCAAAAAAATGCCGAGTTTACGATTTCCTTGCGAGGTGTGATGAGGAAGATTTTTACAATATGTTTGATTCATCTGCGTTTAATGAGATAGCAAAGTCCTATATGCGTCTGGCGGTTAAGGAGCTTGTATCAGAAGGTGCGATCGATGAAGATCAGGGCAAGGCTGTCCGGAACAGATTCAACTTACTTTTTAATGAAAAACAGTCGAAAGAAGTATGTGAAGCGGTGTCATAATTCAACCATTAAGGCACCGAAAAAAGATGGCGGTAAGAATACCGCATACCGTGTTATAGCTTACTCCAAGGTCAGCCGCCGCTCTTTTAATGTCAATGATGGGATACCTATAATATACTTGTTATTTCAAAAAGTAAAACGCAAATTGAAATATACGCGCGTTTTTCCGCTTTTTATTTCAAATAGAGCCATTTGTGCGCGGTGAGCACTATTTATAGAGCTATTATCCTATCGTATTTCCCCCAAAATAGAGCCACATTAGGATATACTCTACCCAGTTCTATTGGTGAAAACTGAAATAGATATGTATGGATCTCCGCTTTCTATGCGCTTCTGCTTTCGTAAGCCCCGGATGCATAGTCATAAGATTTCATCAGTGGATGTCTTTAGCATTATTGATATATCTATGGCGAAAAATAAAAGTTTTCCGCATAACTACGGATTATATATTATAACCGATCTGTTTTTTTTGCTCCCGGTGGTCGCAAAATAAGCAAATATAAGCTAATATAGTTTGCGGACAGGCGTATCGACATATAAAAACGCCAGGTGTTACCCTGACGTTTTAGTTTTTTACTCAACCGGCCGGCTGCTGACCTCTGTTATGGGGAAGGATCTGCCTCCAATCAGATCATAAATGACATCGTTAGCCTTCCTCATCTGCTTCTCATTGTACTCCTTGCGGAATTCATCTTTGCAGGTCTTATTCTGGGCATAGAGCTTATTTATGAACCTATTTAAGCCCTCAATGCTACGGACGGCGGAGAGCTTGCCGGTCTTGAGTATCCCGATAAGTTCATCCAGATCTTCATCGAAGATGTTGCAGCCGTAAGCATGCCTTAAAGCCGTGGCAACCGTCTCGCACTGTTCGGTGGTAAAATCGGGGACAGAGGTAAACTCTCCCATTCCGTCGCCGCAGCCGGTTCGGTTTGCTATAACATTGGCGATATACATTGGATCACAAATTCCGTTAATGATATATCGCTTTGTTATCGCCTCAACCCGTTTCTTAATTTCTTCGGGTACGTTGTCTTTTAAGCGCTCCATTGTAATACTCCTTTCGTTATTATATGATGATATATAATATAGGAGTTTGACGTTTTGTATAAAAAAAGCACTGTATCGTGAGAAATAATCTCAGATACGGTGCTTTTATGTATTTATTTAGCTATAAGCTTTTCGGTCAGACAAGGGTACATCTTAAATGCCTGCTCAAAGATATGCTCCAGAACGGGTACGCATATCGAATTACCTGCCAGATGTGCTATCTGGTTATCGGTCAGCCCAGCCTTTATCATCTTCTCGTAGTCGGAATCGCGGAAGCCCATTAAACGGAGCTTTTCCTTTGATGTAAAGAGTCTGAACTTGTCCCCGATAAGTACGCCCTGCCTGGGTGATGTTGTAAGCGTGGAAGCATAATCTCCCACTCTTCCTCTCCTGTTCTGGGAGTTAGGAAACGCCAGATCTATACGCTGGTACTCATTGATAGGCACATATCCGACGCCGGCGCCGAAATCTCCTTTAACGGCCTGCTTTACGTACCACTGATTACCTACCTTTTTGGTGATTGCAAGCTCAGTAGGCGTAAATTGTAATTCGGGAGTATTTACATCTACGGCGTGATCCAGGAACTGAGTCAACGTATACCGCTTATCGACCGGTATAGGCTCCGGCATGATGAAAGGTGTATTTAACTCCTTGAGCACTGAAACGCAAAAGAAGCGCTCTCTTGCCTGGGGAACGCCGTATTCCGACGCGTCAAGCATCTTATCGACCATAATGCTATACGGTGATACATACCCGCCTTTATCTACGTATTTCTTACTTCCGCAGAAGGTGTTAATGTATCCGTAGCTCTCCATGGTTCGAAGATAGTTTTCCAGGATATCCGGGTGACTGTATGCCATATTCGGGACATTTTCCCAGATGACCAGCTTAGGCTGTCTCGTCAGCTCCGGAAAACCGTAATCAGGGTGGGGATCCAATATCTGCAGAGTACGTTCATACAGTATGGAACGACCGGTGTTCAGATCGTTTTTGCCTTCTCTTGAATAGTCCTGACAGGGGCTGCCGTGTACCAGAATATCTACATTCAGGTTCCAGAGCCTTATGTCCTGAGGGCGGTTAGACAAGTCGAACATCTGGTTGTACGCCCTGACCGCAAAAGGGAGCACTTCGACGTAATCGATGGACTTGAGACCAAAAATACCCCTTTCCCGCAGCTGCTTTTTATTTTCGTCCGGAAATATTGATTTCAGCATTTTCGCTATGGTATTTTCCAGAGCACGTCTGGGTGCGCCTATTCCGCCGAAAAGCTCCAGCAGATGTATGGGCTGATCCTGCTTATCGCAATCCTTTACGCCCTTTTCCTTCATATTCTTAAAATCTTTCATATGTTTATCCTCCATTTTATTGTGTTAAAAATATAATTAAATATATGAGATCAGCTATAAATATAAAAAAAGCTGCCATTTCTGACAGCTTTTAAAATTACGATGCGATAGCGTAGTCCCAGATCGACATCTGACCTTCCATCTGCGGATCATCATCATAATTGATAGATAAGAGCAGAACGGGAGGTATTTCTTCCGGAACATACAAGGGTGTTAAGCCGAATCTCTTTGCCGCTTTAGCTACAAACTCGTCCGCCAGCTCACATACGATAGCAAAGCGGTTGAGGTTTGTTGCGGCTTTCAGCATGTTGCAGGAGCCTCCGAACTGATCCAAGCAAACGTCCTGCTCTTCGGTGAGGTTCTCAATGAGATATTCATATAGCTCAATGGGTTTCTCTGCCTGGTGGTTCTTTTCAGAGTTCTTGAGGAGCATGGTAATCTCATAGTTGAGGATCTCCTTTGTCTGGTAGGCATTTACGCTGGGGCGCGACAGCTTCCTGGGCTTTCCTTTTGAAAAGATGACCAGCTGCTGTACGCCCTTTGTAGTCTTTCCGGTGTTTATGGCACCTTCCGGAGCATTTCTCCAGATGCAGTGGGTGTAATACTGCAGCCCGCACTCTTTTGCCATCTGCTTTATCTCATAGAGATATTCATAATTTGTAGATGACTCTATTGGCAGGAACTCTACCAGATAGGCTCCATTCTTTAGGACTCTCGCTTTAGCCCTGAAATCATCCAGGGTATAGCGGAAGGTCTCATATTCAGCAAAGTGCTTCTGGTTGCCGGATCTGTGTGCCTTCTTGTCCTCCCAGGGGTGATCCGTGATGATGCAGTCTATCGACTCATCTTCTATCTCCTCGAGTCCTCTCGAATCTCCCTCTATGAGCAGAGATGACGACTTTTCCCCGTTCAGCATATATACGCCCTTGCACACGCGCTTGAAGCTTTCAGGATGCCTGTAAATGATAGCGCGGGCGGAGTCATGTACTGTATCTGATTCTGATACGTAATCTGACTTATCAATCGCGCTGTATATCTGCTTTAAGGTAGCTACGCCGCCTTTCACGCCCTCCATAAAGCTTACTATGATCTCTTTAAGTGTCATAATATATTTTCCTCCATATTGTTAGATTAAACTGATAACATAATATAGGAGTTGTGATGGAGGAATAAAAAAACACCTACCTCTATTATATAAAGGCAGGTGTTTATATTGCGTTAGCTTATAAGGTAATATCCAATGCTTCGGTCACAGGATTTACGGTACAGCCGCATTTCTCTAATGCGCTAATGGCGGCGTCAAAACAACCGTCGGAATCCCATTCGCCGGGATTTTCTGATCTGTATGCCTTTACCGCATCCGATATAATTGTTTCTATATCAGGTATAGCAGAATTACCAGCTGAAACGGATATCGTTATGCTTACGTCAGAACCGCACCCGTCTATGTCCGGATCAGTGAGCTTTACGAAAATGGGGTCGTTGTCGGCTTTTTCGACGCGTCCTGCAGCTTCACGTATTTCCTGTACTCTGTCAGGTGAAAAAGACAGGCTTTCCATGAATTCTACTAATCCGCCTATTCCGTCGCCGATATCCATGCGTTCGGTGATAAAGCTGCCGTCCTTGAAATATAACTTGAACTTTGTCTTTTCATAGCAGATAAACTCCGTGTCTTCCCCGGATTCCTGCCAGGCTTCATAGGATCCATACTTTTTTAGCATTTCCTCCTGCTTTGCATGTCTGGTGAGATCGGCTTTCCTCATCATACTGTCAAATTCTTTGACAGAATAAGTGGTATTGTCCTTAAAAATGTTGCTTTCAGACCAGATCACTCTTACATTAGGAAGGGTATCTTCTGAATCGATCGAATGCTCATATTCTTCCTTTGCCATAGACAAGTAGGCATCAGCTACCTGAGTAAAGGTCAAAATACGCGTTACGTTCTTGCCTTTAAGGACATAATTATTATCCCCAATATAATAAATTATAGATGAGGAGCCCAAAGTTCCTTTTTCGCCACGCAGGCTTACGGCAAGGTTACGGTTAAAGCAGAATTTCTGCAACCTATCGTCGTTAAAATGGCTTTTATAGCTATTAACAAGGACTAAAAGCTTTTCTCCGCTCAGTCCGTTCCCGTAGAAACAGTTATCTGAGAAGTTAGGATGCCCTATGCCTATGTTTCCGAAAAAAGCATTTCCTAATGACTCCAGCTCGTCATAAGCAACACTTCCTTTTGCAAAAAGTCTTGCAAGCTTTGTGGAATCTATCTCATGCAGAGATAACTCCAAACTTTCGTAATCTATCATTTTTTTATCCTCCATATTATTGTTTTAGATTGATACCATAATATAGGTTATTCTCCGGAGGCATAAAAAAAGCACCGGATACCGATGCTTTTAGGTCTTAAGGTGTATTGTTTTCTAATTCCGGGTATTTTTCTTTTAATATCTGAGCCCTTATTTCCCTTTTGTATTTATAATAGCTGTTACGACATATCTTTGCCAGCTGCATACAGTCAACGTCTGAAAGGGAACCGTTGAAGTCCTTTGAGTATTTACGGATCTTTTCTTTGGCTTCAACGGACTTTTTGGTGGTCAGCTTCCGTCCTTTTACTAATCCAATCTGTTTGCCTCTTAACCGTGCCTGCTCTATTCCTTCCTTTGTCCTCTGATGCAGGTCAGTGACTTCCTTTTCAGCCTGCTCAAAAGCAATCCTTATCTGACGTTCTGCCAGCTTACGGAAGTAATTATTGATACCCTTAAATATTTCGTCCTCGTCAGTGCCGGTTAACTGTATCCTGTCATGGAGGTTGCTTTTATATACTTCGCTGTCAATATAATGCTCCTTGAGAAAGACAAGGGTTACGCCTTGATCCAGAAGTTCAAAATATACGCTTATCCCTTCGTCGGCATTACGGGACATACGGGAGACCGAATCGAATACTATCGTAGAGCCGGGACGTAATTTGCTCCTTAACCGATTCCACTCCGGTCGGTCCATCTTCGTACCTGTATATGCCTCTTTGCAGATGATGGCATCCGGATAGGCTGCCTTGATGTTGCTCTCCTGTCTCTCGATCTTTTGAGTTTTTCTGGAAATACGACAATATCCGTAAATATTTCCCATGGTACTACCTCCGAATAGTTTATATGAGGTATTATAACAAACCAACGTATGATATGCTACTGGTTTTTGACGTTTTAATATACAAATGTATGGGTCAGTTTTGGTACAAAAATTTATGCTTATGATGTGGTACTGTTTTGAGAAAAAATTAACCATGCCGAATAATCGACATGGTTAAGATAAAACTTAGCGTTCGGCAGCCCACTCTTTTGTTTTTTGGTTCCGCCTTGTTTTGGCTTTCCAGAATGACTCCGAATCGTATCCTCTTTTTGTAAGCGTGTATCCTTCCGTGAAGTATTTTATATATCCTTCCTCTGTCAGTTCCATCACGGCATTCCTTGTCATAAACAAAGAGAGCCCGGTAAGCTTTACCATGTCGCTGATCGATACTTCGGTCACCAAAGGTGCATATGCCTGACCGTATGTACTGAGTTCACGGTTTATGATTGAATTAAATATACGGTCTTTGGCCTGAGTCATTGTTATATCAGTCATCATATTCTTCTCCTTTCAGGATCTTTCCTATCTTCGCACATTCTTCACATGCGGATCCGTGGCCGCCTCTTGTTGTACCCCAGCTTATCAGTTCTTTAAAGAGCCATTCATCTGAGGGGAGCTTATAACAGAAGTCTGACGGGCGTTCTGCCTTCTCTACCTTATCGTCTAATTCGTCTGACCATCCGGTAAAGAAATCACGCCATTCATCGCTTCCACTGTCGCAGCCGAAAACGTAATCATCTACTATTATCCTGATGAGCCTTAATGCGTTTTTCATTATGCGTCTTTCAGCTTCCAGGGTAAGTCCAAAGAAATTGACGTTTCCCTTTTCGGAGTCTTCTTTTATAAGATTGATAGCCTCTCCAAGGAGAAGGGCTTTCTTTCCGGGGTGCTTATCGTCATAAAGGCCTTCACTTGCTGCCATGGACTCTAACCCGCTTAAGATCTCTTCCCTTGTCATTCTGCATCCTCCTCGTTATAACGCTTGTTCCATGCCTTTGCCGCAGCTTCTCTTGTCTTATAATGAGGCCCGTCAACAATCCCGTAGGCAGATGCGTATGCACTACCTAATACGCAGGTTATTAAGCAAAAAGGCTTGACCCAATATACTTTGGCGCTCTTCTTTGCCCATCCGTTGTTGGTGAGATTTTTCGTCTCTTCGTCGATGGGCTCCACATAGTCACGCTTTTCCATGCCGAACAATCTAGGCGTCTGTCCGCAGAAGGGGCACGGCTTTAAATATATATTTGCCATTTGGTTTATCTCCTTTTAATGATGTATTTTTATATAGTTAATATATGATAAGGAAAGCAGGCATAAAAAATAATTCAAAAGAAAAGCCCCGGAATAACCAGGGCTTGTTTGTTATGCTGATTCCAGAAGTCTTATCGTTGTCTGCCAGTAATGCTCGTTGGCCAGATAAGAATCCAAAATTTCGCGTTTGCTGCGGTAAATGGTCTCATAAGGGTTGTGCTTCTCTTTTTCTATATAAAGATCGGCAGTACGTTCTATTATATTCTTCCGATCATCTTCGGTAGTATCCTCAAAGAACCATTCATAACCTTCTTCATTTACCATTTCATTTAGCTCATCTATTATAGCCTGCTTTTTATACTCATTTAAGAGATTGGCTATAGAAGCGCTTACTTCCTCGCTGTCTAATTCTTTTCCTTCATAGATCAGCTCTATATCTTTTGAAATTAAATTGCTGATGTCGTTTCTTAACTTCATCAGTCCGTTTACATTCTTCATTAGAATACTCCTTCGTTAAATAAAGCACTGGAGTCGAAAAATATCGTTTCTCCCCCAGGCGTATAACGGGTGGCTGTATAATGGAAAGCGCTGCGGGATATTCCACTTAAATATTCCTCATCTCCAAGCAGCTTTCTTGCTTTACCGTCGCAGATCAGCTTATCATTATATTTGTACCTGGTAAGTGATGTAGCGACTTCGATCTGTTCTATGTCTTTTTTACGATACCCCCACTTTTTGAGGGTCTTGACATCTGCCGGTGTCAGCTCCATATCAGCATCCTCCTTTATAGAATACAAGCTTGAGAGCTTCGTCTATATCCGTGGGAAGCGGTCTTGTGACATTGTTGAATCCGTTGATGTCGCCAAGGGAACCCTTCGGATAGATACTATTTCTTTTGGCATTGTAATCCACATACACAAAGTTGTCGGAAACGTCACTTTTTACGGTAAGAGATCCGATGTATTCATCACCTCTTTTTACGATTACGTGGCATTCGGCTCCTAATCCCATAGGACCATAACTTTCAACCTTGCAATCTGCATATCTGGGATCCTTTCTTATCTTTCTTGCCAGAAGATCCGTTACCTCGTCGGCAAACTCACACCTTGCTATAGAACGACGCAATTTGCGTCCATATGCTAAATTCATATTTTTAGTTCTCCTTTCGTTTATATAAGTTATATTCATAATATAGCGAATCAGGAGAGCAAATAAAAAACCCCGTATGTAAAATACAGGGGTTTAATAAATCAGATGCTGGGAAGATTTAGCCGATCCAGCTTAACTCCTCTCCAAGCTTCTTAACTGAGCAACCGCTTATAATAAGATCAGCTACTTCTCTGTATCTATTGAAGATGTTGGTGATTGCTATTTTGAGATGTTTCTCAGAGCTGTTCGCCGGTATGTTCGTGCAATAAGACGCATCTTCTACCTCAGTCCATTCCATATCGGGATTAGCGGGATCCTTATATAAAATGTCAAACCTCAACAGATTTTCGTCTTCGGGGTCATCTTCGTTATAATCACCGCATGTTCCCTCCCCGATATTAGACAGGCAGACTCTGATGGTGTCATCTTCCGCGATCATGACTGTATCCTCATCAGAAGGATCCGTATAGATTTTCATATTGTCTTTTTCATCGTGGCGGTATATTGATATGCTGCTTCCTCTTTTCTGTATATCGTCATATGCTTTCTTAAGGGCGTTATCCATAAGAGAAGTGTCACATATCTTATGCACGAGATCATAGTTGCCAGGATCGAATAAAGTAAACCATAACCCGTGCTTTCCAGGAACGTAATCCGGGCCTATGGCGTTATCCCATGATTCCTTTCGTTCCTTCCAATCTTCTTCGGAAAGGAAAGCAGGCTTTACATCATATGTTTTGAAATCTGTCAAATAAGGGCAATCCCTGATGATGTCGTAATAACGCTCATCACCTACATAAATACCAAGGATGGTATCTTTGTACGGGATATAACAGATTTCCATTTTGTAGTCGTGGTATCCCCAGGGGAACCAATAAAGATGTGCGGTATGGAGTTCGACTTTATTGGCATCTTCGAACTCATTTCCCGGATGGATGGTGTGAATGCACTCGGTTCTGAACAGAACCCTATCTTCGGCGCCGTTCTTGATACTCTCTATCATATCTGCCATGTATTTTCGATACCATTCAGCAATTCCCTCGCTGGGAATGTCTTCGAGAGAGTTGTAATGCCTTGACATATCCCTGTAGAAAACCACTTTCTGGGCACAGGTTTCTGCTAACATGTCGCAAAACCTTTCCTCTATCCGCCGCGCCAACTCCTTGTTGATCTCCATGAGTTCCTTCATGGATACATTTGTTTTGAAACGGAATCCTCTTTCTACTACTTCTGTCATTTTTTTATCCTCCTATTGTTATCGGGTTATAAACCCTTTATATTCTGATAATTAAATATATATGAATACTTTTATACATAAAAAAAGAGCCCCGAAAGGCTCTTTAGAAAATATTCAGTTTTTAATAGTCCACGTCAAGGCATTCGTCTGCTTCGGAGTAATATGCTCCGTCATAGCCTTTGGCCATTAACAGCCTGTGGCATTTGTAGCATACCAGCCGGTAGCGGATCCCGTGGCAGTCATGTGTATAGAGCATGTCGCTCCGGGGGATTTCCTTTTCGCAGTTGGGGCATACCCTGATATCCTGTTCAAATTCGTCCATTTCTATTACCTCTTTCTATTTCAACAAGTATTTGAACATTTCTATTGCAGATGCAACAGGCCCCTGAGCATCGGCTATCTCATTGAGTTTGTAACAAGCCTCATTATTGAGATAGTTGACCAGGGGATGCTCAAATGATTTCACTACGCAGCCGCAGTTGTTGCGGTACGAGGAGTAACACCGATTTACAAGACCGTTGCCTATGACGAAATAGCTTCTCTTGCTCATAATTATTTTTCTCCTTTTGCTTTATTCGGTATTTGATACCGTTTATATTTACAATAACAATATATCCAAAACGGCAGGGGCATAAAAAAGCACCGAATTCGGGAATTCCCGTTTCGATGCTTTAATTGATTTAGGCAGCTTCCTGTCCTCTTCCGACTACCGTATAATCAGCCGGAATGTGTTTTTTCGCGCCAGCGGTAATAGCCGTCAGTCCAATAAAACTTCCCTGTCGGGGCGTATCCGCCGACATTACAGTTCCACTGCCTCTTTGCTACTTTGCTCAAGGTCACTTCGTCCCCGGGCTTTAAGCCGCTTGTGGTGGAGAAGTTGATAGTAAACCTTATCTGGCTGCCCTCCGGAAGGTTCTTGAGTGAGTCAGGATCTGATTTTTTGGCTTTCTGCTCCTCTCTCCATTTAAGACAGCCTTCGCGCCATGCTTTAGCGTTGGCATTATCTGTCGGCGTAAGGAGCTTTAAGATCCCAACGGGGCATTTGTAATACCCGTTCACGACGGTCTCGTCCATATCCTTATAGAAGATATTGCAGCCGTCTGCTCTCCGTGTTGACGTCTGGAATATTGCCGCAAAGACAATCCTATTCTCCACGCCGTCTTTTACAGTGGTTTCTTCTACGGCGGCATAGTATTCGGAGCCGACCATAGCTGATTTTAATACGCGGCTGTTTATGGTGTTGAAGAGCTTATCCATCTCGCCCTGAACATCTACCTTGCCGTTCTTATAATTGTTAGTCCTGTAACCAGTCCATCCCATATTTTATTATCCTCCTATTATTGTAATAAACTGATAATAAAATATCTATGAAATGGCTGAGAAATAAAAAACCGGGGGAGAATGAACTTCCCCGGTTAATTAAGAACTTACGCTACGCCCATATCACAGTATTCGTAATAATCCCCGGTTTCGTCAAGACCGTATGCTTCGGCGTAATATCTGCCGTCAGTGGGATACAACTTGTGATTTATCCATTCATTGCGGATCCTTTTGGCTTCCTCGTAGGTGGAGGCAAATACTTTGTGATCGACCCATCCCCATTTGGTATAGCAGTTGATGTAGTAATTCTCATCACCATTCATCTTAATCTGTACGTTAGGGGTCTTTCTCATCAGGTTCTTTATTGCCCTCGTGCCGAACTTGATGTTATCGTCATGTCGGCGTCTGTCGAACTCGACAATATCGAACGAACCTCTTAATTTTGCCCGGATTTTACGTTCCTTTTCAGATACTACAAGGATAGTTATATTGACCTTGTCGGGGCCGTATATCCTGATGTATTCCTCTGCTCCTTCTATATCCAGGATGGTGAGGTATTCGGCTTCATCCGGATCTACTTTCGGTGAGCCGTAATACCATGTATTCGGGTTTCCGCCTACAAGTGTATTATATGAGCGGACTTCTGAAAAAAAGCCCTGTTCTTTGAGTTCCAGAAACCTCTCCTTTGATACGAAGTGGTATTCACGCCCCTCCTGCTCACCCTCTCTCATGGGTCTTGTTGTATAGGACACAATAGGCTTGTACTTGCCGCTTTTTAACATGGCAGCCTGCAGAGTATCCTTTCCTGTTGCGGATTTTCCGCATAATATATTTATCATTTTTTATGCTCCTTTCATTTAAAGAATGAATTTACATTACAAATATAGGGTAAAAGGGCAGAGAATAAAAAAAGACAGCCTGCATGGCTGTCAAGAAAATCAGGTAGTGGGAACGACGATACAAAATAGGTTGTTCCATGATTTTGTTACCGTACCACCGCCCCACTATGGGATATTATAGCATATCCGATTATTTCCGTTCAATGACACCTTTTATCATTCGACCGTGGCAAATCCGATATGTGGCTCAAACAGATATATCTTATCCGACAAATGTAAAAGACCGTCTTTTGCGGGCTTTTTCAACTCTATGAGCTTATTATAAACTTCGCGGATCTTTTTCCTGCTTCCTATTGATTTTGGTATGGCATAGATAGAGTCCGGAGATATAGGGAATACATATACGGGGCAGCGGGTGACGGAACAGATGTTATCCAGAAACACCAGGAGCCCCAGAGCACTGAATATGCTCTTATTCTCATCTGTCAAAGAATATACGGTATTCTTCGCTTCCCGCCTGTTCTTTATTTTAGTATCTGTAAGTACGCGGAGCCCCAGCTGTTCCATGGCATTTTGCATAGCCTGATCCCTTAAAGCTTTGACATCTCCATCAAAGAGGATATCCAATTCTTCCTGGGTGATAGGGTTAACGGTATCCTTCTCGTTGATGGAATCTACATGAACAAAGGTATATACCAGATCCGTATTCCGGATATCTCCTGATATGGGTTTTTCTATATTTGATGCAACGTAATCTTTGTTAAGGATTATGGGCAGGATATTGCTTTTGATATGCTCCAGTCCGCCAAGAACGACGTTTTTGCCGTCGATCATAGCTTTAATGTATAGTTCTGCCGTTGCTTTTAATGCGGAGTCTTTATTATCGGATCCGCTACCGTTCAAGGCGTTGCAATAAAAGAGGTATAAACGGTTTGTATTCGTGCAGATATCCGTTCCTTTATTGTCATATACGAAAAACATGAAAAATTCGTCGCCGCGGGTCGCACAGGTGGTTTTTGTGCGGGAATATATCCCGGTCGATATATCTGATATGGATTTAAGCAGTTCTGTAGCAAATTCATTAGCACTTTCACGGTTAAGTATCTGTCTCATAAAATCTCCTTTTTTCACAGTATGATTATAACATATCAGATTTATGAGAGAAAAATTTTAATATGTAGAAAAATATAAAAGACCCACCCGCATAAGCGAATGAGTCTTTGTTTGTAATTAGAGGGGATCAGTTGCCGAAAGGCATTTCCTCGTCCATATCCCCGAAGGAATTGAACCAATCATCTCCCTCAGGTGCGGGACCTGCATTACCACCGTTTCCGTTACCGCCTGCAGTTGCACCACCGCCATTGGAGTTCTTGCTCTCAGCAAATTCCTGCTCCTCAACGACTACATCAGTGGTGTAAACCTTCTGGCCATCCTTATTAGTATAGCTTCCGGTCTGGATGCGGCCTCTGAGTGTAATTTTAGTTCCTTTGTGCAGATACTTCTCTGCAAATTCACCAGACTTTCCGAAGGCAACGCAGCTAATAAAATCTGCTGTCTGCTCTCCCTTATTTACACGGCGATCTACCGCTAATGTATATCTGGCGATAGCCATCGGGGTTTCTCCCTGTGAGTATCTAACATCCGGGTCCTTAGTGAGACGTCCCATTAAAACAACACTATTCATTTCTTATTCCTCCTTTTTTTAAGCCCCTTTGTTTGGGGCGGTTAATCGTTTGACAATGTTAATATACGAGAATGCAAAACGTCATAAAAAAAATATGCACGTTTTTGATGTTGTTTGGAGAAATATTTTGAAAATATTTATTTTAAGATATTAAGATCTGCTGGTTAGAAGTATTTTAGGGCATGAGGAATTATCTGTGGTCTCTTAAGGTTGTCATTTAAATCTGCATGTGGAAAAATCCGTGGGATTTTTATTGACAAATATACGCATTGGGTGTATATTATAGAATAACAAATGGTATTTATTTAATTTGAACAAATCAAAGGTGATGGATATGGATGAACTTATGAAATTCACTATGGATGCAATCAACGACATTGTATCATTTAAACTTTATGATAAATTTGATATTACAATCCCCTTAAAGGATTGGAAATTCATGTGTCAAAAAAGATGGTTTACTAATAAACCTACACAGCATGAAGTAGAGGTAGAATTCGGTGTATGCGGAGCAAGAGGTGCATCTAATAACGAGGAAGCAAATAAGATTGTCAGAAAAACCATTGAGGCTCTACGTGGTTTTATAGAAGAGGACACAATGCTGGAGTGTAAAAAACACCTTGATAGTTCAAAACGAATTATAGGACACATGGATGAAAACGGACATATATCTTTTTCAGAGGCAGAAGAATGAATATAAGAAATTTTAATATCATTGACAACAACGGACTATTACATCACGATAAGATTAAAGATAGGATAATCGAAGTAGATAATCTTATCAAGGATTTATATAATGAAAAAGGGATGGAATTTGCCATCGAATATAATTTTGGATCCATAATTCAGCCTTATGCTATTTCACTTGTTGTGTATAATAATCCTGAAAGAGATAGTAATCCATATGTTTTCTTGTATGTAAAAACAGATGAGTATAAAACCCTGATTGACGAAGGAGATATGACCTTTTTTATGGGGCTTGCAAACGATGTTTTATATTCTGATTTTCTTGAATCGATAAAAGTCGGATATAACAAACTCCCCGAACACTTCTTTTTAGGCGAGAAAGAAATAGAACGAGCGAGAAGATTATCAGACGAATATGACGAAAGATGCTAAAGGGATGTGTACTATGCGTATAAAGGAACTCCGCAAAAAGACAGGTTATACTCAAACACAATTTGGGGCGTTATTCGGGATTCCTATGCGTACTATCCAGGATTGGGAATTAGGATACCGGACTCCTCCGGAATATGTGATCAATATGATAGAGGAACTGTTGTATCTGAAGGGATATATTTCCACTCCTTCTATGGAGATATAGTGCTTGTTACGGGCTATCTGTAGATATAGATAAATAGTTTTGGGTAACATATGCTTCAAACATTTTGAAATCAAAAGTATTGTTAAGATAGCCCTTACTCAATATCCCATCCGTCTTTTCTTTATACAACTGTCCTGCGTAAGCCATAATCATTTCTTCATTACGATTGATAAAACGCTTTTCCTTTAACACAAGATCTTTATAATCCGTATCACTTTCATTATCTAAATCATAATCGATAAGCATATTATCAGGAACAGGAATCATGTTTCCTAATTTGATTGTGCCTAACAAATTCCGATTACCGTTTTCATCTGTTTCAACCATCCTAATAATTGGCAGGATAGAATTTCGAATGACTCTTCTCCCCCGTATCTCCATATAATCTGAGTTTTTAGGAGAAGATAAAGGGGCATAATATGAAAATCCATTGATAAGCAACAAAACACCAAGATATTTTCTGGAATGATTGTATCTCGGATCAGTATTTGCAAATACATGGCTGTTTACATTATCGTGAAGGTCTTTTATGAAATCATCATCAATTGAATATAATCGTAAAAGAGACTCGTTTTCCACTTTTGATATTACCTTTCATAAAAAGGTGGCATATATTATGCCACCTTGATGTTAAAGCTCCCTACTTCTTCTTATGGCGGGGAATCACCGATGTTAAAGCTCCCTACTTTTTTACGGCGGGGAATCACCGCATTACACATTTCAGAGACTATAGCACTTAATTGTCCTCTTGTCAATATTATTATCGTCATTTTCTTGATTTTTGTCAACAATATTTAAGGAATCATCTGTGGGAAACTTTGATTATTCATGTGGAATTTTCTGTGGTTAGTATATATAATACTGTCTTATGAATACTCATACCTATTATATTGACATTCCTGAGATAACTATAACAGACAGGCTGGAAGATAGCAAGCATTTAAGCATCAAATATATAGCCGAGGCAGCCAAACGCCCAGTTTGCATTAACCCTGCCTGTTCCCACAAATTAGACCCCAACAGACACGATAAGGTTGATTATCTCCTACACGATATAAAAGCAGAGGGCAAGTTGGTTTATATTGAGCTTCATCTAAGGCGTTACAAGTGCCCAGAATGCGGTTCTGTTTTTCCGGATACCTATACTTTCTTTACCAAAAGGCAGCATATAACTCACAGGCTTAAGCAGGAGTTTGTTAACCGTGTCATAAAAGGCGAACCATTCCGCTATATAGCAAATGACTACTCTATAGATCCTAAGACCGTAGCGGCTGCTTTTCAGGAATATGTTGACAACCACAAAGAAGAACTCAATTACACTTACACCCCGGAGATTTTGGGGATTGATGAAGCTCACATAGATGATCAGTACCGTCTTGTCCTGACTGATATCAAGGGGCAGAAACTCCTTGATATGAAGTCAAATAATCTATTACGAACCGTCAAAAACTATCTGAAAACTCTTGATAAAACCATCTGTAAATGCGTTACTATGGATTTTGCTCCCGTGTATGCCAAAGCCGTGTCGGAAGTATTACCGGATGCTCTTATAGTAATAGATAAATTCCACGCTGTACAGGATGTAAATAAGTGTCTTGATAATCTTCGTAAGCGTGTTCAGAAGGAACACCTTAATGCCGGAGAAAGCGCCAAACGGTTTAAGAATTCCAGAAAACTCTTTATGGCTAATTGGGAAGATGTGTCCATAGAAAGCAGAGACCAACTTAAAAAATGGTTTAAGGATATCCCTGAATTTCATGAGGGGTATATGTGTAAAGAAACATTCCGTGAGATATACAACATAGCAAAAACAAAAGCTCAGGCAGCGGAGATGTTTGATAAGTGGATCGCATCTATTCCGGCACATCCCGAATTTTCCGGAATGAAGAGAACTATGACACGACGCAGAGATCATATATTGAACTATTGGGGTTGTGGCTTTACAAATGCCTATACTGAATCTGTCAATAATGCCATCAAAGCAATAGAAAAACGAGGTCGAGGATATCGTTTTGAAAGATTACGGGAGATGTGCATACTTGAAATCAATACACCAAAACCGGGACGATTCGATCCCAGAAAAGAGATATACACTTCTGTTAATGTCAATAATGATGAAGTGCGTAAAGAATTATACATCAGCACTATTAAGAGTAAAGAGGGGTCACAAAATTTTGGAAACCAGCCAGATTCTCCAAATCAAGCAATTATAGGATGGGATATAAAAGCATCCCTGTCAGACCTTTTTGGTATATATATTGATATGGATTCTGTAGGTTCAAGTGCAAACTTTGAGGCAAGAATAAAGGCATATTATGAAAGACTTATCGCCTGTAATCTTGTATCATAACGGCTGATTCTATACTTCTCTTCACAGCGTTTTACATGATTATGCGCTGTTTCAACTGCCAGACGGTACAACGGGGTGTCTGATACGGAAAGTATATCTTCCATATCCTGCTCCATAAGCAGCATCACTTTTAGTCTTCGCAGACCATACCATGTCAGCTCATCTTTTGTCATTGCCGTTGTATCCCGGCAATCAATATAGGGATTGGAATCCTCTACAGCGGAGCTGTTATCGGCTTCTTTCCTCTCTAAAGAGAGTTTGGGTTCTTCTAATACATCTTCTTCTATCATTTTAAGACCTCATAATTGTTAATTTAACAGAATGTTACATCTTTTATGATGATTTGTCACCCACAAAAAGTATATGTTTTAATCATTTTTTAATTATTTGGAAGCAAGTGTATTCCCACAGGTAATTCCACTAACCC